>CAZODM010000033.1:1558-22025 GCA_964578585.1 uncultured Desulfobacterales bacterium | reverse complement strand
TACAATAAGGTGCTATCCATACAGAAAGGGATTACCTCATAAGTTTGAATTAGGATTCTTAACTTGGTGGGAAACAGGCAATCACAGCTAAAAACTATATGATAAATAGAAACATGATTATAATTAATCATTGTATAAATTTATTTAGATTTTACTGACTAATCTTCTAGGGTTGTTATTAGAGTTATTCACAACTACTACAGTACAGGTTTAATATATTAAATTTTTTCTTTATAATTACAACCCGTTACAGGACATTTTAGTATTAATCCATCTTTTTTGGAGTTTACCTCAACCAATATTTCCCAACCACAAAGAGGGCAAGTTTTTGCTACAGGTTTATCCCAAACTGCATATTTACATTCAGGGTATCTACTACAACTATAAAATATCTTCCCTCTTTTAGATCTTCTTTTTACGAGTTCTCCGGTACATCCTGGCTGAGGACATGGCACTCCTGTTGTAAGAGGTTTTGTGTTTTTACACTCAGGATATCCAGAACAGGCAAGGAATTCTCCAAAGCGCCCTCTTTTTATAACCATTGGTCTTCCACATTTTTCACAAATCCCTACATTTTGACTCTCTTTTTCTACAATCTTTATATTGCCATTTTTATCGCGTACAAAATCACTAGTATATTTACACTTAGGGTAAGAAGAACAGGCAAGGAATTCTCCTGTTCTTCCATATTTTATTACAAGAGGAGCACCACATTGAGGGCATTTAAGTTCAGTATCTACCCCTAAAGCCTTAATAGATTTCATCTGTTTTCGGGCATCATCTAGCCTTTGGTTAAAGGGGCCATAAAAACGCCTTAAGAGTTCTGTCCATGAGACTTTGCCCTCTTCAACTAAATCTAATTCTCTTTCCATCTCTGCTGTAAAGCCTACATCTAGTATCTCTGGAAAGTGTTTTACAAGTAAATCTGTAACAAGCATACCAAGTTCTGTAGGCACAAATCGACCATTCTCAAGCCTTACATAGTCTTTTTCTCTAATAGTTGAAAGGATTGTTGCATAGGTGCTGGGCCTTCCAATTCCTTTTTCTTCAAGCGCTTTTATAAGGCTAGCTTCACTATAGCGAGGAGGTGGCTGTGTAAAGTGTTGTTTGGCATCTAGTTTTTCAAGCTCAAGGACTTCATCCTTTTTTAAAGGTGGAAGTTTTACCCCCAACCCTTCTTCTATATCTTTTTCTTGAGTATCTTTTTTGTTTCCTTTTCCTTCTTTTGTTTCCTCTTGATATAAGCTTAAAAAGCCAGGGAACTTTTCAACAGTACCAGTAGCCTTTAAGATATAATCTGCAGCAGAGATATCTACGCTAGTTTGTTCAAATATGGCAGAAGCCATCTGAGATGCAACAAAACGTTTCCAAATAAGGGTATAAAGTGCTAGTTGATCCTTATCCAAAAATGGAGCCACGCTTTCAGGTGTTCTAAATACAGAAGTAGGCCTTATTGCCTCATGGGCATCTTGAGCCATTGTACCTTTTTTATAACTTCTGGGTTTAGATGGTAGAAATCTTTCATCAAAGTTTTCTTTTATAAAATCTCTTGCCTCAGAGATAGCCTCAGGTGCGCTTCTGGTAGAGTCTGTCCTCATATATGTTATAAGACCTGTTGGCCCTTCATCTCCTAGATCAACACCTTCATATAGCTGTTGTGCTATTTGCATTGTCTTTTTAGCTGGGAATCTAAGCCTTCTTGCTGCTTCTTGTTGCATTGTACTTGTAATAAAGGGAGGTAGAGGATTCCTTTTTCTTTCTTTTATTTCTACCTTTGATACAACAAATTTTGCTTCTTTTAGATCAGAGACTATTTTGTCCGCCTGTTCTTTATTCTTTATTTCTATCTTTTTTCCTTTATATGAATATACCTTTGCCTTAAAACTAGGAGGAAGGCTTGCTTTAAGCCATGCCTCTACACTCCAGTATTCTTCAGGAACAAACTCTCTTATTTCTTTTTCACGATCACATATAAGACGAACAGCTACTGATTGTACTCTTCCTGCAGAAAGTCCCCTTTTTACCTTTTCCCACAAAAGAGGAGATATCTCATAGCCTACGAGCCTATCAAGGATACGTCTTGCCTGTTGAGATTCAAATTTGTTTTTGTCTAACTCTCCAGGATTAGACATAGCCTCTTTGATAGCTCTTTCTGTAAGCTCATGAAAAAGTACTCTATGGAACCGCTGTCTTTTGCGTCTATTTTTGAGCTCTTCTGCAATATGCCATGCTATTGCTTCTCCTTCTCTATCAGGATCTGGAGCAAGATATATATCTTCCACCTTTGAGGCAGCAGATTTTAGCTCTTTTAAAATCTTTCCTTTACCTCGAATAATTGTATATTCTGGTTTAAAATCATGTTCTATATCTACTCCAAGTTTGTTTTTAGGAAGATCTTTTATATGTCCTACAGAAGCCTTTACTTCATATTGACGACCAAGGTAACGTTTTAGAGTTCTAGCCTTTGTAGGTGACTCTACAATGACAAGTCCTTTAGTCCCTGTAGCTGTCTTTGATTTTCTAGCTTGTTCACCCATAACAAGATCCTATTTTAGTTGATACATTTGTCCTGGTAATGAAATTACCAGGTCTTTAAGTTCTAATTGCACAAGAAGTGCTCCAACTTTAGAAACTGGCATATTCAATCTATTTGAAAGATCATCAATGTGTTGTGAATAAGGTTCAAGGGCTTCATATAGCCGTTTTTCATCAGAAGTTAAAGACCCTAAATGCTCTAAAGACAAATTTTTTTTCTTTTTATTGTTTGTATTACTCTTAATGTCAGCTTTAAAACTAGATTCTTCTTTATTAAAAAGACTAAAAGGAATACTATTTAATACATCCTCAGCATTTTCAACTAGACTAGCTCCTTGTTTTATAAGCCAGTGAGTACCCGAACTTTTATAAGAACATACACTACCAGGAATTGCAAATACCTCTCTACCTTGTTCAAGTGCATGATAGGCTGTTATTAAAGAACCACTTTTTTTACTTGCCTCAACAACAACTACACCAAGACTTAATCCACTTATAAGTCGATTTCTATCTGGAAAATGTCCTGGATCAGGCCTTGTACCTGGTAAATATTCTGTAACAATTGCACCATGTTCTACAATTTGTTCTCTAATCTCTAGATTTGATTTAGGATATTTAAAATCTAGCCCACAGCCCAATACTGCTATAGTCTTTCCCTTTTTGGAAAATATCGCACCTTTATGAGCTTGAGTGTCTATGCCAAGTGCAAGTCCAGATACTATTGTAATACCATTGGAGGCAAGCCCATAAGATATATCAAATGCTATCTTTTTCCCATAAGAAGTTGCATTTCTAGATCCAACTACTGCTATACTAGGAGTGTCTAATACATGGTAATCTCCCTGTCCAAATAACAAAAAGGGAGGATCAATGATAGATGAAAGAAGGGTAGGGAATTCTTTTCCATCATTTATAGCTAACCAAGCATTTAACTGATTGATAGAGTCAATTAAGAGTTTTATTTGTTTTTCATTAGGACCTTTTAATATATCTTTTATAGCTGTCTTTTTTATTCTTTTAATTTTTAACAGATCTTTTGGATTTGCATTCCAGATTGCACTAAATGAAGGGAAGTTATTTAAAAGTCTATAAATACTTTTTCTGCCGAGATTAGGAATAACAACCAATCCTAATAGATATTTAAGATTATCAAAATCTTTTAATAACTTATATGCATCTTTATAAAAAGACATAGTACCTTTATTAACTTCTGCTTTTGTGATTTTTTTATCGACCTTCAAAACTAAAGGGATTAGTTTAGTTAAGAGATAAGAATGGCAGGTTGTTATACAGTTTTTAGATTAGTCTTTGGATAACAGGGACACCATTGCATCTTTAAGACTATTTACATCAAAAGGCTTGCTCAAAATACAGTCTGCTTTATTTTCATGAGCTAATTCTTCTGCATAATAACCATATCCTGTGATCGCAATAACAGGAACCTCTGGATGATCTTTTTTTAAAACTGTTATAATTCCTATTCCACTTACATAAGGCATTGTAAGATCTGTAATCACAAGATCATATGCATTATTTTTAACTTCCTTTATACCTTCAAGCCCATCATGTGCTGAGGTTACTTCATAACCAAGAAAGGTTAGATAATCAGTCAACATTGATAAAACTTCTGGATCGTCTTCTATAACTAAAATCCTCTTTTTATCCATAACCTTTTAACTATAGTCTCCTCGTTCAATCTTGATTGATTCTACCACACCCAAAATACCTATCCGCTCTATTTCCTGACGCAATGGATCAGTTTTATCTAATCTTTCTCTTAAAACTTTTATATTATCAACCTGTCCTTTTAAGGCATCCCCTATACTTTGGAGCCTAGAATGATTCAAATGAGGCTCACTAAGTAACAGCGAACAGTCCGAAAGTAAATCTAAAACCTGCTCTCCAACCTCTACTGCTTGTTTTCTAATTTGAGACTGCTCACTTGATATATTATTAATAAAAACATTATTTAATTCAATCCCTTTATTTATTTGTTCTTTATTTTTTACCTCTTTAGAAACATCATCTAGAATCTTTGAAAAATTTCCTTGTTTTTCAGATTTTTGTCTGTCCTTACAAGTAGTTAAGTCTTTATTTACCTTATTGGTAAGTCCTGTATAGATCTTCATAGTTCATCACCTTATTTATAAAATCTTTAATAATAGTTAACCATTGTCAAGATGAAAATTTTGCTATATGAGGAAAATTTTTCCTATTTTTAAACTTCTTATCGACATTATTATACCTAATAATACCTGCTATTTTTTATTAAAATCTTTATACTCATTGCCTAAGTAAAATTTGTGTTTTATCATCATCGTTATGGACGAAAATGTTGAATCCTATATAAAACGTAGAAAGTCACGTACTATCTATGTGGGGAATGTCCCTATTGGTGGGAACAACCCCATAGTAGTACAGTCTATGACCAATACCGACACTCGAGACATATCAAAGACCGTCTCTCAAATAAAACGTCTTACCAAAGCAGGTTGCGAAATCATCCGTGTTGCCGTACCAGATAACACCGCTGCCAACGCTATTTGGCATATAAAACAAGCAATTTCGATACCACTTATTGCTGATATACACTTTGATTGGCGACTTGCTATTAAATCTATAGAAAAAGGGGCTGATGGCATAAGAATAAATCCAGGCAACATTGGTGGTGAAGAAAAGCTAAAAAAGGTTGTAGAGGCTGCGAGTTCACGCAATGTACCTATAAGAGTAGGAGTAAATGCTGGTTCTCTTGAATCCTCAATAAAAAAGAAATATCTCCATCCTTGTGCACAAGCACTTGCAGAAAGCGCTTTAAATAATCTAGCTCTTGTAGAAAGGCTAGGTTATAGAAACGTAAAGCTCTCTCTAAAGTCTTCTGATGTCTTAACCACAATAAAGGCATATGAATTGGTTGCTCAAAAGACAGACGTTCCTCTTCACTTAGGAGTTACTGAGGCAGGAGGATTAATTGCAGGTACTGTAAAGAGCAGTGTTGCCTTGGGAGCCCTTTTACTTAAAGGGATAGGAGATACTATAAGAGTATCTCTTACCCGTGATCCAGAAGAAGAGGTCCATGTAGCTTACGAAATACTTAGATCTTTAAGGTTGAGGCAAAGGGGTCCAGAGATAATCTCCTGTCCTACATGTGGCCGCTGTGAAATAGATTTGTTCTCTATTGCTCAAGAAGTTGAAAGCTATGCTCGTAAGATTCCATATCCTATAAAGATCGCTGTTATGGGCTGTGTTGTAAATGGCCCTGGAGAAGCAAAAGAGGCAGATATTGGGCTTGCAGGTGGAAAAAGGCTAGGAATTATATTTAAGAAAGGAAAAATATTAAAAAAGGTACCAGAAAAGCACCTGTTAAGAGAATTTTTAAAAGAAATAGATAGACTTGTAGAGCAAATTGAAAAAGGGAGGTTAGTGTCTTAGATCATGCGGTACTCAAAACTTTTTATCCCAACTTTAAAAGAGGTTCCTGCAGAGGCAGAGGTCATTTCTCATAAATTAATGCTTAGGGCCGGTATGATTAGAAAACTTGCCTCTGGTCTTTATACTTATTTGCCTCTTGGACTTAGAGCTATTAGAAAGGTAGAAAACATAGTACGTGAAGAAATGAACAATGCAGGGGCTCAGGAGCTTTTAATGCCTATTGTACAGCCTGCTGAACTTTGGGAAGAAAGTGGTAGATGGGATAAAATGGGCAAAGAACTTTTGCGTTTTAAGGATAGGCATGATCGTCCAATGTGTTTAGGCCCTACACATGAAGAGGTAATTACAGATCTTGTTAGAAAAGAGGTGCGTTCTTATAGAGACCTTCCTTTGATTTTATATCAGATACAGACAAAATTTAGAGATGAAAGGCGTCCTCGTTTTGGTCTTATGAGGGGGAGAGAATTTATTATGAAGGATGCTTATAGTTTCGATGTTGATGAGGATGCGTTGGATGAGTCCTATCAAAAGATGTACAATGCATATTGTCGTATATTTGAGCGTTGTGGACTTAATTTTAGAGCTGTTGAAGCAGATACAGGGGCAATAGGAGGCAGTTGTTCCCATGAATTTATGGTCCTTGCAGATACAGGTGAAGATAAAATAGCAGTATGCACAAGCTGTAATTATGCAGCCAATGTAGAACTTGCTCCTGCAAAAGGGGGGGTTGATAACTCAGATGAACAGGAAGAAGAGATTAAACTAGTACCTACTCCTGGTAAAAAGACTATAGACGAAGTAGCTTCTTTTTTGGGGATTCCAAATAAAAAACTTATAAAAACTCTTATAATAAAGAGTGAAGATAAGATAATTGCTGCTTTAATAAGAGGAGATCACGAACTTAACGAAGTAAAACTGGCTAATTTACTTGAGATAGATAGTATAGAGCTTGCAGATGAAGAAAGTGTAAAAAAAGTAACAGGTGCTCCTGTGGGATTTGCAGGTCCTGTAGGACTTGATGACTCAGTTGAGATTATTGCAGACGTTTCTACTGCAGGGATGAAGAACTTTGTTGTAGGAGCAAATAAAGAAGAACACCATTATATAAATTGTAATTGGGACCGTGATATACCTAAAAACAGAGTTAAGTTTGCAGACATAAGGATTATAACAAAAGATGATCCCTGTCCTAAATGTGGAGGTAAGATAGAAATTAAAAAGGGGATTGAGGTAGGTCATGTCTTTAAGCTTGGCACTAAATATAGTGAAGCAATGGGAGCAACATATTTAGATTCTAATGGTAAAGAGCGCCCAATCATAATGGGTTGTTATGGAATTGGTATAGGACGAACTGTTGCGGCATCAATTGAGCAAAATCATGACGAAAATGGTATAATATTTCCTAGCTCAATAGCTCCTTTTGAAGTTATTATCTCTCTTTTAAATCCAAAGGATCAAGTGTTAAAGGATGCGGCAGAAAATATATATACCGAGCTTCAAAAGAACTCTATAGAAGTATTGCTTGATGATAGAGATGTAAGGCCTGGGGTTAAATTTAAGGATGCAGATCTTATAGGAATTCCGTTGCGGATCACTGTTGGAAAAAGGTTTAAGGATAAATCAGTAGTAGAACTGTATGAAAGAAGGAATTCTAAAACAACTGATATAAGACTCGATGAAGTAGTCTCTAATGTAAAAGATAGATTATGAAAAGGGTTGCAAGGAATGGCTTTCAACTTTTTGGAGTAATAAAATGATCCGCATCAATGAAATCCTAGATCTAGTGCATTCTTATTTGCCAGATGCAGATACATCATTAATAGAAAAGGCGTATATATATTCAGCTAAAGTGCATCAAGGACAAGTTAGGTTATCGGGAGAGCCATATCTTTCTCACCCTCTTGCTGTAGCCTATATACTTGCTCAACTCAAGTTAGACCTTCCAAGTATTGCAGCAGGACTTTTACATGACACTGTAGAAGACACCTATGCCACCCTTGATGAAATAAGGGAACTGTTTGGAGAAGATGTTGCCCTTATCGTAGATGGTGTCACAAAGATAAGCTTAATGGGAATACAAGATAAAATACATAAGCAGGCGGAAAACATAAGAAAAATGATCCTTGCAATGAGCAAGGACTTACGAGTTCTTTTGGTCAAGCTTGCAGATAGGCTACACAATATGAGAACACTTGAATATCAAAAGCCCCATAAACAGGTAAGAATTGCAAGAGAGACTTTAGATATATATGCACCGCTTGCTAGTAGGCTTGGTATAGACTGGATTAAAAGAGAACTAGAGGACCTTGCCTTTCGATTTATATATCCAGAAGAATACAATAGACTTAGAAAGGCAGTTGATACAAGACTTGGACAGAGAAAGGCCTATGTTGAGGAAGTAAAACAAATTATTAAAAAAGAAATGGAAAAACATGGCCTAAAGTGTAGGGTGTTAGGAAGACCCAAGCATCTTTATTCCATATATAGAAAGATGAAGGCTCGCAATCTTCCTCTTGAAGAGATATACGACATAATTGCATTTAGGATAATTTTAAATCATGAAAAAGAGTGTTATGAAGCGCTTGGAATAGTTCATAATATATGGAAGCCAATTCAAGGTAGATTTAAAGACTACATAAGCCTTCCAAAAGCTAATATGTATCAAAGCCTTCATACAACAGTAATTGGTCCTTATGGAGAACGCATAGAGATCCAAATCCGTACTGAAGAAATGGACAAAGTAGCACGAGAGGGAATTGCTGCCCATTGGCTCTATAAAGAGGGAAGGATTCTTACTAAAGAACAGGCAAAGAGGTTTGATTGGCTAAAACAGTTAATAGAGTGGCAAAAGGAATTACAGGATCCTAGGGAATTTTTAAACTCTGTTCGAATGAATCTATTCCCAAATGAGGTTTATGTGTTTACTCCTCAAGGAGATGTTAAGGAATTTCCAAGAGGTGCTACTCCTATAGATTTTGCCTATGCAATCCATACTGAAGTAGGCCACCACTGTGTAGGAGCTAAAGTAAATGGTCATATGGTGCCATTAAAATACCAGCTCAAAAATGGAGATGTTGTTGAGATTATAACTAGCTCTAGTCAGACTCCAAGTAAAGATTGGCTTAATATTGTAAAGACAGCTCGTGCAAGGGCAAGGATAAGGCAATGGATTAAAATTCAAGAAAAAGAAAAGGTGTTGGGACTTGGTAAGGACCTTTTAAATCGAGAGTTTAAACGTCATAGACTTGACTTTCACAATTTTTTAAGGACAAAGGCAGAAGAGATTGCAAAAGCCCTTTCTTTTAAAACAGTTGATGATCTTTTGATTGCAGTTGGATATGGTAAGATAGCTCCTTCTCACATTGTAAGACGATTAATTCCTCCAGAAGAAAGACAACAGCCTAAAAAAGAACTTCCAACAGGTAGAGATGAGGCCACCCTTGATACTAAACAAAGTGACGCGATAAAAATACATGGATTAGATGATATTTTAATACATCTTGCAAGGTGTTGTACCCCTGTGCCTGGAGATGATATTGTTGGTTATATTACAAGAGGAAGGGGAGTAACAATACATAGGGAAGATTGTCCAAATGTTAAAAATTTGGACCCAGATCGTTTAGTTGAGGCTACGTGGGGAGAGGACAATATACAAGAGTACTATCCTGTTCGGTTAAAAATTACTGCAATGGATAAAAAAGGACTTTTAGCTGCTATAAGCGATGCAATTAGTAGGGCAGAAGCAAATATAAAAAAGGCTAAAGTTCAAACAACTCCAGATCAACTTGCAATTTTTTTATTTATTGTAGAGGTTACACATGGAAAACATCTAGAAAGAGTTATTTCTGGTATTAATAAAGTAGAAGGAGTTATGAGTGTAGAAAGGGCTGCCACAAAAGGATAAAAAGCAGCCCCTATATCTTTTATTTTGCTGGTTTTATCACTTTACCAGAACGAAGGCATCGTGTACAAACTTTGATTCTTTTGGTCCTTCCATTTACAACAGCCCGTACCTTATGAAGATTAGGAAGCCACCGACGTTTGGTCTTATTGTGGGCATGGCTTACGTTAAATCCAGTTTGAGGTCTTTTACCACATATTTCACATACCTTAGACATTTTTACCCCCTCATGATAACTAGCTTAACTGTGCGTGATGTTTTATAATCTAATAAATTATTAAATGCAACAAAAAGTATAAAATTTTTTTAATTTTGATTTTCCCAATCCTTTAAAGCTTTAATTAATTCTTTTGATGCCTTAAAGCAGTACTGTTCAGAGGGAAACTTGCGTTCTTTTACTTCTGTAACATAAGAGGCTAAAGCCTTTTTTATTTCTGGGGCTAGATTAATATATCTTTTTACAAAAGAAGGAATAAACTTTTCATAAAGCCCTAATAAGTCATTTGTAACAAGCACTTGTCCATCACAGTATGGACCTGCTCCAATACCAATTGTTGGAACACTTACCTTTTTAGTGATTATTTTGGCAAGTTCATCAGGAACACACTCTAGGACAATAGAAAATACTCCTGCCTCACAAATAGATATAGCATCTTCAATAAGGGATTTGGCTGACTCTAAGTCCTTCCCTTGTACTTTATAACCGCCAAGTGCAGTAGCACTTTGAGGTGTAAGCCCAATGTGCCCCATAACAGGAATACCAGCTCTTACGATAGCCTTTATTTTATCTACTACATTTTTCCCACCCTCTAATTTTATTGCATCACAACCTGCTTCTTTAAGAAATCGTCCAGCATTTTCTACTGCTTTCTCAGTACTTACTTGATAAGACATAAAAGGCATATCACCTATTATAAGAGCCCTTTTTACTGCTCTTGAAACCGCCTTTGCATGATGGAGCATATCTTCCATTGTAACAGGCAGGGTAGAATTATAACCTAAAACAACCATTCCTAGGGAATCTCCGACAAGTATGAGATCTACCCCAGATTCATCTATCTGTTTTGCCATAGGAAAATCATAGGCAGTAAGCATTGTGATGGGCTCACCTAGTTGCTTTTTTTTAAGCAGTTCTGGAATACTAACTTTTGATGATTTCAAGGAGATCCTCCTTAAGATACAGAAATAAAAAAGAAAAACTAGCGGAGACAGACGTAAGCCGGGTTCTGTTACCCCTTTATTAGAAGGGGCGGCGATCATTCATCTAGGACGTCAGTTGCCTGACGCCTCAAGCGACCTACCCGGAAGCATCGGGCGGGCCACCCTCAAACGCTTCCCTATTTGGTCTTGCTCCAGGTGGGGTTTACCAAGCCCGAGACGTCACCGCCTCGGCTGGTGAGCTCTTACCTCACCTTTTCACCCTTACCACACAATTGTGTGTGGCGGTCTGTTTTCTGTGGCACTTTCCCTGGGGTCACCCCCGGTCCGCGTTACGGACCACCTTGCCCTATGGAGCCCGGACTTTCCTCTGAAGGTCTTAATAAACCTCCAGCGATCGCCTCGCTGTCTCCGCCGTTTGAAAAGATAATACTATAAATTTAATAAGCAACAACAAATTAACAACTTACTTATTTTCTTCTTTAAGGCTCGCAGCATAAATTATACGCTGACACGTAGGACAAGTATGAATCTTTTCATCTTTTAAGAGTTCATTAAACAGTTGAGGAGGAATATTCATATGACAGCCTGTACAGACCGCTTCTTCAACCGCCACAACTGCAACTCCTGCTCTATGTTCTCTTAAGAAATCATAACGCTTTAAAAGATTTGCTGGTACCTGTTTAGCAACGCTATCTCTACTTTTTGACAACTGTTGAATTTGGCTGTTTAGTTCTTTTGTGACTTCTTCAAGATGTTTTTCTTCAACAGCCATTTCTTTTTCTATTTCAGAGATGCGTTCTTGTGCTTCCATCAACTCAAGCTCTACCCCATCTTGTTCCTTCTTTAAATTCTCTATTTCTTCTTCTCTGGCTTTATTGGCCTTTTTGATCTCTTCTATCTCTTTTAAGAGAGCCTGGTATTCTCGTTCAGTTTTAATTACCATTAATTTAGATTGACTTTTGCTAAGTCTTGCCCTTTCTACAACAAGTTCCTCCTCAACCTCTTTACGCCTTGCATCAAGCTCGTTAGCCTTTTCTTTTAATTCATTGATGTTTGTTTCTATTTCAGCCCTTCTTTCTTTTAAAGCTATAAGTCTGTTTGGGCTGTTTACCTTTTCCTCCTCTAGCTTTTTGATATCTAGATCAATCTTTTGTAATTCGATTAGTAAACTAAGATCTTGCCTCAATGCCGACTCCTTTTTAAAAGTTTTTCTTTGGAGTTATCTATATAAGTTCCAACTTGTATTTGATCCCAATTAGAGGGTAAAAAACCTCTAAATGGGACAGGTTCGTCTTTAAATATGTCTACTTTTAGATCCCAACCCAGCTCTCTGGCTTTGTCATTTAAGAATTGAGCTATCTTTGGTACAATAGGCCATTCTGTATGAAAGTGTCCTGCATCAATAAGACATATTCCTGCTTCTTGAGCCTCTATAAATACTGAATGTTTAATTTCACCAGTAAGATATAGATCGACTCCTGCCTCAAGTGCATTTGGCCACAAGGAAGAGCCTGCACCAGAACATATAGCTATTTTTCTTATCTTAGATCTAAAATCTCCTTGGACTTTAAGGCAGAAACAATTAAGAGACTGTGCAACAAACTCACAATATTCTTCTAACTCCCAATCTCTTTCTAAAAAGCCAATTCTACCAAATCCGGTACCATAAGGAGCTTTTTCTTTGTTAAGTAGGGCAATGGTGTTTTTTATACCTAACTTTTGGGCTAGAATATCATTTACACCATCAATTGCAGCATCTAGGTTGGTATGTAGGCTAATCAAGTTGATTTTATATTCAAAAAGTAGAGCAATGCGTTTAGATATAGCATGAGAGAATTCTAATGATTTTATTGGTTCAAAAATAAGAGGATGATGAGTTATTATAAGATCAGCTCTTAAACTTCTAGCTTTTTCTATAGTGGTTATGGAAGGATCGAGGGCTACAAGAACCTTTTGTACAACATGACTTTTATCACCTATTTGGAGTCCTGAGTTATCCCAAGATTCAGCAAGATCAAACTTTGCCCATTTATCAAAAATTTCTAAAAAGTCCCCAACAGTGGCACTCACTTATGTGCTCCTGTCCTCTTAAAAGAAGAGTCTATTTTTTAGAGATTAAAAAAGGTGCAACTCTTTAAGTTGCACCTTTAATGCTAAAAAATTTTGTTCTTTATAGTCCCAGTTAAGGGAATATTCATTATATAAATCTAACAATTTAGCTATCATAAGCCTATTTAATGGGCCCACCAGGATTCGAACCTGGGACCTTCCGGTTATGAGCCGGTGGCTCTACCAACTGAGCTATGGGCCCTAAATTGAATCCGCAACACTATATTCATCTTTTTGATCTTGTCAAGTCCTTATGAGGGTTAACTTTATAAATTTGATCACGGCCGTTTTGCTTTGCACAATAAAGGGCCTTATCTGCTATAAATATAAGCTCTTCTGGTTCTATATACCTTTTAGGAATGATTGTTGCAACCCCACCACTTATGGTAACTATTCCTTTTTTATTTCCCCTATGTTCTATGTTTAAAGATTTTACTTTATTTCTAATACGTTCTGCAACTATAAAGGCACCTGTTAAGGTAGTATCTGGTAAAAGTACTACAAATTCCTCACCACCATATCTTGCCACAAGATCTCCAGCTCTTTTAGTAGATCTCTTAATAGCCTTGGCAACGTTCACAATGCATCTATCTCCAGCTTGATGTCCATATATATCATTATAAGACTTAAAAAGATCTATGTCTAACATTATAAGTGAGAGGTTATGTCCAGATCTACATTGTCTTCTCCATTCAAGCCTAAAGACCTCATCAAAACGCCTTCTATTGTAGATGTTGGTAAGAGGATCTAAGTAAGATAACTCTTTTAAAGCCAGCGTAATACGTTTTAACTTTGCTTGTTTTTGTCGTAATTGCTTAAGTTCTTCTATTGCTTGAGATTGTCTTAAATACTGTAGAGCATGATATCTAAGCTTTGATACCAACTCTACCTTTTCTGGTGTATGAGATATGTAATCTATTGCCCCGGCATAAAATGCCTCTAAACGGAGTGCAGGATCGTTTTCCTCACAAAATACAATAATAGGGATATTGTATGTAAGAGGTGCTCCTTTTATCTTTCTTATTAGTTCTGGCACATCAATGCCAGGTATGGCAAGGTGTATTAAGACTACTGTAGGATTAATCCTTAGAATTTCACTGAATAACTTTGATGGATCATAGAGATGAATGAGTTCTATATCTAGTTCTGTACTTAATAATTCTTTAAAAAGTGATACTTTTTTAGGCTGGTCTTCTAAAAGTAATATCTTGATATAGGGTTCCACATTATCTAATGTTGAAGTTAAACTTTGGGCTACATTCAATCTAATCCCCCCTGTATTTATAGACGATCTTAGTACCCACCAAAACTTTCCTTAATATGCCTTTTATTTTTTATTAATTTTTTATCGGATAAGAGCAAATATTAATTAACATAACTGTAAAAAAATTTACAATTACTTTAAAGGTTAGATATAACAAACTAAATACTATGTGGTGTGATTATTATCAAGAGTTTTGTAATTTTTTGATTTACATCTAATCTTATAATTAATAAAATCTTTTATACTTAAAAAGTGTAGTTTTTTGCCCTTGTTTCTATTTTAATTTATTGATATTAAATTATAAAGAAAGGTTTAATATATTTTAAAGTGTCAAAGTCGGGACATACCAAAATATTAGTATTAAATCCTTATAATATAGCTAATGTAGCCAAAGAGCTTAGGTTACTAGCTCAACAGGCCATTTCATCTGCTAAAATACCAGAAGATATCTCAGAAGAAGATATTAATAAACTGTATCTAGCTACCATATATCTAGAACTTCATTTATTAGAAAGATTTCTAATCCTAGAACTACCAGAAGGGGAGGCACAAAGACAGTGTTTTGAAATTACACAATTTTTACTTAATTCTGTTTATAAAGATATATTTAAAGTAGATATTGTTCCACCTAATGTTGTTGAATACTTTGCTACCTATTTTTCCTCTAATTATAAGTTTATACATGAGGATTTAATCTTGGCACCAATGCCTTATAAAAAGGACGATAATCAACAACTCCCTCAACTATTTGATAACTTTTGCAAATGTATAGAAGAAGCAGGAGTGGTGCCCTTTAATGTAGCAAAAGCTATTGCCCAAAGTATATGGGATAATTGGCCCCAGATCACATCTGAAGAAAAATAGACCACCCTCTAGAAAAAAATATCATACAGATTTATACTTCATAGCCTTGTTTTAAAAAGATCTATATTTTTAACTTTGGTCAAGTTTTTGATTATGAAGATAAAAGAAGCTATCCCAAACAGCTTAAACATCCTATCTAAAAATAAAAAGGTTATATTAAAAGGGCTAATAGGTGCCTCAAAGGCTTGGTTTTTATCTAAACTTTTAAAAGAAAAAAGACAACATATACTATGGGTATGTGAGAGTAGCTCACAGGCACTTGAAAATCTATATGCATTAAAATGCTTTTTATTAGATAAAGATATATTGTTTTTCCCTGCATTAAATGCCCTACCTTTTGAACCTGTTATTATTTCTGCAGAACTTTTAGCTAAAAGGATAGAAACTCTTTATCTTCTTTCTACTATTAAAAGACCTGTTATCATAGTCACTAGTATTGGGGCTTTAATAAAGCGTTTACCCCCTTCTTCTAAGCTTTTAGCTGATACAGAATACATTGTAAGTTCAGAAGATATCGATGTAGATAACTTTCTTTCATGGCTTACAAGAACTGGGTATGAAAGATCACAAATTGTCCAAAATAGAGCAGAATTTTCCTTTAGAGGTTCTATACTAGATTTGTTTCCGCCTCTATATTCAGATCCACTACGTTTAGATCTTTTTGGAGACTCCTTAGAAGAGATTAGGATATTTGATCCAAGGTCTCAGATATCAAAGGACACTTTGAAAGAGGCAGAGTTATTGCCTGCAAGTGAACTTATATTCCCAAAAGAAAAAGAAGAAATAAATAAGATACAAGACAGGTTTGTAGATAGGGCTAGAAAATTTAATTGGCCTGCAGAAAAGATTAGAAGATATCTTGATTTCTTAGAGACACAAACAATTGTTGAGGGTTTTTATTCACTTTTACCTGTATTCTATGAAAAAACACAAGATATCTTTGATTATATAGAAAGTAGCCCTTTAAATACTATCTTGGCAATTGATGAACCCATCTTTATAGAAAAAAAACTACAGAGGTTGTGGGAAGAAATAGACCTGTCTTATCAAGATGCAAAAGAAAGACAAAGAGTAGTTTCAGATATAGAAGAACTATTCTTAGCCCCTTCCTATGTTTTTTCAAGATTAGAAAATTATCAGCACCTAGTTATTACAAATCTTGAAGAATTAGATAGAGCTAATAAAGACTCAATTTTTGTAGATATTAAAAAGATTCCATCTCCTAAAAGTATTGTAACTCATAGTTTAGATGATGATCCATTATCTCATGTTGAACAGCGTCTTAAAAGATGGTTAGAACAAGGTTTTAAGATAGTAATATCTTGCCCAAATAAAAGAAGTATAAAGAGGATATCTGAGATAATAAGATTAAGAAATATCCTTCCTCCTACCCAATATAAAACTGGAAATATAGAAATATTAGAGCCTAATAATCTTCCTAGCTTAACTATATTACAAGGTAATATCGAATCAGGCTTTTTAGCACCAGGTGATTCTTTTTTACTACTAAGTTATGAGGACATAATTGGGAAAAGATACTCTGTTGCTGAAGAGAGAAAAGAGAATAGATTTTCTAGGCTAAGTTTTGATCGTCTTAAAATAGGTGATTTTATTGTACATAGAGATCATGGAATAGGTATATACAAAGGACTTATTCAACTTGAAGCACGAGGTGTAAAGGGTGAATACATACTTCTTGAATATCGAGGGGGGGATAAACTCTACCTGCCAGTAGATCGACTTGGACTTATTGAGAAGTATGTTGCTCCAGATGACAAGCCTCCTATTTTATCTAAACTTGGTACTTCTTCATGGAGGCTAACTAAAAAACGTATCAAAAAGGCCTTACTTGAGATTGCTCATGAACTTGTTGAACTCTATGCTCAAAGAAAGGTAAGACAAAGGCAGAGTTTTTCTCCACCTGGGACACTATTTAGACAGTTTGAAGCGGACTTTCCCTATGAAGAGACTCCTGATCAGGCGCAAGCTATTGAAGATGTTTTAAGAGACCTTTCTTCAGAAAAGCCCATGGATAGGTTAATTTGTGGAGATGTGGGCTTTGGTAAAACAGAAGTAGCACTAAGGGCTGCATTTAAGGTTATAGAGGATGGAAAGCAAGTAGCTGTTCTTGTACCAACTACTCTTTTAGCTCAACAACATGAGAGGACTTTTAAAAGCAGATTTAAAAACTTTCCTATAACAATTTCCGCTTTAAGTCGAATGAAGTCAAGACAAGAACAAAAGAAAATATTACAAGATGTATCTTCTGGTAATATAGATATTATTATTGGTACTCATAGATTGTTACAATCAGATGTAAGGTTTAAGGATTTGGGATTATTAATTATAGATGAAGAGCATCGATTTGGAGTTAAACACAAAGAGAGGTTAAAACAGCTTAGAAAAACTGTAGATTGTATTACATTAACTGCTACTCCTATACCAAGAACCCTACAGCTTTCGTTGCTGGGTATAAGAGATTTATCTGTAATAGAGACGGCCCCTGAAAAAAGACTACCTGTAAAGACCTTTTTAGCAGAGCTAGATAAAAGCATAATCAAAGAGGCTATAAAAAGAGAGATAAAAAGAGGCGGTCAGGTCTATTTTGTGCATCCTAAAATAAAAGGGCTTTATAAACTTGCAAACCTTGTAAATGAGCTTGTACCAGAGGCAAGGGTGGCGGTAGCACATGGGCAAATGAAGCCTAGAGAGTTAGAAAATATTATGATCCAATTTTTAAATCATGAGATAGACTGTTTGGTTTGTACTACAATTATTGAGTCTGGGCTTGATATACCAACAGTTAATACTATCTTGATCTCACGAGCAGACATGTTTGGACTTGCAGACTTATATCAATTAAGAGGAAGGGTTGGTAGGTCACATACTCAGGCATATTGTTATCTTTTAACACCACCTTATTCCACCATGGGAGAAAATGCAAAGGCACGCCTTAGAGCCATAGTAGAACAGAAGGATTTAGGAGGTGGCTTTGAACTTGCAATGAGTGATCTTAAGATAAGAGGTGCAGGAAATATTTTAGGGATAGCTCAATCCGGACATATTGCTAAAGTAGGTTATGAACTATACTTAGATCTATTAAAAGAGGCAATAGAGGAACTAAAAGGGCAGGAGGTACAAGAAGAGTTAGATCCTGAGATTAATATAGCTGTAGCTGCCTATATACCAGACAGTTATATTAAAGATATAGAATTAAGACTCCAGGCCTATAGACGCCTATCAAAAATAGAAAATCATCAACATTCACTAGAGATTGCCTATGAAATAGAAGACCGTTTTGGGCAGATGCCCCAAGAGGTTAAAAATCTATTTGAAATCATGGCAATTAAGAGAAGGCTTAGACGTTTAGGAGTTGAGAGATTAGACCATAGTATTGTTAAAAAAGGTGCTCAAAGGCTCATATTAGCATTTAATCCAAATTACTTAAAAGAACCTAAATGGTTAGTAAACCTAATAACTAAAAAGAAAGACTGGAAGTTTTTACCTGATGGTAGATTAATTATACCCTTATATGTTGGCAAAACTGATGAAGAAATATTAAAAGCTATAAAATTAACATTAGATTATTTGTTGCAAAATAGTAGATTAAAAGGTTAATTAATAAACAATTAATAAAAAAGATTAGAGATTATTATGAATAAAGTAAGATCTTATGGAATTTTGTTCAACAAAATCATTTTATTTTTTGTTATTTTTTTATCTTTAGTAATACTAAATGATCTAACTATTTGTTATGCCAAAATAGTGGATAGAATTGTAGCGGTAGTAAATGGGGAACCAATTACACTTTATGAACTAGAGCAAAGGGCTAAACCATTTTTAGATAAGTATTTAAAAGGTATTAAAGATCCCAAAATTAGGGCAGAAAAAAGGCAAGAGATATTAAATCAAGTACTACCTCAAATGATAGATGAGACTTTAGTTGATCAAGAAGTCAAAAAGAGAGGACTTAAGGTTACAGATCAAGAAATCAATGATGCAATTAAACAAATCCTTAAAAGAAACAACCTAACACTTGAACAATTTAAAAAGATACTAGCTAGTTCAGGTTCAAGTTTTAAAGAGTATAAAGGTGAGCTTGCAAAAGAATTGCTAAGACTCCAACTCATACAAAGTGAGGTAAAGTCTAAGATTGTCATTACAGATGAACAGATTAACAATTATATTAAATCTCATCCTGATATCTTAAAAAACTTACCTAATAAGCCACAATATGTGCTTCAATATATATGTTTTACACCTTTAGACCCTAAGGATCCTGCTTCTGTCAGGTTGGCAAAGCAAAAGGCAGAGCAGGCCTTTTTAGATTTAAAAAAAGGAATAGATTTTTCTAAGCTTTTAAAATTATATCATTGTAAAGACTGTAAGGTAGAAGGGGGATCTTTAGGTAGTTTTACTTTAGATGAGATGGCTAATTCAATAAAAGAGGCGGTAAAAAGACTAAAGCCAGGTGAATATACACCTGTAATTAGAACTCCTATTGGATGGGAAATATTTAGGGTTAAGGCTATAATAAACACAAAGAAACAGGCACTTTTGATTGAGAAAGAAAAGATAAGACAATTGTTATATAAAAAGGAAGTTGATAAAAGATTTAAAAAATGGCTTAAAGACCTAAGAGAAAAATCTTCTATAAGGATATTGTTATAAATACTATGGCAGAGGAAGGTTTTGGTCAATATCTTCGATCCCAACGCGAATTAAGACAAATTAGTCTTGAAGAAGTAGCTGCTGGAACCAAAATAGGTATCCACTTATTAAAGGCATTAGAAGAAGAGAGATGGGAATCTCTTCCTGCAGATGTATTTGTAAAGGGTTTTATTAAAAGCTATGCAGAATATATTGGATTAGATCCAGAAGATACTCTTTTACGATATGAAGCAATTAAACAAAAAGAAGTACCAATAAAAGATCAAGAGCAAGAATTTAATATCCCTAGAGGCTATAGTGGTCCTTTAGGATTAGAATCTCCTCTTTTTTTTAAGCTTTTAATCCTTATCATTCTTATTATCTTAATTGGTTTTGGTATATATTTCTTTTCTACTTCATCATTTAATATTTTTTCTAATCACAATTTACAAAAAGCAAAACACAATAACACAATTCATGAAAAGGGATTAAATACTACAACGCTGCCATTAAATATTAATTTAAAAAGGTCTAACATAAAAAATAACACAACT
>CAZODM010000033.1:0-1458 GCA_964578585.1 uncultured Desulfobacterales bacterium | reverse complement strand
AATTCTTCTAATTCTTCCAGTCATAAAGGAACTACTCCATGAGATATGAAATCTACTAATATTAGAGCATATGTACTTTCAACAAAACAGTATGGTGAATCTGATTTAATAGTTTCTCTTTTTTCTCTAGAAAAGGGCAAGATAAGAGTTATAGCTAAGGGGGCTAAAAAAAGTCAGAAACGTTTTGTGAACGTGTTTGAACCTTGTTCTTTAATACAAGCACAGATTATGGCACCAAGATATTCCGGACTTTATCTGATAACAGAGGCACAATTAATTAAAAATTATACTTCTATTGCATTAGATCCATTAAAGTTTATCCATGCTAACTTGGCTATAGAATTGGTTGATTTATGGTGTAGAGAAGAGGATAATAACTCCAAAGTATTTTATCTTTTAAATTGGTTTTTAATGCAGTTGGAAAAGATGAACTTAAGTATTGAGTTGGCAAGAATTAGTCTATTCTTTCAAATAAAGATATTAGTTTTATCTGGTTACTGTCCAGATATAAAAAAATGTATAGAATGTTCCAAGGTAAGCATGGATGGAGTAGCAATAAAAGCTATTTCTTTGGGAGATTGTAGCTTTTGTGATATAAGAGGTGAACCTAAAGTCTCTATAGGTTCACTTATGACTTTTTTAAAAATTGTAGAATGGGATACCCCTCAACTTTTAAGGATTCAAATGTCCAAAAAGATAATGCTTGAATGTTGGTTACTTATTATAGAGCTTAATATTATACACTTAGAGAGAGTACCTCATTCTTATAATATGTTAAAGAAATTTGATTCTTTGCTAGCAAAGGCATTAATTTAATTCTTAAATAACTTATCCTACTAGTCTCAATAGACTAGTAGGATAAGTATTTAATGTGTATTTATTTTCTATTTGTTGATTTCTTCAATTTCAATTAACTTTCTTTTAATACCATAGTCTTTTAAAGCTTCATTAAATGCTTCAATAGCTTTATCAATATAGGTCTTAAGTAATTCTTCACTTTCTATGAAGTAAGACCCCATTATTAAGTTTAACAACACCTTCTCACCAGTCTTCTCATTAATGTCTTCTACTAGAATCTTTGCATCCATTTTAGCGCCTCCTTATAGCTTGTTTTTATTAGCATATTCCGATATCACATGATACCTTTTACTATATATTCTACATTCGCCATTAGTTACAATTTTCTATTAAATCGGCAAAAAATTTTAAGACATTAATAAATTACATTGATTTATAAAGTATTTATAAGAAATTTTTTAGTTTTTAATGAGCAATTAATTAAATACTTTAAGTCATTAAATAAGTATTTAGTTTAGTTTAAGCTTTAAGATAACTATGTGAAATATAAAAGCAAGGCCTCTCAACTTAATTTTTTAAAAAATAGGTTATATAAAATATGTGCAGTTTGGATTAATTAAGGGCAGGCTGCTTCAGAGTATTCCTGAAGTATTTCAGAAA
>CAZODM010000032.1:0-22056 GCA_964578585.1 uncultured Desulfobacterales bacterium | reverse complement strand
AAGACTATTAAACTTTGCTAAAACTATCGGGATTGAAGAGCCTATTGAAGTTATAATAAAAGGATAATTCCCTAATTGTTTATATAAGGGAAAGCCCTTAAGAGATATATATTTTGTAATCTATGTTTTGGTTGCTAAAGTTTTAACTCTACTAACTTAGTAGTTTAAAATAGCTTAAAAACCTAAATAAAATATAACAGCCTACCTGTGTCAGCTATTTTTATAGGACTAACCTTCTAAAGAGTTAAAAATTAAAAATATTGCAATAAGATAGTGTATTCAATATATTTAGCCGCAGTGTTTTATTCTCTAGATATTGAGACCAACTAGCATAATCTAAATAATTAGATGCATTATATTAATTAGAAATAAGTGTTGGTGTGCTTGATAAATAAAATTAACGATATAAGCTAGGGTGTTAGAAATTTTTAATCTAATGAGGCCCTTTTAGGAGTAAGAATATGTCTAAACATATACCACCACGTTATAACTTTTTAGAGGTAGAAGAGAAGTTTCAAAAGATATGGGAAGAACAAAAGGTATTTAAAACAAAGGAAGACACAGATGCTCCCAAATATTATGTATTAGAGATGTTTCCTTATCCATCTGGCAAAATTCACATGGGCCATGTCAGAAATTATACAATAGGTGATGTTGTTGCTAGATACAAGATGATGAAGGGTTTTTGTGTCCTTCATCCAATGGGGTGGGATGCCTTTGGGCTTCCTGCAGAAAATGCAGCTATAAAACACAAAACACAGCCTGCCAAATGGACATATTCAAACATTGAATATATGAAGCGCCAATTAAAACGTATGGGATTCTCCTATGATTGGGAAAGAGAGCTTGCTACATGTGATCCTTCTTATTACAGGTGGGAACAACTATTTTTCTTAGAGATGTATGAAAAAGGGCTTGTCTATAGACAAAAGACAAAAGTCAACTGGTGTGAGAAGTGTCAAACTGTACTTGCTAATGAACAAGTAATAGAAGGTTGCTGCTGGCGATGTGATAGCCCTGTGGTGGAAAAGGAACTCTATGGTTGGTTTTTTAAGATCACAGCATATGCTGAGGAGCTACTTAAAGGACTAGATAGCCTAAAGGGCTGGCCTGAACGTGTAGTTACAATGCAGCGTAATTGGATAGGAAAGAGTGAAGGTGCTCTTATAGACTTTCCACTAGAAGGGGATAAAGGAACACTTAGGGTATTTACAACCAGGCCAGATACTCTATTTGGTGTAACCTTTATGAGTATCGCTCCAGAACATCCACTTGTAAAAAGGCTTTGTGAAGGAACAGAACAACAAAAGCTAGTTGAAGAGTTTGTAGAGAATTGGTCAAAGATACCTAAAAGAGAGATAAAGATGGGATTAAAAGAAAAAGAAGGTGTCTTTACCGGCTCTTATGCCATACACCCTATTACAGGGGAGAAGATTCCCATATATGTAGCTAATTTTGTTTTAATGGAATATGGAACAGGGGCAGTAATGGCTGTACCAGCTCATGACCAAAGAGATTTTGAATTTGCAAAAAAGTTCTCTCTTCCAATTAAACTTGTAATAAAGCCTAAGGATAAAGATATATCTGTAGAGACTATGCAGGAGGCATGGGAAGGTCCAGGGGTTTTGGTAGATTCTGGTGAATTTAGTGGACTTGATAATGAAGAGGCTAAAAGGGCTATTATAAGTTATCTAGAAGAAAAAGGTATTGGGAAAAAAGAGATAAACTATAGATTAAGAGACTGGGGAATTTCAAGACAGCGTTACTGGGGTGCTCCAATACCAATTGTCTATTGTGAGAACTGTGGAGTAGTTCCTGTTAATAAAGAAGACCTTCCAGTAGAGCTTCCTCAAGATGCTGTCCCTGATGAAAAGGGAAGATCTCCTTTACCAAGGCTTGAAAGCTTTGTAAATACTAGTTGTCCCAAGTGTGGAGCTCCTGCCAAAAGAGAGACAGATACAATGGATACTTTTGTTGAGTCTTCCTGGTATTTTGCACGTTTTACATGTCCGGATGAGAATAATGCACCTTTTGATAAGTCTCGTGTGGATAAATGGCTTCCTGTTGATCAATATATTGGTGGCATTGAACATGCTATCTTGCACCTTTTATATTCAAGGTTTTTTACAAGGGTTTTAAGAGACCTTGGATATTTAAGTATTGATGAGCCATTTGAAAATCTTCTTACCCAAGGAATGGTTTTAAAAAATGGGGAGAAGATGAGTAAATCCAAAGGAAATGTTGTTGATCCAAACGAAATGATAAATACCTATGGAGCAGACACAGTAAGGTTGTTTATGCTCTTTGCTGCTCCACCTTCACAGGATATTGACTGGAGTGCAGAAGGGGTTGAAGGTGCTTACAGATTTTTAAATAGACTATGGAGGCTTGTATTTGAAAATCTTGATATCTTAAAAAATGCATCTAGACAACAAGAGATATTAAAGAAAGCCTTAAATAAAAAAGAGCTTAAAAAACTACGCAGAAAGACCCATCAAACCATAGCAAAGGCAGAAAAGGACATTAATGATCGTTTTCATTTTAATACAGCTATTGCTGCTGTAATGGAGTTAGTCAATGAGATCTTAGCCTTTGTAAGAACTAAGGAAGATAGTAGTTATAATGAGATAGAGGCGAGTGTTTTAAGAGAGGCAATAGAGGCAGCTCTTTTACTTCTTCATCCAATGGTACCTCATATTACATCTGAACTTTGGGAGCAAATAGGAAACGATGAGCCTATCTGGAATATAAAATGGCCTAAAGCAGATGAAGATATTGCAAAGGAAGACACCGTTACCATTGCTATTCAAGTAAATGGTAAACTAAGGGGTAAGATAGAAATCCCAGCAGGTGCTACAAAAGAACAGGTGCAGGAGGCAGCTTTAAAAGAGAACAATGTTGAAAGATATGTCTCTGGAAGAGAACTAAAAAAGGTAATTTATGTACCTAATAGACTTATAAATTTGGTAGTTAAAGGTTAAAAGTGAAGCCAGTTATTAAAAAGTTCGTTTGGTTGCCATTATTTTTTGTAATTTGTGCCTGTGGTTATCGTGTAGGTATTTCTCCTATGGGGCTTCCACCGTATGTAAAAACCATTTATATTGGTGTATTTAAGAATCCTACAAATGAGCTAAAACTAGGAGCACAGATTACAGAAAGACTTAGAGAGGAATTTTTAAAAAAGGGGGGGCTTAAGCTTGCTCCAAAAGACAAGGCAGATGTAATTGTTGAGGGAGAGGTTTTGTCTGTTTCTAGTTCTGGTGTAGCTTATGTAAGATATAATGTCTCTGTTGAAAGGCAGATTACTGCTAAGTTTAGTGCAAAGTTGATAGACACCCATACAGGTAAGGTGCTTATGGAATTTAAAGATCTCTCACGTAGTGAAAACTTTCCAGTAGGTGCAAATGTTATGGCAACTCAAACTTATAAGGCTGAGGCTTTAGATAAAATAAGTCAGTATATAGCAGAAGTTATACATCATAAGATATTAGATTCATTTTAAATAAACTGGTATTGATTAAGAGTGGTTAAATGGAAAAATTAGTAGAAAAGATAAGAAACGGTGAAAGAATTACAAAAGATGAAGCTATAAAACTTTATAAAGAAGCAGACTTATATCTATTAGGTAGTCTTGCCAATGAGATAAAAGAAAGGCTTCATCCAGAACCAATTGTTACCTATGTAATAGACAGAAATATTAATTATACAAACATATGCATATCTGGCTGTAAGTTTTGTGCCTATTTTGTAGCTCCAAATGATCCAAAAGGCTTTGTTCTATCAAAAGAAGAGCTAAAGAAAAAGATAGATGAAACACTTGCTTTAGGTGGTACTCAAATATTGCTTCAAGGGGGGATGAATCCAGATCTTCCCCTTTCTTTTTATGAAGATATGCTCTCTTTTATAAAGAAGGAGTGTCCAATACACTGCCATGCCTTTTCTCCACCAGAGATTACATATATGGCAAAGATATCAAATTTAAGCGTAGAAGAGGTTTTAAAGCGTCTTATAAAAGCAGGGCTTGATTCTATACCAGGTGGTGGAGCAGAGATACTAGTAGATAGGGTTAGAAAGATTGTATCACCTAGGAAGGCTACTACAGAACAATGGCTTTATGTAATGGAGACAGCCCATAGACTCGGGTTAAAGACAAGCGCAACAATGATGTTTGGACATGTAGAGACAATAGAAGAACGCATTGAACACTTAATAAGAATAAGACAGCTACAGGATAAGACCCGAGGGTTTACAGCCTTTATTGCATGGCCTTTTCAGCCTAAAAATACTAGGATAAATGTGCCTGGAACTACTGCAGTTGAGTATTTAAGGTTAATTGCAATAAGTAGGATTGTGCTTGACAACATAGCAAATATTCAGGCATCTTGGGTAACGCAAGGGCCTAAAGTAGCACAAGTTGCCTTATACTTTGGTGCCAATGACTTTGGAAGTACAATGATAGAAGAAAATGTTGTTGCAGCCACAGGGGTAAGCCACAGGTTAAGTGAACAACAGATTAGATACTTTATAGAAAATGCTGGCTTTATTCCTAAACAAAGACTAATGGATTATACATTGGTAGAGGATTGATGCATACAAGATCTCAACTTCTTATACATATTGCAAGATGGATATTTCCTATAGAGTCTGAGCCTATAGAAAACGGAGCAGTAGTTACATTTGATGGTAAGATTGTAGATGTTGGCCCTGTGCATCAGATTCAGACTAAGTATTTAGGAAAGCGCATTGATCATGAAGATGCAGTTATAATACCAGGTCTTATAAATGCCCACTGTCATTTAGAGCTTTCTCCTTTAAAGTGGCGCATGTCTCCTGGTAGTAACATGGTGTCTTGGATACGGGCTCTCATACAGGCAAGAAATCAGATAGATGAGTCTGAATGGGCTCCAGCTATAGAAGAGGCAATTTCTCAACTTGTTTTTGAAGGCATTGTAGCAATAGCAGATATTGGAAATTTTGATCATATTATAGGAATATTTTCTAATAATATAGATCAATACAGAATAAAGGCCCTTTTATTTAAAGAACTAATAGCACCTCTTGCAGATGCTGATGAAGCTAGAGAACTAATAAAAACCATAGAGGATACAAAACCTCTTCGTGCAATTGCTGCACACTCACCTTATTCTGTAAGTCCATGGGCAATTAAAGCTATAAAAGAATGGGACAATAAAAAGGGGTTTCCATATAGCATCCATGCTGCAGAATCTAAAGAGGAGGTAGAATTTTTAAAGACAGGTAGAGGACCTTTTAGGGAGCTTTTAGAAGAAAGAGGACATTGGCCTCTTAATTTTGAACTTCCAAGATGTTCTCCAATAAAGTACTTGAAGCGTCTTGGAGTATTAGATGAAAATACGATATGTGTCCATTGTGTAAATCTTGAAGAAGAGGATATAGAGATTCTTTCTAGAACTAAGGTACATTGTTGTCTTTGTCCAAGGAGTAATATCTTTTTAGGTGTTGGGCAAGCTCCTGTCTATGATATGTGGAAGGCTGGTATAAAGTTGTGTCTTGGTACAGATAGCCTTGCAAGCAATGATAGGCTTTCAATCTTTGCAGAGATGTCTAGCCTCTCTCGTATATCTCCTAGCCTCGATCCTTTTGAGATACTAAAAGCAGCAACGTTTGGTGGAGCAGATGCCCTTGGGATGCTGGAGCGTTTTGGAAGCATATTACCAGGGAAGTCTTCACGCCTTTTAGTATTAAAGAATGACTATAGACGATCACAAGACGTTGTTGATTATCTTGTACACAATGCTGTTTATGAGATTTCTGATAGTAACTGTTACTGGATAAGCTAAAATACTGTCTTGGGTTAAAGGGGAGTTGTGGATGAATGATGAGGTGTGTCAAAATAATATACTAAAGATAGGTATGGTCAATTTTATAAATACCTCTCCTATACTGATTCCATGGAAGCAGGCTAAGATGCCCTCTATGTTTGAACTCATTGAGGATATTCCTACAGTATTAAACACTATGTTGAAAAACGGGCAGATAGATATTGGACTTGTCTCTTCATTTGCTTATGCTCAGTTAGTAGAAGAACTAATACTCTTACCTGATATAGGGATTAGTGCTACAGGGGCTGTACAGAGTGTTCTTCTTCTATCTAAAGAGCCATTTGAGCAATTAAACAACAAGTTAGTAATCTTAACAAAACAATCTGCAACTTCTGTTAATCTATTAAAGATAGTTTTAGAGGAATTTTTTCATGTATATCCAACTTATAAAATAGGCACGTTTAAGGAAGTAGATACAGATCCTAACAAAAGTGCATATCTTGCAATTGGAGATGAAGCACTATTTTTGGCAAGAAATCTGAAGGGTTATCATATATTAGACCTTGCTCAGATATGGCTTGATAAGACAGGATTGCCTTTTGTATTTGCAGTGATGGCACTTAGACGAGATATTGTTTCTAATAAGTCTAGCTTGATATCAAGCTTTTGGTATTTTTTAAAAAAGATGGTTGCAAGAGGGCAGATGTCTCTTGATTCAATTTCTGAAAAGGTATGTGGTAGGATTCCTATGTCTAAACTAGATACTGTTAGGTATTTAAGAGATATAGAATTTGATCTTTCTTTTAAAAAACAAGAGGGGCTGTGTCTATTCTTTAACTATTTAGCCCAAAAAGATATTATTGCTCCAGTAAAAACTATAGAATTTTTTGATATATAACTATGATCCCTAAAGGTGAAGAAAAAAAGAAGTTTGTAAAGAACAAGTTTGCATCTGTTACAAAGCGCTATGACTTGTTAAATACGCTTTTAAGTGTTTATACAGATCACTATTGGCGTTGGGTTGCTATACGAGAGTTAAAAGAGTTTAAAGATGGTCCTATACTTGATCTTTGTGCAGGCACCCTTCCACTAACTGCAGAGATCATAAGACAGAGACCTCGTCAGGTTGTTGCTCTTGATTTCTGTTTTGATATGTTGGATTTTGGAATAAAAAAATATAAGAATACTAAAAAGGCTCCTTACATATTACCTGTTTGTGGAGATGGGGAGAATCTACCTTTAAAAGACAATACATTTTGGGGAGTTAGTGTTGCCTTTGGTATAAGAAACCTAAGTTGTCCAGATAAAGGGCTAGAGGAGATGTATAGGGTGCTTAAAAGAGGGGGAAGGGCTGTTATTCTTGAGTTTTCGAGGCCTAAGAATCCTATATTTTCTCCTATTTATAAGTTTTATCTACATAAATTTTTGCCTTTTTTAGCAGGCATTATATCTGGAGATAAAGAGGCATACTCCTATTTGGCAAATTCTATTCAAGCATTTTATGATCCGCCTGTATTAGCTAAGATGATGGAAGAAAAAGGCTTTAAAAACGTCAGGTTTAGACCTCTAACATTTGGTATTGTTACTGTTTATACTGGTGATAAATAATAATTAAAAGATTTTCATCTAAAAAGAGTCATAAGTATATGGCAGAAAGATGCAAGATTGTGTGTATGTTACAGGACAACTCTATCCTCTAGACATAAAAGACATTATAAGCCAGATAACAGATAGATCTAACTTTGTCCTGCTTGAGACCTCACGTGTTATAGGGGATGAACACACCTCTTATTTGTTTAAAGATCCTATCTCAATAATAAGATTGACAGATACAGATATAAATTCTCTAACAGATTTTGACAAAAAGGTAGAACAAGCACTTAAGCAGGGCTATTATTTAGCAGGATGGTGGTGTTATGAGCTTGGATACTTATTTGAAAAACGCCTTTATGATTATTTAAAGACCAAAAGGCCTTCCATTCCCTTGGCATGTCTTGGGGTTTTTAAAGATCCAATAGTGTGGGATCACTCAACTACTACTAAGATGTTTCCTTGGCCTAATCCTAATTGTTCCTCTTATCTAAAGAGAATGCATTTTTCCATTACAAAAGATGAATACATAAGGGCTATAAATCAGATCAAGAGATATATATCAAATGGTGATACCTACCAAGTTAATTATACATTTAAAGGTTTTTTTGAGTACTTAGGAGATCCTATTGAGCTGTATTTAGCATTAAGGGCACAGCAAGCAGTTTCATACAGTGCGTTATTAAAGCTTGGAGACACATGGTGTTTATCTTTATCTCCAGAGCTATTTATTAGGATAAAAGGAGATTCTATTTATTCTCGACCTATGAAGGGTACTATTGGTAGGGGTAGATATGTTGCTGAGGATATAGAACAAGCAATATTTTTAAAAAATGATCCTAAAAACCGTGCAGAAAATGTAATGATTGTAGATCTGTTAAGAAATGATATTGGGAAAAAGTCCTTAATTGGTAGTGTAAAAGTCCCTGAGTTGTTTTTAGTTGAAAGGTATGAGACACTTTTTCAAATGACCTCAAAGGTAGAGGGGAGGCTTCCAAGTAAGTATTATTTTAATGATATCCTTAGAGGACTTTTCCCTTGTGGCTCAGTAACTGGTGCTCCTAAGATACGTACAATGGAAATTATTGCAGAATTAGAAAAGCTACCAAGGCAAATATATACTGGCTCTGTAGGATTTATTTCTCCTAAAAAAGAAGCGGTTTTAAATGTAGCAATTAGAACTATAGTAATTAACGAACAAAATCAAAAGGCAGATATTGGTATTGGAAGTGGTGTCACTATTGATTCAGATCCTGAATCAGAATATGAAGAATGTCTGTTAAAGGCTCGCTTTTTAGAAAGACAGAGATTAGAGTTTTCTTTAATAGAGACGATCCTTTTTGTACCAAACAATGTAAAGAGACCATTTTATAGCAATATATTTGGAACTTGGCCTCCTAAGGAACAAAATGAGTTTATACTTTTAGACTACCATGTAAAAAGATTAAGCGAGTCAGCTCACTTCTTTGGCTTCTCATTTGAAAAAGATAGGTTTTTAAGATTTTGTAATGAGATAAAAGACAATCTCAGGGCTAATCCTAGCATAATAAGAATACTCTTACACAGAGATGGATCATTAGAGTTTAGTACAAGGGATTTTGAGATTCCAAGATATCCTGTTAGTATTAAAGTAAGTGATAGGAGAGTTAATACAACAGATGTATTTTTATATCATAAAACAACAAATAGGGGATTTTTTGACAAAGAATTTTCTAGGGCAAAGAGTATAGGTATATATGACTTTATATTCTTAAATGAAAAGGATGAAGTTAGTCAGGGGACAATTACTAATATTATTATAAAAAAGGGGGATAAGCTCTTTACCCCACCAATTACAAGTGGACTTCTAAATGGTTGTATGAGGAGCTTTTTATTAAGCACCAAACAGATAAAAGAAAAAAGGCTTTTTTTAAAAGACCTTTATGAGGCAGATGAACTCTATGTAATGAACTCTGTAAGGGGGGTTTTAAGAGCAAGTCTTATAAGATAATTACAACTTATACAAATTTAAAAGGAGTAATGCCTAAGTTATTATGAAAACAAGATATATAATAGGTATAGATCTCGGTACAACAAATAGTGCTTTAGGTTATATTGACTTACATGATATAACACCAGGTGCAATAAATATCAAAACATTTGAAATCCCTCAACTTGTATCAAGGGCTCTTGTAGCACCAAGGCCTTCTCTGCCTTCTTTTTTGTATTTACCAGGTGAATATGATCTTGAGCCAGGAGCGACTGCTCTTCCATGGGATGAAGATAGGAGATATGCAGTTGGTGAGTTTGCTAGAGATCAGGGTGCACTTGTACCCAATAGATTAGTTTCTTCTGCTAAAAGCTGGTTGTGTCATGGAGGAGTAGACAGAAAGGCAAAGATCCTTCCATGGGGTGCTGGTGATGAAGTAGAAAAGGTTTCTCCTGTAGAGGCATCTTCAAGGTATTTGGCACATATAAAAGAGGCTTGGAATTATAAAATGCCAGAGCCTCTTGAAAGACAACAGATTATTTTAACTGTACCCGCATCTTTTGATGAAGTAGCAAGAGAGCTTACTCTTGAAGCGGCAAGGCTTGCAGGATTAGAAAATATAACACTTTTAGAAGAGCCTCTTGCTGCATTTTATGCATGGCTTGCAGATCACGAAAAGGACTGGCAAGAAAACATAAAGGATAAAGATCTTATATTAGTCTGTGATGTTGGTGGTGGTACAACAGATTTTACACTAATTGGTGCTAAGGTTACAGAACAAGGTCCTGTTCTTGAAAGGCTTGCTGTAGGAGATCATCTCCTTTTAGGTGGAGACAATATGGATCTTGCCCTTGCAGCAATTGTAGAAAAGTCACTTAAGACAAAACTAGATGCTGCAAGATGGCAGACTTTGGCTCATCAATGTAGGGCTGCAAAGGAAAGACTACTTACACAGGATGATCTTAGTGAGGTTACCATAAGGCTTACAGGCAGAGGTCGTTCCCTTATAGGAGGAAGTCTTATAGCAAAGCTTCAAAAAGATGAGGTCTTAAACCTACTATTGGATGGATTCTTTCCAAAAGTAGAACTCAGTGAAGGTGAAAGGCTTGGGGAGGAAGACATAGCATTAAGGGAGATGGGTCTTCCTTATTGTAGTGATCCTGCTATTACTAAACATCTTGCAAGGTTTTTATTAAGGCAGGGACAAGGCAAGATTCCTACTCTTATTCTTTTTAATGGTGGTGCTCTAAAGCCAGAGATTGTCCAAAGTAGAGTTTTAGAGGTCCTTGAATCATGGGGAAATAAAAAGATAGGCACTTTAACTAGTAGATCGCTTGATTTGGCTATATCTCTTGGTGCTGCTTATTATGGACTTGTAAAAAGAGGGCTAGGTTTAAAGATAGGTGGTGGATGTGCAAGGGCGTATTTTGTAGGGATCCAAGCCAGGGGTAAGGAACAAGCAGTTTGTTTAATTGAGCGTGGATCGCAAGAAGGAGAAGACTTTGAGATTGAAAAGGACTTTGGTGTTCAAACAAATAGGCCTGTCAAGTTTACTCTTTATTGTTCTACCACAAGACAAAATGACAAACTAGGAGATGTTGTATTTGTTGACAGCGATGACTTTGTAAAGCTTCCACCAGTACAGACAGTTCTTAAGTATGGCAAAAAGGGAAAGATAGATACAATTCCTGTTAGGGTTGGAGCAAAGCTAACAGAGATAGGTACTCTTGAACTCTATTGTCGTTCTATTAATACACCTCATAGATGGAGGCTTCAATTTAACCTTCGTAAAGAAGAAAAGAGGCCTATTTCACAACAACTAGAAGGGGTAAGAGTTGTTTCTAAAAAGAGACAGGATGATGAAAACAGACTTACCGATTTAGATCTAAAGGCAATAGAGAGAGCAAAGGAGCTTCTTGATAGATGTTTTAGAGCAAAAGACCAAAAAGAGGCTATAAAGCCAAGTCAGCTTGCCAAGCTTCTCCCTCAAGCAATAGAGATGGAAAGAGATCTATGGCCCCTTCCTATCTTAAGGGCACTTTGTGATCATCTAATAGAGCTTTCTCCTCAAAGGGCAAAGTCTCCTAGTTATGAGTCTAGATGGTTTAATTTAACTGGTTTTTGCTTAAGGCCTGGTGCTGGAGAGGCAACAGATCCATGGCGTATAAAGGCACTTTGGCCATTATTCTTTAAGGGACTATTTTTTGCTAAGGATCAACAGTGTCGTCATGAGTGGTGGATATTTTGGAGACGGATTGCTGCAGGGCTTACAAAAGGACAGCAAGAACAACTCTTATCTTTAATGACACCAGTTCTTATACCGAAAACAAGTAAAAGGAGAAAGCGAAAGCAAAAGGCTATAAAGGTGAATAAAGAAGAAAGAAGACAGATGTGGCTTACTGCCTCATGTCTTGAACGATTGGATATTGACAAAAAGATTGAACTTGGAAGGGCTTTGTTAAAAGAAGTACTAAGGGCTCCTAAGTGGACTCAAGGGCTTTGGGCACTTTCTCGCATTGGCGCAAGGAATCTATTCTATGGTCCTGCAGATAAGGTAGTAGGGGCATCTGAGGTATTGTCTTGGATAGATGAAATCAAAAAGAATGATCAGCTTCCACCAAAGGCTGTGATTAGTGCTGTAGTATCAATGGCAAGACTTACAGGTGATAGATATAGGGATATACCAGAGTCTTATTTATCAGAATTAATTACATGGTTGAATATGCTTGGTGCTAGTAAAGAACAGCTTCTGCCCTTAAAGGAGGTAAAGACGGGTTTAGATCAAAAAGAAAAGATAGAGATATTTGGAGAGAGCTTACCAGAAGGTTTAGTGTTAACAGGAAATTAGCTAACTTATTATGAAGATATTTACAGGTGCTAGAGTATTTGCATTCACATTTCTATTGCTTGGGTTGGCATGTGTAGGTATTGGAACGTGGAAGGCTGCAATTGGGCTACAGGCTAAAAGATGGCCAAGGGCAATTGGGCGTATAATTATTTCAAAGGCTCAACCCTTACGTGCTAATCAAAAGATAAGGATTGCGGCATCTTGTATCTCTCTTGATTATATCTATTTGGTAGGGGATAAGGTTTATGATGGGCATAATCTAGATTCTGGATGGAGTTGTTTTTCTTCACCTAAGCGAGTAAAAGAAATCCTTAAGAGATATCCTACAGGTAAAAAGGTTTACGTATACTATAATCCTAAAAATCCTTCTCAAAGCCTTCTTGAACCAGGGCTCAACTGGTCCATATATTTTTTATGGGGGGTTGGGCTTATAACCATATCTGCTTCTTTACCTATGTTGCGCAAAAGGAGTGTATAAGACCAGTGAATTTTAACGAATAAATCACAAATTTATTTTTTTAAACTTGACAACATAAAGTCAAATCGTCTATATGAATGGAATTGGAGCTGGTGTTTATCACACAAGGCCCCTTTAACAAAAATTATTAGGAGGATATGAGTATGAGCTTCCAGATCACAATTGATTACGACAAGTGTCAAGGCGATGAGGAATGCGTGAATGCTTGTCCTGCAGAAGTCTATGACTTTGAGGACGGCAAGCCAGTCCCCGCACGCGTAGAGGATTGTTTGGGCTGTGAGACCTGTGTTGAGGTTTGCCCAGTTGGTGCAATTACCGTAGAGGAAGTTTAGTTCTCACCTTTTTGAGTTTTTTAAGGATACCTTTTTGGGGTATCACTCAAGTTAAGAAAGGGGCAGGAATGCCCCTTTTTATTTTTTAGGTAATATATCAACTGTTGCTAGGGAGTGTTGCTATGGAATTTAGGTGGACAGATAAAGATATTTTGGAGTTAAGTGGAGAGGCCCTAGTTGTTGAAGTTTATGAAGGTAATGAACTTGGAAGTTTTGGTCAAATAATTGATAAAAATATGAATGGACTTTTGGCTGATTTTTTAAAGGATATACATTTTAAAGCAAAAGAAGCTCAGTGCGCATTTATGCCAGGACATAAAGGGGTTAGGTTTAAAGATATAATTATAGTTGGACTTGGTAAAAAGGATGAACTTAAACTAGATACTATTAGAAGGGCCTCAAAAGCAGCTATAGATAAAGCTAAAGAGATATTTCATAAAGAGGTCTATTTTGAGCCTTTTGGATATGAGGTTCTAAAAGATAGTGCAATTGAGGCACTTGTAGAAGGTGTTATCATTGGAGATTATAAGTTTGATAAGTATAAACAGAAAAAAGAAGATGATGAAGATATAGAACTTACAAATATTAGTATTGTGTCTAAAATAGACATTTCAGAGAGTATTAAAAGGGCTCAGATTGTCTCTGAAAGCGTTAATTTTACAAGGGATATAATAAATGAGCCTGGAAACATTATAACTCCTAAAAAACTAGTAGAAATTTCCCAAGATATAGCAAAAGAATGTGGACTAGAGTGTGAAGTCTTTGATTATCCCCTCCTTTTAGATAAAAATATGAATGGTATATTAGCAGTGGGAGGGGGCAGTGAAAATCCTCCATTTTTTATACATCTTACATATAGACCTCAGAATGCCAAAAAAAAGCTAGTAATTATTGGTAAAGGGGTAACCTTTGACAGTGGTGGGCTTGATATAAAACCACCTAAATCTATGAAAACTATGAAGTGTGATAAATCTGGTGCTTGTGCAGTTTTAGGTATTCTAAAAGCAGCAAGTCAATTAAAATTAAACGTAGAAATACATGGACTTATCTCTGCTGTAGAAAATATGCCCAGTGGTAAGGCGTTTCGTCCTGATGATATTGTAGTTTTTAGAAATGGTAAGAGTGTTGAGATATTAAATACAGATGCAGAGGGAAGACTTATACTGGCAGATGCTCTTATATATGGTTCAGAGCTTAATCCAGATATTATGATAGATATTGCTACCTTAACAGGTGCATCAATGGTTGCGCTTGGAAGATTTTGTTCTGCGCTTTTTACTCAAAATCATGAATTATCACATAAAATTGTGAAATTAGGAGAAGAGACAGGAGAAAAATTCTGGCCACTTCCTCTTGATCAAGACCTCCAAGAGGAGATCAAGGGGGTTGTTAGTGATATAAAAAATGTTGGTTCTAGCTATGGTGGAGCTATAACTGCAGCGCTTTTTCTTAAAGAGTTTGTAGATGATAAGGTCAAGGACTGGATGCATTTAGATATTGCAGGTCCAGCCTTTTTAGAAAAGCCATGGAAATATTATAGTGAGGGGGCAACTGCTACTCCAGTAAGGACAATATTAAAGTGGCTTACCACTCTTTAAAAAATTAGAAAGCGCAGTCTTAGCATCTAAAATATCTTTTTGAATTTGTTCTATAAGCGCTTTAGGGCTAGAGAATTTTTTTTCAGCTCTAAGGCGCTTAATTAGTTTAATCCTAATAGTTTTTCCGTATATGTCTTGACTAAAGTCAAATATATGAACCTCTGCTGAAAGTTGTTGTCCTCCAAAGGTAGGATTGTAACCTATGTTTAATACTCCTTCATATTCTTTATTCTCAATTTTTACAAATACAGCATATACTCCTACCTTAGGGCACAATTGATCTTCCTTTACCAATATATTGGCAGTAGGAAAACCTAGAATGGGTCCTCCTCTGCGTGCACCTTCTATAACTTCACCTTTTAACTCAAATGGATGTCCTAACATCTTACAAGCTGTAGCTACCTTACCCTCGCTTACCAATTCTCTGATTAAGGTTGAGCTAACAATTAAAGATCCAACTACAACAGGTGCTACAACATGTACCTGAAAATTATATAGAGCTCCTTGGGCCTTTAAGAAGTTTATATTACCTTCTCTATTTCTACCAAATGAGTAATCATAGCCAACAATCAAGTTTGAAACCTTTAGCCTTTCTACTAGGATGTTTTTTACAAAGTTAGTGGCAGATGTGGCTGCAAAATCTTTAGTAAATGGGATACAAATTAGAATATCTATCCCTTGCTCTTCAATCCATTCTATTTTTTGTTCTAGATCGCAAATAAGTTTAAGAGGTATTTCAGGCCTAAGTACTCTGGTTGGATGAGGATGAAAAGTAATAGCAATAGAGTGCCCGTCTTGGGCTTTAGCACATTCTATGGTCTTTTTAAAAAGGGCCTGATGTCCTAAGTGTACACCATCAAAGTTTCCAATAGTAATGCTAGGATTTTTAAGATTTGAGGGAATATTTTGTAGTCCCTTAACAAAAATCATATATTATTTTTGCCTCCTAGCTTTGTTGTTCAGTTAAGAGAAACTAACTCGAACACTTGACAAGTGCAATACATCCTTTTAAATAAACTTGCTTTTTTGTAAAAATGAGGCCGAAGTGGCGGAATTGGTAGACGCGCTAGATTCAGGATCTAGTGGGCATTATGCCCGTGGGAGTTCGAATCTCCCCTTCGGCACCATAAGTGATAGACTAATCTTTTTGCAAATTATTGATATATTAAGCTACATTATCCACTTCTGTAGGGTGGGTAATAGTTTTTTTATGATTAGATGAACTTTCTAGCATGGTTGGTTCAAAACGACAGACTTTATTTCTACCGCTTTTTTTAGCCTTATAAAGTGCAATATCTGCAAATCTTATAGCTTCTTTAAGAGATCTTGCATCTTGTGGAAATTCCGCAACTCCAATACTTACTGTAATATGTACAATGACGCCATTGTCTACTTTGATATGAGTTGATTCTACATTTGCTCTTATCTTTTCAGCTACATTTACACCTGCTCCACTTTTTATCTCTGGTAATAGGACAACAAATTCTTCCCCACCATATCGAAATACAAGATCAGATGCCCTTATACTGTCTCTTACTACAGAAGCAAATTTTTTAAGTATAGTATCTCCAGCTTGATGTCCATAAGTATCGTTTACCATCTTAAAGTGATCAATATCCAACATAAATATACCAACAGTATTGCCTTGTCTTTTTGCTAAGTGTTCATATTTTACAATATATTCTTCTAAAAAGCGTCTATTATAACAACTAGTTAGAGGATCTTTAAGAGATTGCATTCTTGTAATCTGGAACAACCTTTGAGACTCTAGTATAGGTGCGGCTTCTTCAAGATATTTTTTTATAAAGGGAAGTTGTTTTTTAAACTCCTCATATTCCTCAATAACATCGTAGAATTTCACAACCATACCAATGCGGCCCCCCATAACTACAGGGATACAATAGTGGAATAAGTTAGTATCTTCTAGGCAATTATAAGGACATAAAAGTGGATTGTTCTTAGAGTCGATCATCTCTGCATTTCTTTTGGCTCTACAAAGTTCTGGGTTTACAAACAATTCATTCATTACAGGTTTAATGTTTAGGGAACTATGATAGTATTTTATCTCCATTCTATTTTCAGAATTATTTACCTCAAAGATTATAAAGTTTTCTCTATTAAAGGTTTTAATAAAGACAAAGGCCAGTTGTTGATATATTTCATCTTGTGCATGGACTCCTTCTATATATTTTCTAAATCTACTTGCATTAAGGAGTTGTTCCATTGTTTCTTGGATTGCTCTAAGGGTTGGTCTTCTTTGGAAGGATAATGAGCCAAATATCTCAGTAAGCTGTTCAAAGGAGCAAGTAAAAAATTTACTAAATATATTTACAAAGCAATTGAACCAGTTTGTTGCTTCAATGATTTCATCCTTACTATTTTTCCAATAGACTGGACAATCTTCACATGTAGCAAATTTGTTTTCTTTTAAGAACTTACAATGTCTTCTGTACTCAGGGAAAAGGGCATTAGAACCAACAGCTAAGTAACATAAATAATATTTATTCCCATATACAATACAAGATTTATTATCACAATTTAGATATTCCCAACAATTGATTTTGTTTGAAGAGATTCTTTTAGAAAAGTCACCTTGTGCAATATTCTTTACAGTCTCTTTTAGCTCTGTGAAAAAGTGGGACATCTTATTACTATAGTGATAACCTGCTCCAATTAAAGCTAAAAGGGCGAATAAAAATGCTGAGCCAAAAATAGTAAGTATTATTTCTTTTTTAGCAAAAAAGGCACTGCCATTATAGATTAATATATATCTAGCTACAGGTTTACCTGAAAAGTCATATAACAGAAACGTTTTATAAAATAGTTTGTTTTTTAAGGATATAGAATTTAAACTATTTAACATATATGGTTTTAAGGTGATACTGCCTCTTTTGATTAAAATTTCGTAATTTGTCAGATTAGAATTATATGATGACGATATAAATTGATTAGTAATTTGATACATATTAGACATTAAATTTTCTTTATATATTTTTTTATTTACTAGCAGATAACATGACCAATTTTCTGGGAGAGGAATGCTTTTAAAAACTACTTGTAAGGGTAAAATCGCTTCAACTGCTCCTACCCATTTATTGTTATATTTTATAGGAACTGCAGCACGCAGTCCTAAACCGATTATTGGAGAAATTTCTATGCCTTTTATAATTCTATGTTCTTGATTAACAATTGTAGGAATCCGTCTTTTTTGGCTTACATTATCTCCAAATTTGTGGGAATTCCATGTCCTTAACAAAGATGTTCCTTTATTGTTATAAAAATGTAACTCAATGTTGTAGTTTCCTGTAGACAGTTTTACATAATCTATTAATTTTGATACCTCATTTTCTAGTGCTTGTTTATTATTGGAGGCCACATATTTTGATATTTCAGGAACTGCTCCTATAGAACTTGCCTCTACTATTAACATATTTAGTTTCTCATTTGTGATTTCATGAATTATTGTTTTTATAGCATGGAATCCATTTTTTACATCACTGTTTATATAATGGGATAAGAGGATATTATTTAAAAGATATAAAGTAAGAAATATACCAGGGATAAAAAGGAATAAGGTAGAATAAATAAAATATTCTTTTATTTGCCATTTGTGATGTATCTTAAAGATTCTCTTAAAGAAAGAGATCATTTTCCCCTCTAAATTTTAATCTATATAATAATTTAACATGTTAACTATATGTGTAATTTTCTATTCGGGTGAAATAATAAAAAGATTAAAAACAGGTAAAAATAACAATAAATTTGATAATAAAAATAAATAGTTATATATTTTTGTGAAATATTTGTGAAATAATTTATCTAAAATGAGATTAGATTAATAAGGTTTAAAAATTTATAGGAGAGTATAATTAAATAAGTTAAAAATTAAGAAGCTACATTAATAGCTCTATAAAATTAAAAATAGTATTTGTTTACGTGGTTACTTAGTTACTTAGATCTAAAACAAAGTCGTTTTAATCCTAAAAGTTTTGCCGTACCTGCTACTGTAGTTCCATAAAGATAAAGAGGTGTGTTAGTGCTATTACTTAAGTTTATTATATCTACTAAAGAACCATTTACTACTGTTGAACCAGTTGCTAAGACAAGATCTGAGTTTAAAAAGAGTTTTTGTGTAGAATCGTTGTCTCCAAACTCGATTGTTACACCAAATTTCTCTTTTCCTGTGTTGTCTTCATCTCTATCAAGACAAGCTATAGAGCTAGCGCCAAATTTTTTGGTTAATGCCTCTAACATTGCAGGCTGAAGTCCAATCATTCCAATCTTTTTAGGAGCTAGAGTTTCTAAAAAATTTGCTATTTCTTCCGCACATTCTTCAGGCTCATTGTCTTTACAGTGGACAGTAGTTAGATCTGGGTATATATAGCGCATAACTGCATTTAGACTTGCGATAAAAAGTCCTCTATTTCTAATGTCATCTAAAGAAAGTCTAAATATCTCTTCAAGGCTTCCTTCAAATTCTGATGGTGCCTGAGTATATGCTTGTCCTATGGCATCCATAAAATTGGCACTCATTAGAACTTCTTTTCCTTTTAAAAGAGGAAAGTCCTTTCTATCAGGATTTCCTATGGCCTCTTCACTAGTTAATATCTTTGTTTTAATTACAATTTTTTTGTTAAGAAGATCTTTTTTAGTTGAAAGCTCATAAAACTTTTGATGTAGTGCTTGGTAGAGCATCTTTTAGGGTTCTCCTTATTGATTTCTGTCTCAACTGGATGAGCATATGATATATACCTCTTTGATGACTCTTTATCCAGAAAAATTTCTTGTTTTTTTATGTAATCCCAAATCGGGTCTTGTAGTTGTTGCCTATTACTTTTTATTAATTCAACAGGAATGGGCCTTGCACATATACAAAGTCCTTTTTGTATGATAGCCATTTCTTCTCCAATTTCTTTTACATCTTCTGGATCATGAGTAACAAGTATCAAAGGTAGATTAAAATCTTCTGAAATACTCACAAAAAGTTCTCTTAGTTTATAACGTAGTGCAACATCTAGGGAATTAAAGGGCTCATCAAGCAGCACTAAATCAGGCTCAATTAAAAGTACTCTACCCAAAGCAACTCTTTGTTGTTGTCCACCAGAGAGTTGTTTAGGATATGAATCTAGTAACTGATCTATCTCTAGTCTTTTGGCAATATAGTATATTTTGTCTTTTAATTGCTCCTTATGCCCATTTTTGTTAAAGAAGGCCTTTAGGCCAAATGCTAAATTTTCAAAAACACTTAGATGAGGGAAAAGAGCATAATTTTGAAATACAAATCCTATTTTTCTCTGTTGAGGTGAAAGATTTATGCCTTTTTTTGAGCTATATAATATATTGCCTTTTATAGAGATCTCCCCTTCATCTGGCTCCATAAGACCTGCTATCATCTTTAGGGTAAGAGATTTTCCTGAGCCAGAAGGTCCCCAAATAACAAGGCGTTTCTTTTCATTTGTTATTTTGACTCTTAATGTCCAATTGTTGAATTGTTTTTTTATATCTAACTTTAACATAAGCTATGGCTACTTTTTGTCTTTTTATCACGTACAATCCATAAAACCGTAATTGCTATAAGAGTATGGATAACTACTAAGAAGTTTGCCTGAGACAATCTTCCTGCAATAAATTCATTATATATTGCAAGTGGCATAGTAGAAGTCTTTCCTGGGATATTTCCAGCAAGCATAAGGGTTGCTCCAAACTCTCCCATAGCCCTTGCAAAAGCAAGCACAATACCTGCAAGGATTCCTTTTTTGGCAAGAGGAAGTGTAACTCTCCAAAATGTGGACCACTTACTGTGTCCAAGTGTATAAGCTGCATGTTCTAGCTCTGGGTCCACAGATGAAAGGGCTGAAGTAGCAGTCTTAAATAAGAGGGGGAATGCTACTACTATTGAGGCAATGACTGCACCCCACCAATTAAACATTGGAGTCCATCCAAAGAGTTTATATGTAAGATGCCCAATTACCCCTCTTTTCCCAAAAAGACACACTAAGTAATAACCAAGCACGGTTGGAGGAAGAACAAGTGGAAGTGAAAGCAAAATATCTAAAAAAGACTTCCCATAAAATTCATACCTAGCAAACACATATGATATTGGGATCGTAATTACAATCAAAACCCCTGTTGCCATAAAGGCTACTTGTAGAGAGAGTCTTATTGGAAAAAGAGGGGCGTGGGCTAACAAACTGCTTAGCATTTAAACTCCTTCTTACTAATCTTTAATAGGTCTAAAGCCATATCTTTTTAGTATCTTTTGTCCTTCAGGTGATAAGACAAAAGAGATAAATTCCTTAGCTAGTTTGATGTTTTTACAACCTTTTACTACAGCTATGGGATAACAAATAGGACTATGGTAACTGGATGGTATTTTAATTACTACCTGTACCTGAGGGACTAAGGCATCTGATGAAAACACTATACCAGCTTCAACAGCACCTTGTGCTACATATTCACGTACCTGACGAACAGTTACACCAAGGACCAATTTATTTTGTAACTTTTTCCAAAGTCCTGCATGTATTAGTGCTTCTTTTGCGTAGCGACCTGCAGGAACATGTGATGGATCCCCAATAGCTATATGAGCAATAGTTTTATCTAGTAATTGACTTAGCTTATGTATTTTGGGGACATTTTTGCCCTGTATAACCACTATAGAATTTCTTGCAAAGTCATGTCTTGTAGAGTTTATAATCATTTTCTCTTTTTGTAGGCGATTCATAAAGCGCTCTGATGCAGAGGCATATACATCTACAGGGGCACCTCTTTCTATTTGGGCACAAAGTGTTCCAGATGAGGCTAAATTTAGATCTATATGAGTATTGGGATAAGATTTTTCAAAAGCATTAACTATAGCCTTAAATGCATCTGTAAGACTTGCAGCAGCAGAGACTGTAAGTGTTTTGGATGCAAATACATATTGTGGACATGCTAATAAAAAGATTAGTAAAAATACTGATAAAATACTCTTGATAGATTTAAAAAGATTAAAAGAGTATGTCTTATAGATATTTTTCATCATGGGGTCCTCCTCTCTATTTTAATTTAGGAATAGCGCTTATTCGTTATTTTTGCAAGGATATTTTAAAAATAGATGCACTGCTTATGCCAAAATGGGAACAATTTAATATAATTAGTCTAGATTCAGTTAAATAAACAAAATAAAGCTGTTTTTTAGAATAGATTAGACACAAAATATTTTATAGACAAAGGTAAAATTTTTGTAGGAAAAATTACAACATTGAAAAATTGTAAATAATAAATGACAAAATTGAAAAGATTGATAGCCTTTCCACAAGGGATAATAGTCTATTTCCCTCCTGATACGTCAAAAAAACAGTTTTGTAATTGATAGGTTCAATGTTGAATTTATTTACTATTGAAGGGCTTGACTTAAGAAAAGATATGTTTATTTTTTAGACAGAAAAAATTAGAAAA
>CAZODM010000031.1:0-22140 GCA_964578585.1 uncultured Desulfobacterales bacterium | reverse complement strand
GAACCTTTGGTGTTTGCTCACTGCGGTCTATAACCGGCTCCACATGAGCCTCTTTACCTTTTTTCTTGGAAAGCCAAAAGGAATTTACAAGCGGCATCCTTGCCCCGCAGGCCGGGTTGGGGCAGGTTACGGTTCTTGCCCAAAGCCAGGCGATGACCGTAAGCCCGTCTCCGGGCTTAAGGCCCCGGTTTCTTAAGTCCGGTCGCTTCTCAAGCAATTCCTCGGTAATTTTGTATTTGGGATAAAGGTGGCCAATGCGCCTTTTAGCCTCCTCACGCATCCATCTTCCGTAGTAGCGCACATCTTCCGCAAGGCCTTCCGCTCCCTTCCATCCCTTGGTGTAATCCGTGCGCTTGCGGGCTTCGGGATTGACCGGAGCTCTTCCGGCGAATCTCGGAGGGATCTCGATGAGGGCCTTGTTGATAAGCACGGCTACCGGGTTGAGATCCCCGGCGTAGGCGCGAAGCCCCAGGCGCTGAGCCTCAAGAGGGATGGAGCCTCCACCGGCAAAGGGGTCGAAGAGAGGCGGGGGTTCCCCTTTCGGCGCATATTTGCGGATCTCGGCCCGGGCTTTTTCCAGCAGGTCTTCATCGTTTATGTTTTCCCACTTCACCAGGTCGCGGATAAGCTTGAAAAGTCGCTCCCGCTCCCTGTTTTGCTCTTCTTCCGTCGGGAAAAGATCGGGCCGCGAGCCGGGGTCATCCACCATCTGCGCAAAGATTACCGCCCGGCAGGTAGCTAGTGGTTTCCGCGACCACCAGAGATGAAGCGTGCTCGGATGCCCGTGCCTTATAGACTTCTCTCTAGCTGACTGTTTATTTATCGCCTCAAGCGGGAGAGCTACTTCTATGAGTTTCTTGGGTTTGTTCATCTTCGTACACTCTGATTTATAGATCAAATTGTATTCCCAATAATTTTTGCTCTGGTTTATTAGCGTCTAGACGTAGAATTACAGAATTTTCTATTATTTCTTTTTCTTCATCTAAGAAGTAATCTAACATAGCTTCATAATTTTCTTGATTAAGAGAAGCTATATATTGTTTTCCGGTAGTTTTCAAAGTTTCTAGCACCATTTTGAACCAATTGGCTCTAGCCCTTCTTTCTAAATTTGCAAAAAGACGGTTGTCATGCCATAGGAATCTCATAGAATGATTTTGCCCCCACATATAGATTAACCAATCAAAACATAAAATTCTGGCATCGTTGATGCCATCTGAACTTTGTCCTTCAATTGTTACGATTATATTATAGAGAATTAAATTAAACCCATCGTTGAGCTTAATTTGAAGGCCTGCAGAAATATTATCATATAATTTTTTGGCTAAATCACGGTATTTTTTGTCTAAAAATTCTTGACGCTTTTTTGTTGTATCCAAATATTTTGAAGCTTCTTCAATTACTTTAGTGAATTCTTTTTGGAAACTTATTCGCTTTTTTTGCAAGGTTTGTTCTACTTCAAGATATCTTTCTATGACCTTAAGTTCTTCTTCTAGTTTGGAAAGTTCCCCCAAAATAGTTTGATACTCTTCGAGTGATGTTGATCCTTTCAATCTATCAATCAATGAATCTCTTTCTTTTTTTATTTCTTGCCATTCATTTTCTAATTTTTGTTTTTCTTCTAAAGCTTTTATTCGTTCATTTTCCAATCTTGCAATACGTTGCTCATAAAGAGTTTTATGAAACTTTTCTACAGCTTCAAAATGTCTTAAGATCTCCGGACGAAAAATTTGTTTCATTTCTTTATATAAAGAATTTAATTCTTCAAGGCTAATATCTGGCGTTTGACGCATTAAATTCCCGATTTTTTCTAAACGGAATTCTAATCTTGAAATTTCTGTTTCTATTTTCCGTAATTTTTTAGTTAAAATATCAGCTTGTTGTACAAGATCATAATAATCATCTGCTACATGCATTTCCTGTATATGTTTTCTAAGTAGTTCTATTTGTTCCTTTAATTGCTCTGCCTTAGCGTGAGGATCAGATCCTATACTAAGGATATTTCTTAAAATTGGATGTTCCGTTTCCCAACTTTTCTTTTGTTTATCAATGGCCTCAATTTGTTTTTTTATATCATGTTTATGCTTAGCTAAAATTATATCAAATCCTAATAACCACAATGAATTAATAAGAGCTTGAAAATCATTTTCTTTGCTTAATCTGATGGCATCAACACAATCATCTCGAGCAACACGAGTAAATCTCCTAAAAAGTGATCGAAAAGATGTATGAAAGTTCTTGTTAGGTAATAAGAAGACACCTAAATCGTTTAACCAATTTCTATATTCTTGTATATTCATTTTGTGATCATCTAAATAGATAATTTTACCATCTGCGCTTCTTGTTACATGATGGATTTTTCCTGCTACTTCAAATTTTAATTCGAAAAACCAATCCTTAAGCACCTCTCCCATTTTTTTATCTGCTCTTGACCCTAAACATAAATTAACTAGTTTTAAGGCTAAAGTTTTTCCTACTCCATTTGAACGATCGCTATATCTTGAGGGATGTCCTCCAACAATAAGAGAAATACCTTCAGGATTAAAAGTTAAAGTCTTAAATGATTTTTTATTGGCAGAAAGTTCAAGAATACGCATCTTTACTTCCTTATGGGTATAATAATATCAAGATCTTTCCTGTCTATAATCCCTACAGAATATAAAATTACTAGTGAATGCCACATTAAATCAAAAGATATATTTTCTATTGGCCAGCTTCTCTCTTTTATTTCTTTTTGAAAGTTAACCCATATTTCATCTGTACTCATAGGACGATCTATAATTTGATGCAATAATCCTGCAATAGCTATCAAACTATCGCAAAAACGTACGTGTTTATTGGGAATTATTCTAAACAGAATATTACTCTGGCTCTTCATAAATATCACATGCTTCGAAGAATTTTGACATTATTATTAGCGCTGCTTGACGATACCCTAAAATATTCCCATATTTTGGAATAATATTTTCTAAAATTGCAACAAAAATTAAATCTTCTTTATTGTCAATTCTTTCAAAATTTTTCTTGTATTTTTTATATAATTCTGACAATATTGAAGCTGCTTTTTGCAGCAAATCTGGTTGTTCTATTAGCATTCTTTCTAAGATATCTACTTCGTAATAAGCAGTATCAAGTAACTGAGCAAAATATGGGTCTAAATTATTAAACTTTATCTTTTTTTCGAAATTCAATTTTTTATCTTCGTCTAGTAGTTTAGGGCCAGGAACGAGCGGAGAATTTTTAATGATCCAATCTAGCGTAGACTTTATTAAGGCAGGAGCAATATCTTCAGTAAATTCTAAAGGTTGAGAGTTCAATATATATTCTTTTTTGTTTTGGTCTAATTCAGAAAACTTGTTTAAAAGCCAATGAGCTCCCCAAGCGTAAGTTTTTATCTTGTAATTTTCAGAAATCTCTTGTAATTCTCTATGTATAAATTCTGGAATACCTACGAAGTAATCATTCATTAAAAACGAATATTTCTTCAGTCTAGGATAGCTTTCTATTAGTTTAAAAAAATCGTCTTTAACTTTTTTAATAATATTTTTAATAATATCACGAATAGAAGTAGTTGGTTCAGGAGCAAATAGTTGAAAATAATGTTGTTCATCTTTTAAAAATCCATCATTGCCTTTGTCTCCAAAGGCTCCCCAAGGTCTAACTGTTTGAAAATTATCTCCATAATAAGCTGTCATGACTTTATTAAATAGATCTTGAAATGCAGTTCCTCTAGCTTCATGAATTTTTAATTGAAATAATGCGTTAAACCAAATATTACTCATTTGCTATAACCTTGTCTTATTTTCGTCTTTCTTGCAAAATGCCTCTCAAAAGGGCTGTTGTAACCGTCTTGCGGTTTTCGAGAATACAAATTTTGATAGCTTCCTTACAGGCCTCTGTTATTTCGGCCTGGCTTAAAGACTTGGCCTCCTGTAGCAACTCTTTGAAAGATAATTTTTTACTTTTAAAGGTTCCCAAACAGTTCCTGATAAGCTGTTTGATTTCTTGTTCGGTCGGCAATCTGTAATAAAGAATATCGTCAAAGCGTCGGAAAATAGCTTTATCTAACATTTGAGGATTGTTAGTTGCGGCTACGATAATGCTATTTGATTTATCCCATTCTATAAATTGGAGAAAAGAATTCAAAACTCTTCGCATTTCACCAACATCGTTTTCACTGGCTCTATCCGCACCAATAGCGTCGAACTCGTCAAAGAAATATACTCCCTGATACTCTTGCATCATATCAAAAATTTTCCGCAATTTAGCGGCAGTTTCGCCCATAAATTTGGTTATAAGCCTGTCCATAAGAATGACATAAAGGGGAAGACGTAGCTCACCGGCTAGAACTTCTGCTGTCAAAGTTTTTCCCGTTCCGGGAGGGCCTACCAGTAATATCTTGCGACGATTGGTTAGACCATGTCTTTTAAGTTTGTCCTGCTGCCAGTATTCTTTGATGATTTGTTTAAGACGTTTGTTAATGTTAGAATCAACGACCAAGGCGTTTAAACGTGCCTTGGGGTCTACATAAAGCACAAGATTTTCTATCTCGGATCTAACGGGGAATATTTTGGAAGGCGTTTTCTTTGCTCTATCTATCAAATTTTGAATTTCATGAGCTAAGGCAAAATGCCCCTGTTTGGCTTCATAAGCTGCCAGTTGAAGGGCTGTAGTAATAAATCTTTCTCTATCTCCTGATAGATGAGCCCTGATCAGGGCTTTTATTTGTTCCGCAGTAGCCATCTTTTATCCATCTCCTAAAGGATTTATAACGACTAGCTCTTTTATTCCTTCAAAGTCTTTATCAGAGGTCAAAATATATCTAAGGTTTCTTTCCCTCATAACTTTTAGAGAGATAGCATCATTTCCAAAAAGACCGTAATCTTTCATTATTGCTTCGGTTCCCCTCAAAGTACTTTCCCTTATCTCAACCACTTCTACTTTCGTTAGCTCCAGCAGATCAAAAACTACTTTACAAACATCTGCCAACTTTTTTACCCGGTCTTTGTTACGCCTTAAAAAATCATGAATGTTCTTCTTTATTCCAAATACTTCTCTGGCCTTTGCAAGCAAAGCCTTGAAAAGGACCTCATCTACTACTGTTACGCTTGTAACTAAGGAAAGTTTCTCTAGACGCGCATATCGAAAAATTTCTCTTGTAAGTTCGTCGCATTCTGCTCCAAGGAAATAAAGGAACGCATTAGCATCTACAAAGATTGTCTTACCTAAAAGATCATTAACTGTAGGCAATTTCTTCATCCTCCACTAGACGTTTAAAAGCCTCTTTATCTGTGATTTGTAAAGCACCGTACAATTTATCTACCTCACCTCCATACATTTCCCGATAAATTTCAAGTGCTTTTTTCTGAATATCCCGGTAAGAGGCCTTTTCTCCCAACACTTCAATAGCTTTACGAATTATGGGCTTAAGATACTCTGGAGTCTTCAATTTCCTTACGCTGGTACGCCGACGCAGGGAGATACCCATCTCTTCCTTAACCTCGGCGATATAGCAAGTCTTGAAGGCCTGTGGAGAAGTAATTCTGCGCATACCTTTTCCCTCGATAGTCTTTACTAAAAGACTCTAAATTAATAGACTAAACAAATCAAGCCTTATCTCTAGGGGCGTTTTGCTTTTCGAAGACTGACTCATGGTTTTCGTTCTCCCTCAGGCGGCCATTTTCTGGCGCAGTGAAACACTCTTAAAATTTCTACCCTCCAGCCTTTGACTCTGTAAACTAAAAGGAAAGGAAGACCTGGAATGAGAAGCTCTCGTGTTCCGGGGACTCGACCAAGGCGCCCCATGGCGGGATGATCTCAAAGATTCAAAGCCACCTCATATACCCGTTCACCACTTTTGGGGTGGCAGTGGGATTATCCTTGGCGATGTAGGAAGCAATCTCGTCCAGGTCTCTCAAAGCGAGGCACAGCCACTTAAGGGAGGCCTTAGACATCTACCCCCCACTTGAGGAAAAACTCTCGTACTTCCTCTTCAGTGGCAAAATTTCCGGCCTTGGCTTCTTGGACACCTTCGAGAATGGCCTCTATCTGCCAGGCGTTGCACTCTACATAGTTTTGTAAGGCTTCGCTCACAATGTGGGCCAGGCTGCGCCTTGTGACCTTGGAGAGACGATCCAAAGATTCTTTAAGCTCTGGGGTTCTATTCTGGCTCCAACTAAAACCTTTTTCATGTTTACAAGTGTAGCAAATAGGTAATTTTTGCCAAGCTAAAAAGGCTTCATCCCAAGGTTCCAGAGTTTTCCCCAATCATAGTTGACGCTGGTTACTGCAAAATCTGGCTCTTTGCTAAAAGGTCGCCACACGTAGCGAATTCGACATTGAGAGAGCATCCCTTCCGGAAATTCTGTAGCCTCTGGATCAAGCTCAAACTCCTCTAAACGAGGAACTTCCACCAGAGCCAGGACCCAATCGTCCGGCTTGTTGAAGGCACAAAGAATTTCATTGCGGGTGATGGTGACCGTAGGTGCCCCGGAAACTCGACCCTTAACCTCGATGAAACGTAGTTTTTCTCGTCCATCTCCTAAAGGAATGACGGACTCAATGTCATACCCAAGGCATTCCTGACTAACATCAATGGGATTGTGACCAAGCCGGTGCTCAATAGCCATGACTGCAGCCATAGCTAAACGCTCTACCAGCTTGCGCTCCTTGGCAAAGAGCCCAGGCTCGGTTTCAATCTTGCCCCGGAGCTTGTTTAGAAGCCCGAGAGGCACAACCAAAGCCCCACCAGTTACCACCGGCGGCAGAGCAAAAAGCTGCTCCATTTCTTCAAGTTCTCTCAAGCGCCTTTCCAAGCGCTCCTGCAATTCCTCAGCTCGCCGCCGAGCCTTAGTAGAATTAAGGCGAGCGTTAAACTTCCCAGCTTTTTCCTGCTCCTCTAGCTCCAAGGCCCTATTGTTCCAGTAGATGATCTCTTTGGTAAGCCGTTCCTTCACGGCAGCTCTAGTCTTTTCAATGATAGGCGCGCGTCTTTCCCGAATTTCTTCTAGATGTTGGGGCACGATATTGGTTACTGCATAGCTCAAAACCTGATTTTCCATTTCCTTTGAGGCGCGAAGGGGTTTTATCAGATCTGCAATAAGCGATTTTTCTTCTTCTGTAAGAGGCCGGTAATCAAGATAAGGAGCTGGACCAGCATTTCTAATTTGCGGGACAAAATCCTGTACTCCAAGAACCATCTCAATAAATTGTAGCTTTTTAGAAACCACACGTTGGGAGCCGTCGGGGTTTTTATGAGCATCGCAAATAGCATGCTCAAGGTAAAACAGGGCACGCATCTTGTCATCAGAATCTTTTTCATCAACTAGGATAGCACCCTGTTTCATAAGGTCTTGATAGCGTTCGAGAATAAGATTGATCACTGTATCAAGGAGAGGATGTCCTGGAGCGACAAAGTCTGCAGTAGGCTTTCCAGACACCTGGCGCAATTCTTTTTCAAAACAGATGCGTTCATAGCTGCGAAGGATATGATCTCCGAACCCAAGCCTTCGGCCTCTTTCCCGAATTACAGCCGGCACATAACGAAGCTGATAACGCCCAGGCTCCCGCTCCACAATCGTTCCACCAAGGTGTTTGAAGGCTGCTTTGAAAAAAGCAGAGATAAAATGGGGTTGAAGACGGAGTGCCTCCATCCGCTCCATCATCTTCTTAATGGTAAAGACCTGGGCTACGTCCATGATCTCATGGGCAAGCGCCTTCTCTTGGATAAGGGACTCAAGCCGCTCGCGATTCAAAGCCCCTTCCACCTTTTGTTTGAGACTGGCACGGACCTCTGGTTTGTCTCCATATCGTATGGCTTCAATAATGAGCTGACGCAGCTCTTTGCCATCTATGGCCTTGCCTAAGACATCAAAAACCGCACCTCCCAAAGTTTTGCTCTCCTGCTCAAGCTTTTCTAGCAAAGTCAAATAAACATCTCCCTCTCTAGTCTCCTCTGCCACCAAGTTCCAGAGATGACACACTTCGGTTTGACCAATACGATGAATACGACCAAAACGCTGCTCTATACGATTTGGATTCCAGGGAAGATCATAGTTGATCATCAAATGGGCACGCTGGAGGTTGATGCCTTCTCCGGCAGCATCTGTAGCTACAAGAATAGTCACTTCTTCGTTTTGGGTGAATTGTTCCTGAACAAAACGCCGCTGGTCGCGTCTCATCCCACCATGGATAGTAACTACCTTTTCTGGGCAACCAAGTAAATTCCTAATCCGAGAAATTAAATAATTCAAAGTATCGCGGTGTTCAGTAAAGATGACAAGCTTACGGCGCCGGCCATGACGGTCAAACATAACTTCTTCTTCCTGAAGGAGCTTCGATAGCTCTTCCCACTTTCGGTCAATCCCCCTTCTGCGCACGGCAAGGGCTAAAGTTTCAAGATGTTTTAAAGTATCTATTTCTCTACACAATTCTTCGATGGTTTGTGCTGCTGTAGCCTGATCTATTATTTCCTCTTCCAGAGTTTCCAGTTCTTCAGCTGGAAGATCTTGGAGTTCCTCAACTTCTTCTTCAGTAAGGAAAAATTTTTTCGTTTCTTTGGTAGGAGAGATAAAAGAGCCATGATAGAGCATCTCAGCCTCACGCAAACGAGACTCTAAACGCTCTCTACGTCTTTTAAGAGACTGATAGATAGCCTCAGGAGAAGAAGCCAAACGCCTTTGAAGAATAGTTAGAGCAAATCCAACTGTTCCTTTACGATTTGGATCTTTAAGCCTTTCTACACGATTAAATTCCTCTCGCACATACTCAGTTACTTCTTGATAAAGATTAATCTCAGAATCAGAAAGTTTATAGGTTACTGTATAGGCTCTACGTTCAGGGAAAAGACGGGTACCGTCAAACTTTAAAAGTTCCTCTTTAAGCATTCGACGCATAAGGTTTGAAACATCGGTATCATGTACACCAGGCCGATAACGCCCCTCAAACTGATCTGGATCAAGAAGTGACATAAATAATTGAAAATCTTCCTCTTTGCCATTATGAGGGGTGGCAGTCATCAAAAGAAAATGCCGAGTATTTTGTGAAAGGCATTTCCCTAAGCGATAGCGTTTGGTATATCTAGCTTCACCACCAAAATAGGTAGCAGACATCTTGTGTGCCTCATCTACTACAATCAAATCCCAATCTATTTGCGCAAGTTTTTCCTGAAGATTTTCATTTCTAGCAAGTTTATCTAAGCGAGCAATCACTAGAGACATCTCCTGAAAGATATTTCCAGTACGAGAGGATTCAATACGATCGTTAGTAAGAAGCTCAAATGGCAATTGAAAACGCTGCCAAAGTTCGTCCTGCCATTGTTCTGTAAGGTTGCCTGGACAAACAATAAGGCAACGTTGAAGGTCTCCTCGAATCATCAATTCTTTGATGTAAAGTCCAGCCATAATAGTTTTACCTGCTCCAGGATCGTCTGCAAGAAGAAAGCGTAAGGGCTGGCGTGGTAACATCTTTTCATAAACTGCACTAATCTGGTGAGGAAGAGGATCTATCATCGAGGTATGAATAGCAAGATAAGGATCAAAAAGATAAGCTAAACAAATACGTTTAGCTTCAGAGACGAGTCTTAAACGCTTCCCATCAGCCTCAAAACTCCACGCCTGTCCCTCAGTAATTACCTTTAGTCTTTCTTCGTCACTTCGAAAAATAAGTTGATTTCCGACTTTACCAGATGAATCTTTATAGGTAAGCTCTACAGCATCGTTACCATACCACTTAACATCAACTACTATAATATCCTGCCTTGGAATAAGACCCCTTATGATACAGCCTTGTTTGAGTTCTTCAAGCTTAACCACTAGTTCCCTTATCTAGTCCTTTATCTCATCACAATATAAAATAAAAAATAACAAATACATTGAATTAAATAAACTAAACATAGAAAGGAATAATAAATTTTATAAAAATTATCAAACTTCCACAATAATTAAAATTATACTAAAAATGGGCTAGTAAGGGAAAAGGGACAATAAGTCCCTTTTTGGGCTAAACGCTAAATCATGGTAACTTACGCGCCCGGAGGGAGTCGAACCCCCAACACCCGGATCCGAAGTCCGGTGCTCTATCCAATTGAGCTACGGGCGCAATATCTAATCCATATATCTATTTAAAATTAGAGATAATCCCTAACTAATACCTCAGCTATTTGTACAGCATTTGTTGCAGCACCTTTTCTTATATTGTCTGCCACAATCCATAGATCAAGCCCATGTTCTACTGAGGTGTCCTTTCTAATCCTTCCTACAAATGTAAGATCTTGTCCCTCAGCATCTATTGCTAATGGATAAACATTATTAGCTGGGTCATCAACCACCTTTACTCCATCAGCCTTAGACAATATCTGCCTTGCCCTTTCTGGTTCTATAGGATTTTCAAACTCTATGTTTACAGCTTCAGAATGTCCATAAAAGACAGGTACTCTAACAGTAGTTGCAGAAACCCTGATATCTGGTGCTTCCATTATCTTTCTGGTCTCATTGACCATCTTCATTTCTTCTTTTGTATAGCCATTGTCTAAAAAGACATCTATGTGAGGAAGACAATTAAATGCTATTTGATGAGGATAAACCTTGTGCTCAAGCTCCCTTCCTTCACACCATGCATGAACCTGAGATTTTAACTCCTCTATTGCCTTTTGCCCTGAACCAGATACTGCTTGATATGTAGAAACAACTATGCGTCTTATCTTTGCCTCTTTATGAAGAGGATTTAATACCACTACCATCTGAATAGTAGAACAATTCGGATTAGCAATAATACCCTTATTCTTATATTGAGAGATTGCATGAGGATTGACCTCTGGAACAACAAGAGGAATATCTGGATCCATACGCCATGCACTTGAGTTATCTACTACCACTGCACCTGAATCAGCCGCTATAGGTCCAAACTCTAAACTTCTTGATGCACCTGCTGAAAAAAGGGCTATTTCAATCCCTTTAAAAGAATCCTTAGTTAACTCTTCAACCGCTATCTCCTCACCCTTAAATGAAATCTTTTTACCAACGGATCTATGTGAAGCCAGAAGCTTGATGTTCTTTACAGGAAAATCCCTCTCTTCAAGGACCTTTATCATAGTCCTTCCGACTGCACCCGTTGCCCCAACTACTGCAACGTTATATTCCTTTGCCATAGCCCCACCTCTCCTTGTTTAAACATCAACCTCTTTTACATAGTTTGCAACCAAATCTCCTACCTCTGTGGTAGAATAACCCATCTTACCAGCAGAAAGACTCTTTAGATGTTTACTTACTACGATTTTAACAGCCTCTTCTATAGCCTTAGCAGCCTTCTCCTCTCCAATCCAGTCTAACATCATTTGCCCTGCACATATTGCAGCAAGAGGATTTATTACATTTTTACCTGTATATTTTGGAGCTGAGCCCCCTATTGGCTCAAACATAGAAACCCCTTCAGGATTTATATTACCTCCAGCAGCTATGCCCATCCCACCTTGAATCATAGCACCAAGGTCAGTGATAATATCACCAAACATATTATCTGTTACTATTACATCAAACCACTCGGGATTTTTAACCATCCACATACAAGTTGCATCAACATGTGCATAATCTGTTTTAATATCTGGATACTCTTTGGCTACCTCATAAAAAGTACGTTCCCAAAGATCAAATGCATAGGTTAAAACATTTGTCTTTCCACAAAGAGTTAACTTCTTCTCCTTATTTCTCTTTCTGCAAAACTCAAAGGCAAATCTTATGCAACGCTCTACCCCTTTCCTAGTATTAATAGACTCTTGAACAGCAACTTCATCTGCTGTGCCCTTTTTTAATACACCACCTGCTCCTGCATAAAGTCCTTCTGTATTTTCTCTTACTACTACAAAATCAATATCTTCAGGTTTTTTGTCCTTAAGTGGAGTATCAACTCCTGGATATAATATAACAGGACGCAAGTTTATATATTGATCTAATGCAAAACGAAGTGCTAATAAGATCCCCTTTTCAAGTATTCCAGGCTTTACATCTGGATGTCCAATTGCCCCAAGATATATAGCCTTGTACTGTTTTAAATCTTCAATAGCACCCTCAGGCAGTACTTCTCCTGTACGTAAATATCTATCTCCACCATAGTCATACCAAGTCTTTTCTAACTTAAAACCAAACCTCTCCTCTGCTGCTTCAAGTACCTTAACCCCTTCTCTTATTACCTCTGGGCCAGTCCCGTCTCCAGGAATTACAGCAATTTTATAGGTATTCATAGATAACTCATCTCCTTTCTAAAAAGTATTAAAAAATATTTAAGAGTTAAGCAGCACTTTGTCTTTGTTTTAAGATATGGGCAATAAGGCCGCCGTCTTTTATAAGGTTTTGCATAAATTCTGGAATAGGCTGTGCCTTAAATGTCTTACCTTTAGTAATATCAATAATCTCTCCTGTATCAAGATTTACCTCTACTTCATCACCTTCTTCTATGAGCTTGGCAGCTTCATCACACTCTAATATAGGAAGTCCCATATTAAAAGAATTCCTGTAAAAAATACGGGCAAAACTAGGAGCAATTACACAACCAACTCCTGCTGCCTTAAGCGCAATAGGAGCATGCTCTCTTGATGAACCACAGCCAAAGTTTTTACCTGCAACTATTATATCTCCCTTTTTTACCTTTGATGCAAACTCTGGGTCAGCATCTTCCATACAATGTTTGGCAAGTTCTTTGGGATCTGAGGTATTTAGATACCTTGCAGGAATTATTACATCTGTATCTATATTGTCACCAAATTTCCATGCCCTTCCTTTTATCTTCATTAATCCCTCCTAAAAGCTTTTTAATCCATAAAAACAGGAAAAGATTAAAGTTCATCTGGACTTGCTATACGTCCAACAATAGCACTAGCTGCAGCAACTGCTGGGTTAGATAAATAAACCTCGCTTTCAGGATGTCCCATACGACCTACAAAATTACGATTTGTGGTTGCAATAGCCCTTTCTCCTTTTGCTAAAATTCCCATGTGTCCACCAAGACATGGCCCACATGTTGGAGGTCCAATCACAGCTCCTGCCTCAAGAAACAGCTCTATATAACCTCTTTTAAGAGCCTCTTTATATACAAGCGGAGTAGCTGGAAGAATAATAAGACGAACACCCCTTGCTACCTTCTTACCTGAAAGCACCTTTGCTGCAAGCTCAAGGTCTTCTATCCTACCATTTGTACAAGAACCAATAACTGCTTGGTCTATCTTAATATTGCCAACCTCAGATATTGGATGACAATTAGATGGCAAGTGTGGAAAGGCAACCTGTGGCTCTATTTTAGAACAATCAAATTCTATCACCTCTTCATAACTTGCATCTGGATCAGAACAAAATACCTTAAACTCTCTACTTGCTCTATTCTTTACATATTCTAGTGTAGTTTCATCAGGATTTATAAGCCCTGCCTTGCCTCCTGCCTCTATTGCCATGTTGGACATTGTAAAACGTTCTGCCATTGACAGCTCTTCAATAACAGGACCTGTAAACTCCATTGCCTTATAAAGGGCACCATCTACACCAATATGAGAAATGGTATACAAAATGAGATCCTTTCCTGTAACCCAAGGATTTAATTTACCTTTATAGATAAACTTTATAGACTCTGGCACCTTAAACCATGTACGACCTGTAATCATAGTAGCAGCAAGGTCTGTACTTCCTACACCTGTTGCAAATGCTCCAAGAGCTCCATAAGTACAAGTATGGCTATCTGCCCCAATTACTACATCTCCGGGTAAAACTATACCTTTTTCTGGTAAAAGTACGTGTTCAACCCCCATTTCACCACCATCATAGTGGTGTATGATCCCCTGCTCTTTTGAAAAATCACGTAACACCTTTGCTTGTTCAGCACTTTTTATGTCTTTGTTAGGAACAAAATGGTCTGCAACAAGTACTACTTTTGCAGGATCAAAAACCTTCTCTATCCCTGTATCTTTAAATATCTTTATTGCAATTGGAGCAGTAATGTCATTACCAAGTGCAATATCAACACTTACTTCAATCAACTCACCTGGTGTTACTTTATCCTTGCCTGCATGAGCAGCTAATATCTTTTCACAAATTGTCATACCCATATCTCAAAAAATCCCCCTCTTTGATAAGCTTGACAGTTTCTTATTTTTTAAAGTTTTTGGTATTAAGCTATTAAAGCTTTTATAACTTAAGAGTGGAAAACTTCTGTAAGTTTATACCTTTTTCTTTAGATGTTCTAGTCTATTAAGGGCGTTTAAATAGGCCTTAACGCTTGCAGTAATAATATCAGGATCTGCACCCTTGCCTGTTACAACCTTACCATCTTCTTCTAAACGCACACTTACCTCTCCTTGAGCATCTGTACCACCAGTAATAGAATTCACTGTATATTTTAAAAGCGTACTTTTGGTATTTGTAAGCCTCTTTACTGCATTAAAAGCAGCATCTACTGGACCAACCCCTGCACTGGTCTCAAATTTCTTCTGCCCATCTATCTCTATGCCCACTGCTGCAACAGGTTTTATACGACAGCCTGCTGCTACATGAAGATATGAAAGTGTGTATCTGTCTGGAGCATCTGTTATGCGCCATATTTCTTCTGCAACAATTGCAGCTAAATCCTCATCAAAAATCTCTTTTTTCTTATCTGCAAGCTCTTTAAACCTTTTAAAGACCCTATCTAAGTCCTCAGGACTTAGTTCATAACCGAGCTCTTCAAGCTTTGCTTTAAGGGCATGTCTTCCTGAATGCTTACCAAGCACAATAGCACTCTTTGAAAGCCCAACATCTTTTGGATCCATAATCTCATAGGTAGTGCGCTCCTTTAAAACTCCATCTTGATGTATACCAGATTCATGTGCAAAGGCATTGGCTCCAACAATTGCTTTATTGGGCTGCACTACCATGCCAGTAAGCATACTTACAAGCCTACTAGTAGCAGTAATCTGAGTGGTATCTATTTTGGTATAGTATGGAAGAATGTCATGACGTGTCTTTATTGCCATAACAACTTCTTCCATAGCTGTATTGCCTGCCCTTTCTCCTATACCATTTATAGTACATTCTACCTGACGTGCCCCTGCAGATATAGCAGCTAATGCATTTGCAGTTGCAAGTCCTAAGTCATTATGACAATGAACACTCAATATAGCCTTATCTATGTTGGCAGTATGCTCCATAACATATTTTATCATTCGAGCAAAATCCCATGGTATTGCATACCCTACAGTATCTGGGAAATTTAAAGTTGTAGCTCCAGCCTCTATCACTGCCTCAAATACCTTACACAAAAAGTCAAGATCACTTCTTGTTGCATCTTCAGCAGAAAACTCAACATTACTTGTAAACTTAGAAGCATATTTTACTGCCTCAACTGCCATTTCCAGCACTTGCTCTCTAGTCTTTTTGAGCTTGTATTTCATGTGTATATCTGAAGTAGCAATAAATGTATGAATCCTTGGATTACTACCCCCTTTTATTGCATCCCATGCTACATCAATATCCCTTTTGTTTGCCCTTGCAAGTGCTGCAACTTGTATTTCTTTAAGCTCTTCAGAAAGCCGTTTTACACCTTCAAAATCACCAGGAGATGCTACAGGAAATCCTGCCTCTAAGACATCAATACCAAGCTTTTGAAGTTGTCTTCCTATTTGGAGTTTTTCCTCCATGTTTAAGGATACACCTGGAGATTGCTCACCATCTCGAAGGGTAGTATCAAATATAATAATACGATTTTTGTCTTTATCAGTGCTCATCTTTTTGATCCTCCCTATTTGAAACAACAGCCTTTGGAGATCTAGTAGTTGTAGATGCCTTAGACTTTATAGGAGAAAATAATCGAATTGTAAGTAGTACAGGTCCTGTAGCAACATAAATAGCACTTACCCAAAAAAGTGTAACCTTGGGTTGAATTGCAAGAATCATAAATGCCAAAATAAAACCTACCATACTTGTAAAAGGCCTACGCTGAAGCCACTTTGAATCTTTAAAACTAGGATAACGAACTGAACTTACCATTAAAAACGATAAGACATATATCATGATCAACACACTAAAGTGTCGTACTGGCCCTACTATTCCCAAATGCTGTGCCATAAGCACTGTTGTTGCAACCATTGCTGCAGCAGCAGGACATGGAAGTCCTAAGAAGTAGCTCTTTGAACTTACACCAGAATGACTTAACACATTAAAACGCGCAAGTCTTAAAGCAGTTGTTGCTACATATAAAAAGGCTGCTAGCCAGCCAAGTCTTCCAAAACCAGAAAGTCCCCATGTAAATGCCAAAATTGCAGGTGCAACTCCAAAGGCAACAAGATCGGCAAGAGAATCATATTCTACACCAAATTTAGAAGTAGTTCCTGTAAGGCGTGCAACCCTTCCATCCATACCATCAAATATAAAAGATATAAGGATTGCTATTGCAGCAGACAGAAATCTACCCTGAAAAGATGCAACAACAGCATAAAAACCACAAAATAAACTTGCAGAAGTAAATAGATTAGGAAGTATGTAAATGCCTCTTTTTTGTCTGCCATCTATACTATCTTTTTTGTACATTATGTTACTCCCTTAGGATTAAAAACCCTTAAAAACTACTGCGTTGATGATGGCAATATAGCAAGAACGCTTTCACCTGCCCTAACCTTCTGCCCTTCCTTTACAAGGATATTAGAACGTTTTGATATATATACATCTAATCTTGAACCAAAACGTATCATACCATAGCGCTCACCACGTTTAACAATGTCTCCAACTTGTGCTCTACATACTATTCTTCTTGCAACAAGTCCTGCAACTTGTACAACTGTAAGTAATCTTCCAGCCTCATCTTCTATTAACATCGCACTTTTTTCATTCTGAATCAAAGCCTTTTTCTTATCTGCTGCAAAAAACCTGCCTGGTTTGTAGGAAATCTTAAGTACTTTTCCCCCAATAGGAGCTCTATTTACATGACAATTAAAAAGATTCATAAATATGCTTATGCGCCATAAAGGAGCTTCATCTTGAAGTGCTCCTTCACTTCCTTCAACTATCTCTATAACCTTACCATCTGCAGGAGATACTACAAGATCAGGCTCTGTAGGGATAATCCTTTCTGGATCACGAAAAAAATATAGGACAAAGGCCGTGACTAAGATTGTTATCACGGCCCATAAATCCCAACCTAGTACTGCAAAAACTAGGGATAAAAAGGCACAAAAGCCTATAAAGGGCACCCCTTCTAAGGTCACTGGAATACGCTCAGGGAGCATGAAGTAGCTTTATTCTCCTTAAAAAATAATCTTAAAGAAATAAGGGCTAGTTTAGTCCTTATTCTTTGAAAGCCAACCCATCATATTTCTAAGTTTTGCTCCAACTTCTTCCATTGGGTGCTCTTTTTCTCTTCTTCTTAGGGCATTAAACACTGGCCTATTGACCCTATTTTCTAACATCCATTCTCTGGCAAATTCACCAGATTGGATCTCTTCGAGTATCTTTTTCATATTGCGGCGGGTCTCTTCTGTAATAATCCTCTTACCCCGTGTAAGATCTCCATATTCTGCAGTATCACTAATAGAATACCTCATACGAGAAAGCCCACCTTCATAGATAAGATCAACAATCAACTTAAGCTCATGACAACATTCAAAGTATGCAATCTCTGGTTGATATCCAGCCTCAACCAATGTCTCAAAACCTGCTTTTATAAGCTCACTTACCCCACCACAAAGTACACACTGCTCACCAAAAAGATCTGTCTCTGTCTCTTCTAAAAACGTTGTCTCTATAACACCAGCACGAGTTGCACCAATACCTTTTGCATAGGCTAAAGCACGCTGTAAAGCCTCACCACTTGCATCTTGCTCAACCGCAACTAATGAAGGAACTCCTGCACCTCTTTCATATTCACGACGTACTAGATGCCCTGGTCCTTTAGGAGCAACCATAGCAACATCTACATCCTTAGGTGCTACAATCTGACCAAAATGTATATTAAATCCATGTGAAAACAAGATCATCTTACCAGCTTTAAGATTTGGCTCAATTGCCTCTTTATAAAGCTCTGGCTGCACATGATCTGGTACCAAGATCATAATAATATCTGCTTGTTTTGCAGCCTCAAATGCACTTACAGGACTAAATCCATGACTTACAGCTAAGTCATAATTTGCAGAACCGGGTCTTTGCCCTACTATGACATTTAAACCACTGTCTCTTAAGTTCTGTGCATGAGCATGGCCTTGACTTCCATAACCAATTACTGCAATGGTCTTATCTTTTAAAATATCTAAAGATGCATCGTCATCATAGTAAATCTTCATCTTCAAAAACTCCTTTCATCCCCCAATTTATTAAACTTAAATAGTCTTTTTCTCTCTAATCATTGCAATCTTACCTGTACGTGCAATCTCTTTAATCCCCAAAGGAGTTAAGAGCTCTATCACAGCCTTTAGCTTTGACTCCGGTCCTGTAACTTCTATTGTATATGTTTTAGGACTTACGTCTACAACTTTGCATCTAAAAATATCACACATCCTTAATATCTCTGCTCTAGTTTCCTTTTCTGCCCTTACTTTAATAAGGGCCATCTCTCTTTCAACAAAATCACCCTCACTTACATCAACCACTTTATATACATCAATAAGCCTATTAAGCTGCTTTATAATCTGTTCAATAATGAGTTCATCCCCTGTTGTAACAAGAGTTAGGTGTGAAAGGGTTGGATCTAGTGTTTCTGCAACACAAAGACTCTCTATATTAAAACCCCTTCCACTAAAAAGCCCTGTAATACGAGAAAGAGCACCAGGACAGTTCTCTACAAGGACAGAAAGCGTATGTTTCCTCACATTGTTGGTTGTATCTTTTTTGCTACTCATGGCTATACTCACTTATTTTCCTCCAATCTTTATCATAAGATTAAACAAAGCTACCAAAAATTAGACTAACAACATCTCTGTTGTAGCCTTACCCGCAGGAACCATTGGGAATACACCTTCTTCTTGTGCAATTGCAAACTCCATTATTACTAATCCTTCAGTCTCAAGTCCTGTTTTTAACACCTCATCTACTTCTTCAGGTTTAGTAGCTCTTAAACCAACAGCGCCATAAGCCTCAGCAATCTTAACAAAATCTGGTGTTACATGAAAACGTGTAGCAGCATATCTACGATTATAGAATAATTCCTGCCACTGGCGAACCATACCTAAAAATTGATTGTTTAAGATTATTATCTTGATTGGAAGCCTTTGCTCCATTGCAGTAGCCATCTCTTGAATGTTCATCTGGATACTTCCATCACCTGCAACATCAACTACTAAATGGTCAGGATATGCCATTTGAGCACCAATAGCTGCAGGGAATCCATATCCCATAGTACCAAGGCCACCAGAAGTAATGAGAGTACGTGGACGATCAAATTTATAGAACTGAGCTGTCCACATCTGATTTTGCCCAACCTCTGTGGTGACAATGGTCTTTTTATCTTTGGTAAGCTCATAAAGCTTTTCAATAACATATTGAGGTTTTATAACGCCCTCTTCCTTCTTATAGGTTAAAGGATGCTTTTTAGCCCAAGCATGTATCTGCTCCCACCAATCCTTAAATCTCTCTTTCCAATGTTCTTTTGGAAGCCCTTTTTCCTCTATCACCTTAAGAAGTTCTTTTAGAGCCTTCTTACAGTCACCAACTATTGGTATATGAACCTTAACGTTTTTCTGTATAGAAGTTGGATCAATATCAATATGAATAACCTTTGCATGAGGAGCAAATGCATCTATCTTTCCTGTTACCCTGTCATCAAAACGTGCACCTACTGCAATGATCAAATCAGTATCGTGCATAGCCATATTAGCACAATATGTTCCATGCATACCAAGCATCCCAAGACTAAGCTCATGAGAGCCTGGGAACCCTCCAAGTCCCATAAGAGTCATTGCAACAGGTGCATGTATTGCCTCTGCAAAAGCCTTTAATTCATCTGCTGCATTAGAGATAATAACTCCACCACCTGCATAAATTATAGGCCTCTTAGATTGTTCAATTGCCTTATAGGCCTTTTCAATCTGTCTTAAATGAGGCTTATAAACTGGATTATAAGAACGAAGCTTTATCTTATCTGGATAGTCAAACTCTGCCTTTGAATTTTGTACATCTTTAGGAAGATCTATTAAGACAGGACCAGGTCTCCCTGATGCAGCGATATAAAACGCCTCTTTTAAAATACGAGGAAGATCTTTAACATCTTTAACTAAATAGTTGTGTTTTGTGCAAGGTCTAGTAATACCTACAATATCAACCTCTTGAAATGCATCATTGCCAATAAGTTTTGTGGGAACTTGTCCTGTAAAAACAACAATTGGGACAGAATCCATATAGGCAGTAGCAATACCAGTTACAGTATTTGTTGCACCAGGGCCTGAAGTAACAAGGCATACACCTACGCGTCCTGTGGCTCTTGCATAGCCATCTGCAGCATGGGTTGCGCCTTGTTCATGCCGTACAAGCACGTGCTTTATAGATGGCTCTTGATCCAAGGCGTCGTAGATGTCAATAACTGCCCCACCAGGGAACCCAAAAACTACATCAACACCTTCCCTCTTAAGGGCCTCAACCACCATCTTTGCGCCTGTCATTTTACTCATAGAAACTTCTCCCATGTTTAAAAATTAGATAACCTTTGAGATTAACGATGTTTAAAATACTTGTCAATAATAAACTTAAGACTAACAAAATATCTCATAAGTTTAAAGTAAAAAAATCTGTTCTCAGCCCTTCACTTATCATTGAATCTCTGATAAAGATAAATAAATTTTTTCAGGAGGTATATTTTGGGTAATTTTGAAATCTTTTTTAACCTAATATAAACTATTAGCCCCAAAAATTTATAGACATAATATCTTAAGGAGGCTGAAAGATACGATGGAAGATAGCCCATCTGAATCTAGGTTACAAGTAAAGAGAATAGGACGCTGGTTTTTATACTGTGCTATAGTAGGATTACTAGCAGGATTTGCTTCCAGCTTTTTTCACCTTATCCTAAATGTAGGTCATATATTCTTTCTTAATTGGCTTGCAGGATATAAATTTCCTCATCCTGCAGGAGAAGAAGATCTAATAAAAATGGTAAATCATCCTCTAAGACCGTGGTTACTTTGGTCTTTACCTGGCATTGGAGGACTTATAACAGGACTGATTGTCTGGAAATTTTGCCCAGATGCAGGTGGACACGGTACAGACGCAGCAATAAAAGCTTATCACTTTGATGATGGTTACATCCCTTTTAAGGTGCCAATAGTAAAGACTATTGCATCATTCTTTACTCTTGGAACAGGTGGCTCTGGTGGTAGTGAGGGGCCAATATGCCACATTGGTGCAGGTGTAGGCTCAGTCTTTGCTCAAAAGATGAATCTTACTCCTAGAGAGATGAGAATATTAATGGCAGCAGGGCTTGGAGCTGGAATAGGTTCTATCTTTAAGGCCCCATTAACAGGAGCCCTTTTTGCTGCTGAAGTGCTTTACCAAGATCCTGAATTTGAAGCAGAAGTTATAATTCCTACTACAATAGCAGCAATTGTAGCCTATTCTGTATTTTGTACATTCTTTGGATGGGATTCTTTATTCCATGCTGGTGACTATAGAATACACAGTGCCTTAGAGTTACTTCCATACACAGGTCTAGCAATCGCTGCAAGTATAGCAGTCTTTGTCTTTGTCAAAATGTTTTGGGGAATACATGACCTATTTCATAAATTCCCTATTCCTTCATGGGTTAAACCTGCAATTGGAGGACTTATAACAGGCACTATTGGACTATTTATGCCCCAAGTATTGGGATTTAGCTATGGATTTTTACAACAAGGCTTCTATCAAAAAGTCCCTGGTTTTAAACTATTCTCTGTCTCACTAGGCAAGATTGCTGCTACAAGTTTTTCAATTGGTTCAGGTGGAAGTGGTGGAGTTTTTGGACCCTCTGTTGTTATAGGTGGCTGCTTAGGTGGAGCAGTTGGAACACTATTTCATCACCTATTTCCTGAAATTGTACATAATGCAGGTCCTTATGCAGTAGTTGGAATTGCAGGTTTCCTAGCTGGAAACTCTAATATCCCTATAACTGCAATAATTGCTGTAAGTGAATTAACAGGCTCATATCATCTACTTCTTCCAAGTATGCTTGTCTGTT
>CAZODM010000030.1:0-22607 GCA_964578585.1 uncultured Desulfobacterales bacterium | reverse complement strand
CAGCATCTATATTTTTTCTAAGTTTGTCTGCTGCTTTCCAAAGTTGTTGTTCTAATGGAAGATTGTTATTTTTCTTTTTATTAACCATAATATTCTCCTAACACTAGTATAGAAAATTAATAAACTAAATTTCTTACATACCCTTTTATGGTAGGAGAATAACTGGAATAATTAAATTTGTGAAGGATTGCTAAGATAGGTTGTTTATCTTGTTTGGAATACTTTTCATTTTTTAAGATACAAACCGTGCAATACTTCCTTGTCTATTTGGAATGACTTCTAGTCTTACATCTATCCTTTCTTTTAATTCTGGTATATGAGATATAATCCCTACAAGGCGACCTTCTTTTCTAAGCTCAAGTAAACTAGAAAGGGCAAGATCAAGGGATTCTTGATCCAGACTTCCAAAACCCTCATCAATAAATATGGTATCTAGCTTTATTCCACCAGCATAAGATTGTACTACATCAGAAAGCCCTAGTGCTAAAGAAAGAGAGGCTAAAAAGCTCTCTCCACCAGAGAGAGTATTTACAGGCCTTAGTGTGCCAGTATAAGAGTCATAAACTCCAATATCTAGTCCTGAAGCCTTTCTTTTATCATCGATATCTATAAGTCGTTGTAGATCGAACCGCCCCTTGCTCATTATTCTTAGTCTTTTAGATGCAGCAGCAAGCACATCATCTAACAAACTTGCAAGCACGAATCTCTCAAGGCTTATGTTAAATCTATTTTTACCAGATGCCACATCTGCAAGCCTTTTAACAATGCCATATTGTTTTTCTTTTTTTAGATATTCTTCTGATATCTTATTTATATCTAAAAATGCCTTGTTAATCTGTTTAATTACTTCATTTATGTGAGCAAGCTGGCCAATGGTGTTTTCAATCTGTGCTTTTATTTTATCTTGTTCTTTCTTAAGAGGTTCTAGCTCAGGCTTTTCTAAGCCTTTTATCTCATTTTGAATACGCTCTAGCCTTTTTTTTGCCTCACCTAAACTATCTTTAAAATCCTGTACCTCTTCTTTTAAACGCTCTATCTCCTCATCTGTCATAACAGAACTCTTAAGCTCTTCTATATCTTTAAATCCTAACTTTTTAACACGTGTATTTAGGCTTTTATTTAGTGTAGATAAGATGTTTCTAATTTTAATCTCATCCCTTTCTAAATGTTCAAGACTAGTTGTCTCTTCTATTACTTTGGTTCTATAGCTATCGTATTGTTGCTTAGCTTTTTTAAAAGATGCTTCTCGTGTTAAACAAATAGTCTCTTTTTCCTTAATAGTGTTCTCTAATATATCTTTATTGCGCAAATGTTTTGGAATATCTTTTTTAAGGTTGTAAAGATTAGCCTCTAGTTTAATCAGCTCTTGTCTTTTATCTTCATATTGATTTTTAATATCTTCTATTTGCTGTGCAAGTTTTGTCTTTAATTTTTCTTTGTTAGCTATCTCATTTTCTAAATTAGGAATCATATCTTTAGCCTTTTTTGAAGATACCAATTTCTCTTCTAGGGCAGAAAGCTCATTAGTTATATCTGTTTCAGAAACATCTTTATAATCACTTAAGAATTCAGATATCTGTTTTATCTCCACATCTAAGTGTAGTTTAGCTTTATTAATGTCTTCTTCTTTGGCTTTAAGAGATTTAATAAGTTCATCTAGCTCTTTAATCTCTTTCTTTTTTTTCTTAAGTAACTTTTTATCAGGAAGCTCTCCTTTATAACTTGCAGGATTAGGATGGCTTATGGAACCACAAACAGGACAAGGTTTACCTGGCTCTAATCTATCTGCGAGGAAAAATGCCTGAGCCTTAATCCATGTCTCTTCTAATCTGTCAAATTCTTCTAAAAGGATCTGATATGCTTTTTCCTTAGAACTTATCTCCTTTTGGATAGATAATAGTTTAGTTTCCTTTTGTTTTTGTTCTTTTTTTAGCTCTGTTAACCTATTTTTATTCTTATAGACAGCGCTTAAATCTTTATATAAACTCTGATAATTCTCTAAACGAATAGCCTTTTTTAAGAACTCTTCCCTTTGTTTTCTAAGAGATTCTAAATCATTTTTAATATCTAAAAGCTCTTTTTCTTTTTGAAAAAGCTTTTCTTTTATATGCTTTACATCTTCTTTAGTCTTTAAGAAGTTTGAGCTAACCTCTTGATACTCTATAAGTTTTATTTGTAATTTTTTAAGCTCATCAATCTCTCTTTTTATATCCTCACACTCTTTTTGATATTGTTCTTCTTTAGTTAATATATCTTTTGCCTCTTTTTCCTTTTCTTTTAATGTGTTTAAATTTAATTTTTTTCTTTCTATTTCTTTTTGTAGGTTATTAAGCTCTTTTTCTCTTTCTATAAAAGAAGAATATAAATCTTTTACATTATAAGCCCTTTGAGCCTTATTAAGGATCTTTTCTTTTTCTAAAAACCAGCGCCTTTTCTCTTCTAGTGCATCAAGGGTTTCTTTTGCCTTTTTAAATTCACTAAATCTTTCTAATATTATTCTTGCTTCATTTAGTCTTTTAACCACCTCTGACTCTTTAGACCTTAAAGTATTAAGCATTTTTTGCTCTTTTTCTTTTATTCTATAATAATAGTTCTGTAAGGCTTTTAATTCGTTTACATCTTTCTTATCAAATGAAGTTAAAACATTTTCTATCTTTTCTCTTAATCTTTCTAGATCAGATTCTATCTTAGATGCCTCTTCTTTTAGTGCGTCTTCAAGTCTTTTATATTTATAGGTCTGGAAGAGTACTTCTAATATTTGCTGACGTTCTGAAGACTTAGCAGAAAGAAGCCTTCTAAATTCACCCTGAGGCAATATAACTACTTGTCGAAACTGGTCACTTTTAAAACCAAGAAGCCTTTCTATCTCTTTATTAACCCTGTCCCAACCACTTATAACAACACTCCATTTTTTTTCAGGCTCGCAGACTAATTTCCAAAGAATTGCCTTAGATGGTTCTCTAGTATTTCCCTTACCCCGTTTTTTAGGCCTTTGCTGTTCAGGTCTTCTAAAGACTCTATATATCTTTTGTCCTAGTTTAAAATCAAAACTTACCTCTGTAAGTTCATGTGATAATGCATAGTCACTTCTCATATACTTAAGCTGTCTATCACTACCTGATGCATTACCATAGAGTGCAAAACAGATAGCATCCAAGATTGAGGTCTTACCTGCACCTGTAGGCCCATGTATTAAAAATATAGAGCAATTACTTAAAATACTAAAATCAAGGATTTGCTCTGTTGAATATGGCCCAAAGGCTTTAATTTTAAGCCTTAGAGGTCTCACCAAATGCCTCCCTGTCTTTAGCCTCTAACTTATTTAATATCTTTATAAGCATTGTCTTATAGTTATCCTTCATAACTTCACCTGTTACATGATGAAAAAATGATGAAAATATCTCTTGCTCAGATAACTTATTGTGATCTATTGAACAATTTAATCTTGAAGTTGGAAGCATAATATTGGCGCGTTCAATATGTAAGGTGTTGGGATATACCTTCCTAAGCCTAGACATTGCATTTAGTACAGGATTTTCATCCAATAGTATGACTTTTATATAGTCATCTTTGTTAGGATCATTATCTGCATTTTGTATAATCTCCTCTAACCTACCCTTTACTATCCGTAGATCATAACGTGGTACAAGAGGAATCCTGTTTATATTACAATTGCCATAAGCATCCATTTCTACAAAGGTTATAGATTTTTTATGATGTGCTTCAGAAAATGAATACTTTAGGATAGAGCCTGCATATTGAATATAGGGTTTAGAGATTGACTGGGGTTGGTGCAAATGTCCTAAAGCAACATAATTAAAACCTTGAAAAATAGAAGGATCAACTGTTTGCGTGCCACCAATAGAGATTGGCCTTTCAGAATCTGAACATTGCCCCCCTATTACTGCAGCATGTGCAACTAAAAGACTTCTTTTATCTTTAGGCTTGTTTTGTCCTATGATATCTAATATTGCACGTAAGGATCTTTCATGAGTTGTTATCTCTTCATTATTTAGTTCTTCTCTTACAATGGCTGGCTCTAAAAATGGGATTGCATATATGTTTACTAATCCAAATTCATCCTCTATCTGAATTGGTAAAAGGCAGTTAGAAAACCTACCTAAGATGTAGAGATTGCTATTTTCAAACAACTTAGAACCAAAACTCAATCTTTCAGGACTATCATGGTTTCCTGCAATCATTACTACCTTACAACCAACATCTCTAACAAGCCTAGATATTACTTCATCTAAAAGAGATACTGCATCATAAGGGGGGATTGCTCTATCGTAGATATCACCAGATACCACGATAACATCAGGACGTATATCTTTAACAATAGATAAAAACTGCTCAAGTACATATGCCTGATCATCTGTTAGATGGATACCATGAAAAATCCTTCCAAGATGCCAATCTGCTGTATGAATAATACGCATAATTTTTAACTAAGTGCTGCTCTTACATAAAGAGGTTCAAGTAGATTAAGATCATCTCCCCTATTTTTGGACTTAAAGTATATTAATCCCAAATCTGCTACACTAGAAGCCCTTAAGTGTCTTAGGTGAAGAGGGATAGAAGTTGCTAAGTTATACAAGGTTTTTATCTCCTTTATTATACAAAGGGCATCTTCATCGCAAATAATCATATCCATATGTTCTTTTTCTAAAAGGGAATAAAGCTCTGTATCTTTAATGCATTTATACTCTGAGATTAGGGTTGGGATAGAGTTAGTAAGTTTAAAAAATGCCCCATACAACTCCTTTTTTCTAGCCCTTATAAGGCTAAATATTACATCACATTCCTTTCCTACAAGATTAAATGAAAGGGCATCAAGGCTTGGAACCCCAATTATCGGTATATTTAGCGCAAAGGCTATAGCCTTTGCGCTAGACAAACCTATTCTAAGTCCTGTAAAACTTCCAGGGCCAAGACTTACGGCAATAAGACTAATATCTTTTAAGGTTAAATCTATCTTCTCTAAGAGTTGTTTGATATCTGGTAAAAGCCTAGTCGAATATGTCTGATCACAACAAAATGTTATCTCTCCCAACACCCTATGCTCATCAATAAGGGCTACTCCCCCACATCTACCAGATGTCTCTATACCAAGCACATACACAAGCTTTATGGACCTCCTATAAGATGGCCAAATCCAAATACCCTTGCAATGTCATTGTAAAATACAAGTAGCATTAAAGCACCTAAAATTATTATCCCAATCTGCTGAGCAATCTCCATCTGGCGCATACTAAGAGGCCTTCTAGTAACTGCTTCAACCAAGAAAAACATTAAATGTCCACCATCTAAAACAGGTATTGGAAGAAGATTTAACAGCCCTAAATTGATACTAAGAACAGCCATAAAGTAAAATAGGTTCATAAAACCTTGCTTTGCCTGTTGTCCAGCCAACTTTGCTATAAGAATAGGACCACCAAGGGTTGAAAGAGGTATGACCCTTTCTATAAGTTTTATAAAGCCTTGAACAGTTAATACTGTTATGTTCCACGTACCAACAAATGCATCTCTTAGAGCCTCAAGGGGGCTAAGGTGTATGGTACGCATTACACCTTTGGCAGTAACTCCTATAACAGGTATCTTTACCTTTTCACCAAAAATATCCTTTAGCTCTTCAACCTTTGGAGTTACCTTTAAATATAAGGTCTTCTCCCCTCTTTTTATTCCAAGCAGTAGGCTCTTACCTTTACTTGATCTTATGATTAAACTAAGTTTGTCCCAACTGTCTACTTTTTGACCATCTACAGATATAATTTCATCACCTGGCTTTATACCAGCCTTTTGGGCAGGTGAATTCTTTTGAACACTACCAACCACAGGTAACAAAATAGGTTGTCCAGAGATTATAAATATCCAAAAGAAGATAAAGGTTGCAAAAAATATATTTGAAAGAGGTCCTGCGGCAACAACAAGTGCCTTTTGCCAAAGAGGTTTATGAGAAAAAGAGAGATGTTTTAATTCATCTGGCACAGGCTCATTGGGTTGTTCACCTAACATCTTGACAAATCCACCAAGTGGGATTGCAGAAATACAGTAGTCTGTACCACCTCTTTCAAAACCAACAACTCGGGGGCCAAAACCTATAGAAAACTTTAAAACCCTTATACCAAAGGCTCTAGCAACTAAAAAATGTCCTAATTCATGGACTAGTATAAGACCAGAGAGAACTAATACAAATGCCCATAATGTTGTCATCTATCAACAACCTCAAGAGATAAATTGGATTAATTAAATTTCTTTTAACTTAAACACTAATAAATGATTTCTCAAGCATCTTAACCACAAAAGTCTTGTATTACCATCTCTGCAGTAAGCCTTGCCCTTGCATCTTCATTTATTATAGCATCAAGGCTATCACAGCTACTTGGCTCTAATCTATTTAATACCTCTTCTATTACTTTAGATATTTGATCAAACCTTATTCTATTAGATAGAAATGCCTCTACAGCTACTTCATTTGCAGCACTTAATATGCATGGCATAGAGCCACCAATCTTGGCAGCTTCATATGCAAGCTTTAAACATGGAAACTTATCAAGATCTGGAGGTTCAAATGTAAGAGGAGAACATGAGACAAGATCTAATTTGGGTAGCTCCAATGCTAAACGTTTAGGATATGAAAGAGCATAAGAGATTGGAATTCGCATATCTGCTATTCCAAGCTGGGCAAGTATAGAGCCATCAATAAACTCAACCATTGAGTGAATTATGCTTTGAGGATGAATAACTACATCTATCTTATCTAGTTCTATATCAAAAAGCCATCTTGCCTCTATTACTTCTAGCCCTTTGTTCATAAGGGTTGCAGAATCAACAGAGATCTTTTTCCCCATCTTCCAATTAGGATGCTTTATTGCCTCCTTAGGAGTTACTGTTTCTAATCTGCTAGTAGAGCTATCTTTAAATGGACCTCCAGAAGCTGTAAGAATAAGTCGTTTTATAGCATTTTGATCCTGCCCCTGCAGACATTGAAATATAGCAGAATGCTCACTGTCAATTGGAAGTATTTTGGCACCTGTCTTTTTAGCAGTTTGGGTCACAAGGTGTCCTGCGATGACAAGACTTTCTTTATTTGCTAGAGCAACATCTTTTCCTACATCCACAGCACAAAGTGTTGGAATAAGTCCTGCCGAACCAACAAGGGCTGAAACTATAAGATCTGCCTCATCAAAGGAGGCTAGCTCCATATAGCCCTCTTTACCATGTTTTACCTCAATCCCTTTATAGGGAAGTCTTTCTTCTAACTTCTTAGCTAAAAATTCATTTACAACTGTAACAGCACGGGGCCTAAATTCTTCTATCTGTTTTAAAAGAAGCTCAATATTTTTCCCAGCAGCAAGTCCAATTACTTCAAATTCATCCTTAAAAGAGCGGATTACATCCAGACAAGATGTACCAATAGAACCTGTTGATCCCAAGACCACTATTTTTTTCTTCATAACTACCTACTTTTTTAACAAAAAACTACCACGCTCCTAGTTTTACTACCACCCCTGGCACTATATGAAAACAAAAAAGTACTAATAGATAAAAAGATGGGGTGGCTAAAATAACTGCATCAAGTCTATCTAAAAATCCACCATGGCCAGGCAAAATATGACCAGAGTCTTTAGCTCCAGCATAACGCTTTACTGTTGATGCAGCTAAGTCTCCAAATTGGCCTACAAGACCAGAAAGTACTGCTATAAAAGCAAGTTTCCAAATATTTAAGTTCTGAAACAACATATACCACATAAAAAGTGCAGAGATAAAATTGGTAACTAGACCCCCAATTGCACCTTCTTTGGTCTTTCCCTTTGAGATTGAAGGACACAGCTTATGATTACCAAATGCCTTACCTGCATAATAAGCACCTGCATCTCCACAAAAGATAGTAACTAATAGAAATACAATCCATCTCTTACCAAAGGGAAGCACTCTTAAAAGTATAGCAAAAGACAGACAAAGGCCTATGTAAAAGACCCCTAATGACAAAAATGACCAATGCTTAAAAGGAGACTTAAGCCTACCGTAAAACATCAAGATACTAACAACACTTAAAAAAAGACTTATATAAAGACTTAAAGATATATATGCTTGGGATTCAAAAACACAGGCTGTAACAACAGGAATCAATGTAAGAATTGCTCCCCATATCCGCCAAAGGAAAAATTCTTTTTCACTAAAACAGAGACTATAATACTCAAAGGCAACAATAGCAGTTGCAATAGCAACCAAGGCTTTAAATGCTAATAGACCTGCCCACCATACTATTATAAAAAGAATAGGTGCTGCTATAAGGGCAGTTAATATGCGTTTTTTGTGCATTTATCTATTTTTCTCTACTAATTGATCGCTTGTAAGACCAAACCTACGCTCTCTTTTAGCATAATCAGAAAGTGCATTCATAAGCTCTTTTTTATTAAAGTCTGGCCATAAAACAGGAGTTATATAGAGCTCTGAATAAGCAGCCTGATAAAGTAAAAAGTTACTAAGCCTTCTCTCTCCACTTGTTCTTATAATAAGGTCAGGATCAGGAAGCCCTGCAGTGTCTAAATAACTTGAAAAAAGCTCCTGATTTATATCATCAATGGATATCTTTTTAGCATCAACATCAATAATAAGCCTTTTGATAGCCCTTATGATTTCATCCCTTCCACCATAGGAAAGAGCAAGATTTAGGATCATATCCTTATTAGAAGATGTCTTTTCAATGGTATCTTCTAATTTTTTTCTAACCCAATCAGGAAGTCTTGAGATATCTCCTATTGCATGAAGGCTTATTTTATTTGAAAGCATGGTAGTTAGCTCATTGTCAAGATAATCATATAAAAGTTCCATTAAAACACTTACTTCCTTCTTGGGCCTATTCCAATTTTCAGTAGAAAAGGCATAAAGGGTTAAGACCTTTATGCCAATCTTTCTACACTCAGTTACTATCTCTTTAACTACTTGTACACCCTTTTTATGGCCAAATATCCTGGGCAGCCCTCTCTTTTTAGCCCACCTACCATTGCCATCCATTATGATGGCTACATGCTGAGGCAATTTGGCTGGATCAATCTTGAGATTGCCAGACAAAACTAAAACTCCATAATCTCTTTTTCTTTGGAGGAAACAAGCTCATCTACCTTTTTAACAAACTTATCTGTGACCTTTTGAACCTCCTCTTGAAGCTTAAAGAACTCATCCTCAGATATCTCTTTATCCTTCTTTTTGGACTTTAGCTTGTCCATTTCATCGCGTCTTATATTTCTAAGTGCAACTTTACAGTCTTCCCCCATCTTTTTAACAAGTTTTACAAGTTCTTTACGCCTTTCTTCTGTTAGTGGGGGGATACTTACTCTAATCAGCTTGCCATCATTTGTAGGAGTAAGCCCTAAATCTGACTTTAAAATAGCCTTTTCTATCTCAGGAAGGACATTTGCATCCCAAGGTTGGATAGTAATCAGCCTACTTTCTGGTACAGTAACAGAGGCTACCTGATTTATAGGCATAAGGGTTCCATAATAGTCAACTTTTATACCATCAAGTAGTGCAACAGATGCCCTTCCTGTTCTAACTCTTGAAAGTTCCTTTTTAAAGGCATCTATTGTTTTGTTCATCCTCTTTTGTGTCTCATCTATAACAGGATCTTTCATAATTGCTCACCTCCTCACTTTACAATGCTTCCTACACTCTCTCCCAACACAGCCCTTTTTATATTACCCTTTTTCTTCATATTAAACACGATAACAGGAAGCCTTGCATTCATTGCAAGAGAAATTGCGGCGGTATCCATAAAGGCTAATTGTCGCTTTATAACTTCATCATAAGTAATTGAGTTGATCTTTTTGGCATTTGGATCCTTCTCAGGATCAGACTCAAAGATACCATCTACTTTGGTAGCCTTAAACAATACCTGTGCATTTATCTCTAATGCCCTCAGGGCAGCAGCAGTGTCTGTAGTAAAAAATGGATTGCCAGTACCTGCAGCAAAGATCACTACCCTGCCCTTTTCTAGATGTTTTAATGCACGAGCTCTTATAAAAGGTTCTGCAACCCGGCCTATCTCTATAGCAGAGAGGACTCTTACTGGAATATTTACCCTTTTAAGTGCATCCTGAAGTGCCAATGCATTTAAAACAGTAGCAAGCATTCCCATCTGATCTGCACGAGCCCTGTCCATTCCCTTAGCTGCTCCTGCTATACCTCTAAAGACATTACCACCACCTACTACAAGCCCAATCTCTACCCCTAGTTCATGGACAGAGGCTATCTCTTTAGCTATTTCATACATCATGTTAGGGTCTATGCCATAAGGCTTATCTCCTAATAGTGCCTCTCCACTTATTTTTAAAAGGATCCGCTTATAGGCCGGACTGACAGAAGACATTTATTCCTCCTCTGCACCTACCTGATATCTTACAAACCTACGAATTGTAATATTTTCTCCAAGCTTTCCTATAAGTTCATTTAAAAGGTCTTGAATTGTTAAATCTGGATTCTTTACAAAAGGCTGCTCAAGTAAGCATACTTCCTTATACATCTTTTCTAATCGACCTTGAACAATCTTTTCTATAATATGATCTGGCTTACCTGTCTCTTTTGCCTGATTAATAAGTATCTGTTTTTCTTTCTCAACAAATTCCTCTGGGACATCCTCTCTTCTTATTGCAACAGGATTAGTTGCTGCTATCTGCATTGCAATATCTTTGGCAAACTCCTGAAATTGATCTGTCTTTGCAACAAAATCTGTTTCACAATTTACCTCAACTAATACCCCAAGCTTTCCTCCTGCATGTATATATGAAGCAACAATACCCTCTGCAGTTGCACGCCCTGCCCTTTTTGCTGCTACTGCAAGTCCTTTTTGTCTTAACCAAGCAATTGCCTTTTCCATATCTCCTTGAGACTCTTCAAGGGCCTTTTTGCAATCCATCATACCAGCCTTGGTACGCTCTCTTAACTCCTTCACCATCTGTGCGGTGATTTTAGCCATGGTTCATATCCTCCTAAAAATATTGCAAGTTATCTATTTACTTATCTATTTTGTACAAACAGAACGGGCCAGATGGCCCGCATGTATATTTATATTTTATTTTAGGCAAAGATGAGAAATTAATCTATGCTTAAATATCGTTAGCTAGAACCTTCTGCTTGTTGTGTAGGAGGCTCTTCCTTAACAATTTCCACCTTTTCTTCTACAACTTCTTTAGGAGCACTTGCTGCTTCTTCCTTTTCTTGAGCTGCTAAGGACTCTTCATATTTTCTTCTTCCCTCAATACAGGCATCTGCAATCCTTGAAGTAATAAGTCTTATTGCTCTTATTGCATCGTCATTCCCAGGTATAATATAGTCAATACCATCTGGATCGCAATTAGTATCAACAATTGCAACAACAGGTATATGAAGCTTGTTTGCCTCTTTAACTGCAATTTGCTCTTGCTTAGAGTCTACTACATAGATGGCATCAGGGAGCCTGTCCATATCCTTTATACCACCTAAGTTTCTCTCTAATTTCTGACGTTTTCTGTCAAGCTTTAAGACTTCTTTTTTAGCAAAGCGCTCTATAGTACCGTCCTCAAACATTGCCTCTAGACGTTTTAATTTATCAACGCTCTTTCTGATTGTGACAAAGTTGGTTAACATCCCACCAAGCCATCTATGATTTACATAGGGCATACCACAGCGAGTTGCCTCTTCAACTATAGAGTCTTGAGCCTGTTTCTTAGTACCTACAAAAAGGACTGTTCCACCCTTACTTGTAAGATCCACTACAAATTCATAGGCAACTTTAAAGAGTTTAACAGTCTTTTGTAAGTCAATAATGTAGATACCATTTCTTGCTCCAAAGATATAAGGCTTCATCTTTGGATTCCAGCGGCGGGTTTGGTGACCAAAGTGGACACCTGCTTCAAGAAGCTGTTTCATTGTTACGTAAGCCATAGTTCCTCCTGATACTGGTTTTTTCCCTCCGCCCAACCTAAAACTTTCCCTCAACCCTTTAATAAATAAAAGGGCACCTGGGATAAGAGTTGGACGTGCGTATTTTTTATACTTTTAAAGAAATCGGCTCTTTGTACCACTAGAAAAGTATTTTGGCAATATTGGAAGATAATTTTTTTTATGAAAGTTTAAATTGCCTGTGAAAAACCAAAGATTTTTACCTCTTTTGCACCTGCTCTTAATAGTTCTTTGCTGCATTCAGTTATTGTAGCCCCAGTAGTAATAACATCATCTACAACTAATACTACTTTATCCTTTATCTTTTTTTGCTCTATAACCTTAAAGGCATCTTTTACGTTTTTTAGTCTTAAGGAGCGCTTTAATCCCATTTGATGAGGAGTATCTATTGTTCTTATTAGCACCTTAAAGTCAACCTTTTTATTATGAAATATCCTTTTAGCTATTAGATATGCTTGATTAAAACCTCTTTCCCTAAGTCTTTTTATATGAAGTGGTACAGGCACAACAATGTCTGAAGCCAACACTTCTAAGTCAAAATTAATAGAGTTAAAAAGCTCAATTAATACAGAAAATGCCCTAAAGTCATAAAAATATTTAAATGAAATTATTAGCTGTTTTATTGCTCCTTTGTAGATGAAGGGACTTCGTCTTATAGAATAAAGAGGTGGTTTTAATATGCATTCACCACATATATGATCTAAGTGGGATTTAGATATAAATGGACGCCCGCACACACTACATATTGGGTGTGAGCTAATCTCTATAGAATCAAGGCATTGGGTACAAAGGCCTAGAGAAGAATCCTCTAAAGGTATACTGCAACAGCTACACTTAGGTGGAAAACACAGCTCTTTTATAGACTTAACAAACTCTTTATACAATTTCTTCTTCTCTAGGCCCTAGCACCCCAAACTCTATTAAGGAGCTCTTTAAGCTTTGTATTGTTAAGAAGCAAGAGATGTTATTTCATCTGCTACCTTTTTAGCAAATTCTGAACACTTAACCTTTGTAGCCCCTTCTATTTGACGTGCAAGATCATAGGTAACATGTTTTTTGCAAATTGCTGCCTCTAAACCTTTATGTATAAGCTCTTTTGCCTCAACCCAACCTAGATATTCAAGCATCATAGCACCAGAGAGGATAAGAGAGCCAGGATTGACCTTATCTAACCCAGTATATTTAGGAGCAGTACCATGAGTTGCCTCAAATACAGCGTATCCATCTCCAATATTTGCTCCGGGTGCCATACCAAGCCCACCAACCTGTGCAGCTAATGCATCTGACATATAATCACCATTTAGATTGGGTAGGGCTAAAACATCGTATTCAGCAGGCCTTAGTAATATCTGTTGAAACATAGCATCTGCAATACGATCCTTTATAACGATCTTGCCCTCAGGGATATTACCATCATAGTCATCCCAAAGTTGCTGTTCTGTAATTGTAACATCGGGAAACTCTTTCTTAGCAAGCTCATAGCCCCATGTTCTAAAGGCACCTTCAGTATATTTCATAATATTGCCTTTATGTACTAAGGTAACACTTTTCCTATTATTTTCTAAGGCATATTTTATAGCCTTTCTTACAAGTCTAAAAGTACCGAATTTACTTATTGGTTTTATACCAATGCCTGAGTCAGGCCTTATCTTTTTCCCCATCTCATTTTCTATAAAAGAGATGATCTTCTCTGCCTCTGGACTACCTGATTCCCATTCTATACCAGCATATACATCCTCTGTATTCTCACGAAATATGACCATATCTACTAATTCAGGACGTTTTACCGGACTAGGTACTCCATTAAAATATCTAACAGGCCTTACACATGCATATAGATCAAGTTCTTGTCTTAAGGTTACATTTAAGCTTCTTATCCCACCACCAACAGGAGTAGTAAGAGGCCCTTTTATTGCAACAACATGTTCCTTAATAGCAGAAAGTGTCTCATCTGGGAGCCAGTTACCAGTTTCATTATATGCCTTTTCTCCTGCTAACACCTCTTTCCAGTGTATCTTTTTGGCCCCTTTATAAGCAGCCTCCACACTTGTATCTAAAACAAGCCTTGTAGCCCTCCAAATATCTGGACCAATGCCATCACCTTCTATGAATGGTATTATGACATTGTTTGGTACACTAAGTGTACCATCAGAATTTATAGTGATCTTTTGAGCTGTATCAGACATAAAAATCCTCCCTTATAAAATTATTTTCGAAAGACACCAGACTAAGCTATAAAAACTCATCTACTGCGTCAACCAAAAACTATTTTATAACCGCTTAGCATATTACTCTTTTATTTTGTGCAAAATGTGCTTATATTTTTGCATTTTTAAATAAAATTAACAACTTTACAAATAAAATCTTTTAAAGTATTATCGGTCTTTACTTAAAAAAGTTAGCTTTTACCTATAGAAAAAATCTATACAAAGGATAGGAAAATGACTAGGAGAGAGTTTATAAAATCACTTTTAGCTACTGCTAGTCTAACAGGTATTTATCCAGCTATTTCATACGCAACTTCTCTTAATTTAGGTAAAAAACACATTGAAGGTGCCACCAAGGTTATCACTGGATGCATGTGGTGTCAGGCAGGCTGTACAATGATAGCCTATATAAAAGAGGGTAGGCTTGTTCATGTAACAGGTAACCCAGATGACCCTGTTACTAGAGGTAAGATATGCATCAAGCCTCTTGGCACAATGGAGATACTAAATTCGCACAAAAGGCTCAAATACCCTTTAAAAAGAGTTGGTGATAGATTTGTACGACTTACATGGGATGAAGCATTAGATGAAATAGCCTATAAGTTAAAAAAGATAAAAGATAAATATGGCCCAGAAACACTAGGGATATGGGCATCTGGTAGAAGTGCATTTGATGGACGGCTTGTAAATAAGGCCTTTTCTAAATTATATGGAACTCTTAACTGGGAAAAAACTGGACCTTTCTGTAATTATTCCGCCAAGATAGCTGGTATTACTACAACTGGTACAAGACATACTCCATGGATATATGAAGATGGAGATTTCTACAGTGCAGATCTATACATATTTGTTGGTAGCAATATGCAAGCAACTCGCCCCCCTATATTTTTAAATCTAAAAGAAGAAAAACAAAAAAGAGGTTGTAAATTTATCTGCATAAACCCTAAAAAGGCAGAGATTGTAGATAAAAATGACTGGTGGATTCCCATTAGGCCCGGGACAGACATGGCCCTTGTCCTTTCAATGATTCATTACATAATCTCACATGGTCTTGAAGATAAAGAGTTTATTAAAAGACATACCCAAGGATTTAAAGAATTTAAAAAAGATGTATTAAGACAAAATTATAATATAAATTGGGCATCTAATATTACAGGGATAAAAGTAGAACAGATAAAACGACTAATACATGAATATATTAATACTAAAAAGGCTATAATTATTGCAAATACTGGTATAAGCCACCATACTAATGCAGTTCAAACTCATCGATTATTTTACTTTTTGGCAGCACTTACAGGTCATTTTGGATATCCTTCCACAGGCTATGGCTGCCTAAACAATGGTGGAGCTAAAATAGGCTCTTTCCCATTACCAAAAGATAAAATTCCAAAACCTAAACCATCATTGGGCAAAAATCCTGTTAGATGGTTAGAATCAATAGAAGATGATTCTTATCCTTATAGACTCCGCGCACTAATTTCTACAGGAAGCCCACTGACACAATGGCCAGAACAAAAAAGGATTAGAAGCCTAATAGAAAAATTAGACCTTAGTGTTTGGAATGGAATCGTACCAAGCATAAATGCATATCACTTTAAATATATATTGCCTGCTGCAACATGGATAGAGGCGGGAGGTATTGCCCCTGTCTCTGACGACAGTAGATTTGCCCTTGTTCCAAAGCTCATAGAGCCTCCAGGTGATGCAAAACCTGATAGATGGTGGTGGATAAAACTAGGACAAAAAATGGGATGGCAAGACATATTTAAAGACGAACTTACAGATTATCAAAAGCTCATAGACCATTGCTGCTCAAGATTTGGATTTTCTGTAAGAGACTTTCTTATAGATAAAAACCACGCACTAAGAGCACCTAAAGGGAGAAAAACTCTATTTTTAAATGGTAAATTCCATACAAAGTCCTCAAAATTCTTATTTATAGATGCTAAAAGTGACTTCTCTGTTTATGGATTGAGCTCTTTTCCCAGATTCTACACTGATCCAGACCTAGCAGAGCAAGGGGAATACACTATAGATTATAAAAAGGATCTGGTCTTGTCCCCTTTTCAAAAGGGAAAATGCTATACCAAACCTGTAACTATATACAAAAAACAATCTAAAGACCACTTTAGTCTAAACCTTATAACAGGAAGGCCTGGGGCTTCTATAATGGGAGATGCTACTCATTGGTCAAAGCTATTAAATGACTTAGCCCCAAACCAAGTATGTATTATTCATCCAGAAACTGCCAAAAAATTTGGGATAAAACCTTATAAAAAGCTTATTGTAAGCTCTGCTTATGGACATACCATATGTATTGCAACGATCTCTAAGGATATAAAACAAGATACTGTCTTTGTCCCCTATTCATATGGAGAAAAAGACCCATTTTCTCCATGGAAATCTATAAATTTTGTCACTAATAAACATGCTCTATGTCCAATTTCAGGACAGGTAGCGTTTAAAGGAATAAAAGTAAACATAAAAGCTATATAAGAGGTTTATACAATGAATAGGCTAACAAAAGTTATTAGATTTACCCTTTTAGTATTTGTATTTATAGCTTTAAGCTTGAAGCCATTACAGGCTAAAACTATACATATAAGACAATATAGGTTAACTTATAACTTTGTTTTTAAGTATAAAAATAAAACTAATAGAATTGATATATGGATGCCATTTCCACCTGAACTTAAAGAACAATCTTTACTGTATTTTAATGTAATCCCTAAAAGTGCCAAAACTATCTTAAGATACAATTCTATTTATGCAACTGCTATATTACACATAAAAGCTAAAGATATAAAAAGACTAAAAATTACATACGTAATATTAAGAAAGACTAGGACAACAACTAGTTTGATATATTCTCTAAAGGTTTACAAAAAGCCTAAATTATTTAAGCAGTTTAGTTTAGTACCTGACAATCCAATCATAAAAAGAGAAGTACACCAGATAGCCATAACAGTTACTAAAAAAGATAAAAATTTTATAGATAAGGTGCATGATATATATAATTTTGTCATAGGTTATCTAAGATATGGACACATACCAGGATCTGGCAGAGGAGATCTAAACTGGTTATTTAAGACCAAAGAAGGAAGTTGTATAGATTACCATAGCCTCTTTATGGCGCTTTGTTCTCAAATAGGAGTTCCTACATCGTTTGAAATCGGGATCTTATTCCCACCTAACAATATTTCTGGTATAGTAAGCCACTATCATAGTTGGGTTAAGTTTTTTATGCCTAAGATAGGGTGGATACCTGTAGATGTATCTGAAGCAGATAAGCATCCACAGCTTAAAAGATTTTATTTTGGAAATTTAACTGCTAACAGAGTCACATTAAGTATGGGAAGATGGTTTAAGGTAGCAGATAAAAAATTGAACTTTTTTACTACACCGATAGTAAAAATAAATGGTAAAGACTTTTCAAACTATAAACTTACAATTACATATAGATGTAAAATATTCAAATAAAAGGAGTGCTAAGAAATTTCTTGTAAACATATAGTTAAAATATTTACTGATGGTGCATGTAGTGGAAACCCTGGTCCGGGAGGGTGGGCTGCCCTTTTACAATCTAAGGATAAACAATTAGAAATATATGGCTTTAGTCCAAACACCACCAATAATAGAATGGAGCTTTTAGCAGCTATAAGGGCTCTAGAAAGGCTAAAAGAGGCCTGCAAGGTAGAACTCTTTACAGATTCTCAATACCTAAAACAAGGAATAACCAACTGGCTACCTAATTGGAAAAGGAAAGACTGGAGAAGATCCAATGGTAAGCCAGTAAAAAATAAAGATTTATGGCAACTATTAGACAACATATCTTCTAGACACAATATAACCTGGGTATGGGTTAAAGCACATAGTGAACACAAGGAAAACAATAGAGTAGATGAACTAGCAAGAACTGCTATAGAATTGGGTAAAAAAAATATGTTAAAACCGGATCCACTTGGATAACAAGGTTAATACAAATTTATGGACCTTTACAAATTTCTTTCTATTCTAAAAGTCCAAGATGACCTACTTACAATAAAAGATAAAATATCAACCAATCTAGAGATAGCTTGCGTTACAAGATACTTATTTAAGACTCTAAATAAAGCTCTACTATTTAAAGGTATAAGAGAATCCAATTATCCAGTGCTTACTAATGTATTTGGTTCAAAGGATAGGATAGCTAGTTTGTTTGGACTAAATAAGTGGGATGAACTTTACTCTATTGGTAAAAGGCTTTTAACTCCGCAAAAGGCCTCCTTTAATATAAAGGATTATAGAAAAAGATTTAAAATTTTAACAGAAAAAGAGATTGATCTAACAACTCTTCCTAACTTAATCCAATGGGACAAGGACCAAAATCCCTATATAAGTATGGCTACTACTATTACAGTTGATCCTAAAGATAATGCCATAAATAGCGGTATATATAGAATAGAAATAGCATCGTCAAACTTACTATGGCTTTACAGTTATAAAGATTCAGATATCGCTAAGCATATAAAGAATGCTACACAAATGGATAGCTCACTTCTTTGTAGCATAGCAATAGGAGCTCCGCCTTTATTTAGCCTAATTTCTGCCTTAAAGATGCCTAAAAGGCTATCTGAATTTGATGTATATATCTCTTTAAAAAATGATCCTCTACAGGTCATATCCTTTAAGAATTATCCTGTTGTTCCATATACATCTATGTTTATAATTTTTGGAAAGATTATAAAGACAGATAAGATTCATAGGGCACAATTTGGAAATTTTACAGGTAACTATAACGAGTTTTATACAGATATACTTATATTACCCCAATATCTATTTATAGCTCAAGAGCCACTATACCAAGCCAGTATAGTCTCTTTACCACCGTCAGAGACAAGCCTTATGTTTAAAACCTCTGAAAGGCTCTTTTTGCCAGTTTGGAAGAGACAATTGCCAGAGATACAAGATATATTAATCCCTGAATACAGTGGATTTAATCAGATTGCTATTATATGGCTTAAAAAAAGTATTTCTTCTAAGGCAAAAGATATATTAGATTCTCTAAAATCATTAGATCCACCATTTACCCAAAGGCTTATATGTTTAGTTGATGATAATTGTGAGATTGAAGATATAGAGGACATTATAAAGACTTTATCAAGATATATAAATAACATTTTACCTCTTGAAACTCCCGGTAGTATAGGGTTGGATTTAAGAAGAGAGAGCAAAAAATTACTAGACATTAAAGAGGATGAAGAGCTTGCTAAAAGGATAATCTATAGGCTTGGGATACATCTAAATGATTAAAGATAATGCAAAAAGACCTATACTTGTTGCAATTACAGGGGCAAGTGGACTTTTATATGCCCAAACATTTCTAGAACAATTAGATAAACTCAATCAAAAGATACATCTTATAGTCTCAGAAAACGCCAAAAAGGTAATAGAAATAGAAGGATTTGATATTTCTAATCTTAATATAGACTATCTATTTGATGCAAAGGACATCTGTGCTCCACCTGCAAGTGGCTCCACTGATTATAGTTCAATGGTGATACTTCCTTGTTCTATGAATACAGTTGCTGCCATATCGTGTGGCATAACACTTAATTTAATCCATAGAGCAGCAGACTGTTTTTTAAAACAAAAAAGAACTCTTATTATATGCCCTAGAGAGACCCCATTAAGTGGCATACACCTAAAAAACATGTTAAAACTTTCTAATGAAGGGGCTATAATCTTTCCACTTATGCCAGCTTTTTACCAAGGACCTAAAACTATAAAAGAGCTTGTATATAATTTAACTGCCAGAATTATTGACTGTCTAGGGCTTAAAGTAAAAGATGTAAAAGATTGGCAAGAAATATATAAAAACAAAAAGATACAAAGAGGTTATGAAGGTGATAAAAAAGATTAAAATATTGTTAGATATGATAAAATTTGAACATACTATCTTTGCCCTACCCTTTGCCTACCTAGGTGCATTTTTGGCTGCAAGGGGATTTCCCACCATAAGCCAGTGCTGGTGGATCCTTGTTGCAATGGTAGGAGCAAGGACATGTGCGATGGGTTTTAATAGAATAGTTGATATACCCTTTGATGCCCAAAATCCTCGTACAAAAGACAGAGCACTCCCTAGTGGTAAGGTAAAGCCTCACGAGGCATGGGCTATGGTTATTGTAGCAGCTATACTATACTTTTGGGCTGCCTATGAATTAAATGCCTTAGCATTTAAACTTTCTCCTATCGTCCTTGCAGTTGTTATGTTCTATTCATATACAAAGAGGTTTACCCCGCTTTGTCACCTTTTTTTGGGACTTGCAATTGGCATTGCTCCAACAGCAGGCTGGATTGCGGTAAAGGGTTCTGTAACTTATTTACCGCTCATACTTAGTGTAGGTGTAATGTTTTGGGTAGGTGGCTTTGATATTTTATATGCCTGTCTTGATGAAGAATTTGATAAACAAATAGGACTCCATTCAATACCTGCAAGATTTGGACGTAGAAAGGCATTTTGGATATCTGGCTTTTTCCATGCAATAGCATTTGGGTGTTTTGTAGCTGTTGGCATATTAGCACATCTAAATTGGATATATTATTTGGGTGTAGTTATAACATTTATCTTACTTGTAATGCAAAGGATAGTAGTCACTCCATCTGACATCTCCCGAATGAATATGGCATTTTTTACTCTAAACGGTGCTATATCCATAGTACTTTTTATTGCTACAGCATTAGCATTATTGGTTGTTTAAGGTAATGAGATTAAAAAATGAGCAATATATTTAATACAAACGCTACAGTTTTAGAAAACATAAAGGTTAATCCCCAAACCTTCAGACTTATATTAAAGGCTCCTAAGATAGCAAGCCATGTAGTTCCTGGACAATTTTGTATGGTAAAGACAAGGGATAACTCCTATCAAGATCCTCTTTTAAGAAGACCCTTTTCTATAAACCGTGTTAAGGAAGACAATATTCATATACTCTATAGGATAGTTGGAAAAGGCACTCAATATATGAGTAATCTATCAAAAGGAGATAAAATAGAACTCTTAGGACCTCTTGGAAATGGTTTTACTCTTAAAAAGGATACAAAGAATATACTTGTTGCAGGAGGTATGGGAATTGCTCCTATTAGCTTTTTGGCAACTAGATTGCCTAATCCAAAAGACTCTATCATCTTGATTGGAGCAGCCAATAGAGATGAAATTTTTGATGTAGATTACCTAAAAAGATTGGGAATTAACCTCTTAATTGCTACTGATGATGGTTCATTAGGTAAAAAGGCATTTGTGACTGATCTCTTAAGAGATCTTCTGAATAACCTGTATAAAAAGCGGGAAAATATAATGATATATAGCTGTGGTCCTTATCCAATGCTAAAGGCATTAGCTAATATATGTAAGGAATTTAACATAAGGGCACAGGTGTCAATGGAAGCAAAAATGGCTTGTGGGATTGGCCTTTGTCTTGGTTGTGTAATATCTGGTAAAGATGAAAAATTTTTGCATGTTTGTAAGGATGGCCCAGTTTTTTATACAGATGATATCTATTGGAGCTAATAATTTATGAAAGAGCCAGACCTGAGTGTTAATCTTTGTGGAATAAGATTTAAAAATCCTGTAATACTTGCCTCTGGCACATGTGGATATGGTCATGAACTTTTAGAGTTTTTAGACCTAAACAATATTGGTGGAGTTGTCTTAAAAGGTCTTTCGCTTAAACCTAAAAAAGGAAACCCTCGTCCAAGGATACATGAGACACCTTGCGGACTTTTAAACTCTATTGGTCTAGAAAATGTAGGGATAGAGGCTTTTATTAAAGAAAAATTACCTATTATAGAAGGGTTAAAGACAAATATTATAGCCAATATTTTAGGTGAAGATATAGATGAATACAAAGAAATTGCACAAATCCTAGAAAAGGACGCGCCAAAGGTATGTGCTATTGAGGTAAATATTTCCTGTCCAAATGTTAAGGCTGGGGGGATAAGCTTTGGAGCTGATCCTCAAATGGCATCTAAAGTAACAGAGGCTGTAAAAAAGGTCACATCCAAACCTATTATAGTAAAACTATCTCCAAATGTTACAGATATTACTCAAATAGCCAAAGCAGTAGAGAAGAGTGGAGCGGATGCAATAAGCCTTATAAATACTGTGTTAGCTATGGCAATAGATATTTATAAAAGAAAGCCTGTTCTTAGTAGAGTTTTTGGTGGCTTATCAGGACCTGCAATAAAACCTATTGCACTTAGACTAGTATGGCAGACTGTAAGGGCAGTTAATATACCTGTTATTGGTATAGGTGGCATATCAAGTGGTAAAGATGCTATAGAATTTTTACTAGCAGGTGCAAGTGCAATACAGATAGGAACTGCAACTCTAGTGGATCCTTATATATCACAAAATGTAATAGATGAGATAAAATCTTATATGAAACAAATGGGATTTAATAAAATATCTGAGAT
>CAZODM010000029.1:11588-23060 GCA_964578585.1 uncultured Desulfobacterales bacterium | reverse complement strand
CATAGTTAAACTACATTTTTATATTTATTTGAGTTTATGAAGGATATCAATAACTAATTTTATCTTGTATTGAAAAAAGCATTAATCTATTTCTATTAATTGAAATTTAGATTTTATAAAGAGTGCAGCAGTTACTCCTAATTTTTTATAAATTCCGCAGGAGGGACTTTTGGCCTTTAAAAGGCATTTTTTAGGATGAAATATATTTGCTAGTTTTAGGCTTATAAAAGCACCTTTTAAAAATTCTTTTGTTACATCTATCCCTCTATTGTTTTTTACTACAGCTCTACCCAGTAATACATCAAGCCCATCTCCTCCTATTATCTCTGCAGGTGGTCTAGGAGTAGGTAGTCCACCAAGTTGTTCTGGACATATTGGAATTAGTTGATATTTATCATATAGCTGTTGTAGCAAGGGTGTAGGTTTACTTTTACCATCGTATCTGCATTCTATCCCTAGTAGACATGCGCTTATTAAAGCTATATCTTTTTGCATCTTATTAAGCTTAGTCTATATAAACTACAGGTTGTTCGTCGTCTTTTCTCGAATCAATATGGCCTATAATATAGGCTTTTTCATTCATTGCTTTACTCTGAAAGATTATATCCTGTGCACTATCCTCAGGTAAAATTAATACCATTCCAATACCACAGTTAAAGGTTCTAAGCATTTCATCTTCAGATATTTTACCGTGTTCTTGTAGAAAATTGAAAATTGGCTGTCTTGGCCAAGAATTCTTTTTTATAACAGCCTTACAAGCTTTAGGTAAGATACGCGGTATGTTATCAGTAAAACCACCTCCTGTAATATGTACCATTGCTGAGATACGAAACTGTTTTATAAGATGAGCAATTGTATTGGCATATATTTTAGTAGGCGTAAGTAGTATTTCACCTAGAGGTTTATCTCCTATCTCTGATACAACATCCCTTACATCTAATTTTAGTTCTTCAAAAAATATTTTTCTAACAAGTGAAAAACCATTACTGTGAAGGCCTGAAGAGGCTAGTCCTACAATTACATGTCCTACAGCTATTTCTGAGCCATCTATAATACTCTCTCTATCTACAACTCCAACGACAAAACCAGCGAGATCATATTCTCCAGGGCTATATATGCCTGGCATTTCTGCAGTTTCTCCCCCTATCAATGAACAACCTGCTTCTTTACAGCCATTTGCAATACCTTCAATAACTTCTCTTGCTGTAGAGGGTTCTAGACGTCCTGTAGCAAAATAGTCTAAGAAAAATAATGGACTAGCTCCACACACAATAATATCGTTTACACACATAGCAACAAGATCAATCCCAACGCTATTGTGTATACCTGTCATACATGCAATCTTTATCTTAGTGCCCACTCCATCTGTAGATGAGACAAGTACAGGTTCTTTAAATCTATCAATATCAAGAGCAAACATGCCGGCAAAGCCACCTATATGAGTTAACACCCCTCTTTTAAATGTAGATTCAACAAGGGGTTTTATATCTTCTACTAGTTTATTGGCTTGATCTATATTGACACCAGCTTGAGCATAACGTGATTTTTCCACTTCTATCGTCTCCTTTTAAAATAGAGATTTAAGGAACTAAGATTATAATAACATCTTTTGACTATCAATATTTTTAATTTTTTGAAATAATTTTGAACTTTTTATATTGAGGCAAACCCTTAATTCTATTAAAGCTATCTTAGCCATAAGAGAGCAAAAAGACAAGATCAAGAAAAAAGGAGTTAGCTTAAAACGTGATATTACTTGGATTAGATTATCCTATAACAGAAAAGATAAAATGGGCTGAGTCTATTTTTAAAACACATAGAGAATCACTATTACATAATGATACGATTTCTAATATCTTAAAGATTTATAGAGAAAAGATAGACAATACTTGGCGTATTATGAGGGAGACAGGAATTTGTAATATATGTACCAGATGTGCTTTGTTGGAGGGGGGAAGTTGTTGTGGAGACGGTATTGAAGATAAATTTGATGCTCTACTGCTTTTAATAAACCTATTATTTGGCTATAAGTTGCCTCTTAAAAGAGAGATAGAAAATGGCTGTTGGTTTTTAGGAGAAAAAGGCTGTAAGCTTATAGCTAGACAGGTAATATGTGTAAATTATTTATGTAAAAAGATATATAATGAAGTTGAGCCAGAACAGATTCATAGACTACAAAGGGCTATCCTAGATGAAACAGAGCAATTATTTATAGTAGAAGAGAAGATGAAGTCTGAGCTTTTAAAATTAGGTATATAGAATCATGAATGTGAATGACCAGCACAAGAAGTGGATGAAAATAGCACTTGAATATGCTAAACAAGCCCTATCTGATGGAGAGTTTCCTGTAGGTTGTATATTAGTAGCAAAAGATAGAGATGAGATTGTTGCTACAGGGATTCGTCAAAATTCAAAAGAGTCAATTTTAAACGAGATAGATCATGCAGAGATATGTGCTATAAAAAATTGGATAATCTCAGGCAAAAAAGGTACAGATGTATGGGCGTATGTTACATTAGAGCCATGTCTTATGTGTCTAGGTGCACTTATAATAAATGGGGTAAAAGGGATCTGTTTTGCATATGAAGATGTTATGGGAGGAGCTACTGGTATATTTTTTAAAGAGCAAAATAGCATAGGACATCCTGAGCTAGATTTAGGATATGAGATAAGAGATCTTTATTTTACTTCTAATCTAAAGATTGTGCCTTGGATCCTTAGAGAGGATAGCCTTAAACTTTTTAAGGAATTTTTTTTAAAGCCAGATAATAAATACTTATCAGATACACTTCTTGCTAGATATACACTTAAAACTGTCTAAGTTAGAAGGGATATTATATGAAGACACAAAAGCGAACAGTAGAATTTAAAGCAGATACAAGGAATCTTTTTTTTCATATACTTACTAAATGTAACTTAAGATGTAAGCACTGTTATATAAACCCGGAACAACATGGGACTCAAACTTTAGATGAGGCTACGATTAAATCATGGTTGAAATTATTTATAAAGAGTGGAGATGAGGCAGGAAAGACAAATGTAATATTTCTTGGAGGCGAGCCTACTCTTAATCCTAATTTGGCTGCAGGGATAAAATTTGCTAGAAGTCTTGGCTATGGTTCTATAACTGTAGATACAAATGGTTATTTATTCCATGATATTCTAAATAAAGTAACTCCTGAAGATGTAGATTTTTTTAGTTTTAGTTTGGATGGTTCCTCTCCAGAAGTAAATGATCCTATAAGAGGAAAAGGTGTATTTGATGTCTGTACGAAAGGGATAAGAGAGGCAAAAGCGAGAGGTTTTTATGTAAGCTTGATTTATACAGTAAGTCGCATGAATATTTTAGATCTAAAGAATATGCCTGCACTTATATCAGAATTAGATATTGATAGATTTTTTATTCAAGTTATAGGGATAAGAGGTAACTCTGCTGCACATCAACAACAAGCACCTTTACAGTTAACAAAACAAGAATGGCAACAGGTTGTTCCAGTTGTTGCTCATGAAGTAGCAAGACAAGGTATTCCAGTTGTTTACCCAAAGGTATTTCTGGAAAAAGAAGAAGAGTTTAAATGTGCTGCAATTGTAGCAGATAACTATTTTGTTTTTCCAAATGGCAGGGTATATAAGTGCCCTCTATGTGAAGATTTTCCTATTCATAGTTTTGAAATTCGAGATGGGCTTTTAAAGAAAAGACCCCCTATTACAGAGATGGACCTTTGCCAGTTAGATATTCCTGAAGGGTGTGTTTTAAATAAGATACTTCAACCTGGTAATATTGAATATAATCCTGATGGAACCCCTAGACATAAAATAGCTTGTTGTATGTTAAAGGAGGAGGTAACAAATATCTAAAAGCTGACCGCTCCTAGCACTCATTGAGCCAGTCTCAGAAGTTTTGAGGAGCAAAGAGCTTATCCACGTTAACATGGTGTGATATAATGCCTTCTTTAAAAAGTATTTTTTCTGTTTGTTCCCACGCCTTTTTATTTATCCAACCAATTTCATGCCTACCAGGAGGGGTTACTAGTTGTTGAGTTGCTTGAAGCTGCTGTAATATGATGGCTGTTGGAGTTTGTTTGTCATAATCATGTACAATCTGAGCTGCTTCTTCAATATTTTGAAAATATAATGCTTCAGACCAACCTCTTAATACTGCCTGAGTAAACTTTTTTACTATATCTGGATGAGCTAAAAAGAATTTCTTTGACGTTATAAGAGAGTTAGCAACAAATTTTATTCCAAACTTATCAGGATTAAAAAATCCTGCATCGTGTCCCCCATTTTTTATCTTTTGGGCAAGCACTATACCTTGGGTGTTTCTATAGACAGGCCAAAGATCGACCCGGCCTTTCCAAAATGGCATCATATCATAGGTAATAGCATATAGGTTTACTTGTTTTTTTGAGATCTTATATCTTTTTAGAAGTGCGTTCATTATAAATTCATCATTTCCCCCATAGGTAATTCCTATTGTTTTCCCAATAAGGTCCTTTGGGCTATTAATCTTTTCTTTATCTGCAAAGTATATCCATTGAAGAGGATTTTTTTGAAAAATTTGTGCAAGCACTACAAGTTGTGCACCTTGAGAGGCAGCTCTTATAACTTGATCAGCAGAAGCTACTGCAAATTGTGCTCTCCCAAGCAATAGATCTTGAATGGCATTTTGTTGTATACCACCTTCTTTTATAGTGACCTTAAGTCCTCTATCGTAAAATAATCCACGTGCTTGTGCCCAAAGAGGTCCAGCAAAACTAGCATTGTATAGCCATTTTAACCTAAGAGTTACAGGGAAAAAGTGTTTGTTTTTATGTGTACAAGAACAGAGGAAAAAGACTATAAATATGATAGTTAACACTCTTAATAGTTTTTTCATATAAAATTACTCCCAAATAGATACTCGTAATATTTATTCTACAATTTATTAAAAACTTCAATATTATTTAGAGTAGGTCATTGGGTTTTCCAATGTATATGATATCTCCTCCTTCTGGTCCTGCTCCAGGTCCCATTTCTATAAGCCAGTCAGAATTTAATATTGCTCTTTTAGAGTTTTCAGCCATGATAATTGTATTTCCTGCTTGTACAAGCCTATCTAATACCTTTATGATCTTTTCTTGGTCTAATGGATGGAGACCTCTAAAGGGTTCATCTAATAAGTATATCCCCTTGTTTTTATTTAATAACTCTCGTGCTAATCTTAGCCTTTGTGCTTCACCACCAGATAGACTTGATGCACTCTGTCCTAGTTTAAGATAACCAAGACCTACTTGTTTTAGTATCATCAGAGGATCTCTTATAGCAGGGATTCTTGAAAATATTTTTATAGCATGATCTACAGATAATTCTAAACACTCTGTAATCGATAGCCCTCTATATTTTACAGATAGAACTTCTTTAGAGAATCTTTTCCCAAAACATACATCACATCTTAATTTAACAGATGGCAGGTGTTTTAGTTCAATAGTTAAATAACCAAGTCCTTTACATCTTTCACATCGTCCTCCTTTTTTACTTAGGGAAAAATGGGATGCCTTTAATCCACGTTGTCTTGCTTCGGGGACTCTTGCATACAATCTTCTTATTTGATCATAAATCTTGATATAGGTTACAGGCATAGATAAGGAACTTTTTACTAGCTCTGTTTGATCAAGACATACTATTTTATATTCACTTACTACATTAGACATATTTAAATTTTCTTTAATAGCCTTTAACAATAGAGTTTTTCCAGAGCCAGAAATACCATGAATACAAGTAATGGCATTAAATGGTATTGTTATATGTATATCTTTTTTATTTATTGGAGACAATTTTATTGACTTAATCTCTATAAAATTAGTAAGTTTTTGTCTTTCCCTAATGATACTTATTTGTTTTTTTGACAAAAATGGTGCTGTTACGGAGTTTGGATTATTCTTAATCTCCTTAGGAGTACCAATGGCTATTATTCGCCCTCCTTTTTCTCCAGCACTAGGGCCCATATCAATTATAAAATCTGCATTAGATATTACATCTAGGTTATGTTCTATTAAAATAATACTATTCCCTGACTCCTTTAATTTTTTTAGATTGATGATAAGTTTTTCTATTTCTTTGTTATGTAGCCCCAGAGCAGGCTCATCCATAATATATAAAATACCGGTTAAAGATTTAGAAAGTGTTGCTATTAGGGAGAGTTTTCTAATTTCTCCAGCTGCTAATCTAGGTTGATTTTGTCCTAATTTTATATAACCAAGCCCCATTTGAATTATATTATCTATTTTTTTTAGGAGTACATCTACTATGTGCATGGCTAATTTTTTAGGATTGGGAGCTAGGTTAATATCTATTTTGGGGATAATGGATGGGTTTAGTTTTAATAATTTTGAAAGATCATTGTTTAAAAAGCTAATCAATAAGGCTTGTAATTCTTTAAAATTTAGAGATAGGATATCTGCTATAGTTAGTCCCCACAGATATACACTCCTTGCAGTTGAACTTAGTCCTGTTCCATTGCAAGCATTACACGGTGTTTGATTTATAAATGATTTCCCATGACATTTGGGACAGCTTCCAATTTTTGAAAAAGGAGAAAACATTTCAGGATAAGGCTTAGAAAAATTTATATTACATGTAGGGCATATTAATTCTTCACAAAACTCAAAAGATTGTTGGGTTGGAGTTAATTGAAGTATACGAACGCATCCATTGCCTTTTAAGAGGGCTAGGCGGAGTGAGTCCAGTAAACGTTTTTCTATACCTTCCTTTAAGATCAATCTATCTATTACTATTTCAAGTTTACTATTTTGGGGGATAGACTTTGCTAGAGCATCTTGGGTTAAAATTATTTCATCATTTAATCTTATCCTAGAAAATCCATTTTTAAGTAGATATCTTAAACTATCCTTTGTTGAATTCTTAGGAGGTAGTGGAGCTAATAATATTATTTTACTATTTTTATCAAGCATTAAGATTTCATTGGCCATTTGATCAATAGAAAGAGAAGTTATTATACGTCCACATTTAGGACATTTTATATATCCACAATATGCCCATAAAGTTCTTATTTCATCTAGTATACCTGCAAGAGATGCAGCTGTTAGGTAGGGTTTTTTTAATAGTAATCCTTCATAAGAGAGAGTTATTGCAGGAGGTAAGTTTTCTATACTAGATACTTCTGGGCGTTCAATACTTTGGGCTACATCCTCTGGTGTTAGGCCTAGGGCATCTAAATATCGGTATTTAGATTCCTTATAAATGCAATCTATTGCTAAGGAACTTTTTCCAGAACCTGATACCCCAGTTATTACAACTATAGATTCTAAGGGTATATCAACGTCTATATTTTTAAGGTTATGTTGTTTGGCCCCTTTAATTTTTAAAGTTTTTATTACTTTTGACATAATAAAAATTATAGATTGAAATTTTATCAATATCTGTTAAGAATTATTACTCTCTTAGATATAGAGTATTTATAACACAAATACAAACTAACTAACGGAAGCGGATAGGGCCTGGTGGCCCTCCCGGACTTCAAATCCGGTGTACTAGGTGAAGAGCCTAGTGGGTGGGTTCGATTCCCATGCGCTTCCGCCATTTTTTTATTTTATCTTTGGTCGACAAAATTTACGAGTTAATTCCTTAGCCTTTCGACGTTTTTTTCCGCTTCTTGCTTAAGTTATTTCAATGATATATGCCAAAAGTCATATAATTTCCAATAGTTATTTTAATAAAATGAAAAGCATAAATCTTGGCATAATAAGTGCAGTATTTAAATTACAAATGATTCTAAGGCAATAAAAGGGAAATAGTTATGAAAAGCTTTATAGCGATATTAACCCTTTTGATATTTGTAACTTCTTGTGCACCGCCTCAGACCAATACTCAAAAGGGTGCTATTTATGGTACGGCAGCTGGTGCAGCAGTAGGTGCTGTAGTAGGTCAAGCAATAGGGCATGATACTAAAGGCACTCTTGAAGGCGCAGCAATTGGCGCAGCAATTGGAGGCTTAACAGGAAGTGGTGTTGGATACTATATGGATAAACAAGAGCAAGAATTAAGGCAGGCTCTTGCTAATTCTAGAGAGGCAAGTATTAGAAGAGAAGGCAATATCCTTCAGGTAACAATGTTAGGAGATTTCCTGTTTGATTTAAATTCTGCTCAATTGCATCCTGCTGCATATGAAGATCTCAAAAGGATTGCAAGAGTTTTAAAAGAATATCCGCAGACTAAGATTAAAGTAGAAGGTTTTACAGATAGTACAGGAACAGAAAGCTATAACTTATGGTTATCTCAGAGGAGGGCAGATACAGTTAAAAATGCATTGATTAATCTGGGAGTTTCTCCAAGTAGGATTATTGCAATTGGTTATGGTGAGGCAAGACCACGAGCTAGCAATGCAACTCCTACAGGAAGACAGCTTAATCGTAGGGTAGAAATATATATAATCCCAACCGGCTCAGGTTAAGATGTAAATGTAAAAAGTCCCAAAGTCCTCTTAACCCCCCAATAGTCCTTGCCGGGGCCCTTCCCTCCGTGGTCCGTCCCCCCGGTCCTCCACCGCGGAAGCCCCGGCAAAGGGCCCTTCTTTTTTGGATAAAGAAGTTTTTATTTTCTCCTCTAAACTGATAAACTTTTTTGTAGTACAATAATTTATAAAGTATAGGGTCTTCGGGTTTCTAAAAGTTCGAAGGGGGAAATATGCGTGATACTCTAGCAATAATCCTAGCAGGAGGAGTTGGAAGCCGCCTAAACATCCTTGTCAAACATAGAGCAAAGCCAGCCGTACCTTTTGGGGGTATCTATAGAATTATAGATTTTGCTCTTTCAAATGCTATGAATTCAGGACTTACTCAAGCTGCTGTACTTACTCAGTATAAACCCCTTTCTCTTATGAAACACATAGGGACAGGTGAAGCGTGGGATTTTGTTGGACGAACAAGAGGAGTTAAAATTTTACCTCCAAGAACAGGAGAAAAGGAATCTGATTGGTATAAAGGAACTGCAGATGCTGTGAGACAGAATCTAGATTATCTTGAGGCTAGACCTTCTAAACAAACTCTTATCTTATCTGGTGATCACGTCTATTATATGGACTACAGAGACATGGTTAATCACCACAGACGTTCTGGAGCTAAGGTAACAGTTGCAATGATGAAAGTTGACTGGAGCCAGACTCATCATTTTGGTATTGCTATTGTAGATGAAAATCAAAAAATAATAGACTGGGAAGAAAAGCCTAAGAATGCCAAAAGTAACTTAGCATCCATGGGGATATATGTATTTGATACAGAATATCTTATAGATTCTCTACGTAAAACAACTGAAGTAGATTTTGGACATCATATTTTGCCAAAAGCAATGGCAGATGGAGAGCTTTATGCTTATTTATTTAAGGGTTATTGGAGAGATGTGGGTACTATTCAGGCATATTGGGATGCTAATATGGATCTTTTAAGACCAGAAGAAAGTGGTCTTATGCCTCAAGCATGGGGAGTTGTAACAAACGTAGAGGCAGAGGAGCTACCTTATGATCGACCCCCTATAAATGTATCACCTACGAGTGAATTAATAGCTTCTTCTGTTGCGCCAGGTTGTATTATAAAGGGAAGGGTATGTCATTGTGTATTGTCTCCAGGTGTAGTAGTTGAAGAAGGAGCTGTGGTTGAAGACAGTGTACTTATGCATGATACTGTAGTAGAGTCTGGAGCAGTAGTTAGAAGGGTAATAGCAGATAAGTTGGTAAGGATTGGTAGGTCTTCAATCGTTGGCTTTGGTGATCCAAATATTAAAAATATACATCACCCTAAACATCTTTATACAGGACTTACATTAATAGGGAAGTGGTCTCATATTCCCGATGGTGCAAGGGTTGGTACTAATTGTATTATAGCTCCTAAAATAACAGATAGTGATTGGCCTGCTAATAAAAGACTAGCAGATGGACAATCTTTGGGGATAGAATAAAGCTAACAGAGGGCTCTTTTGTGTTTAAAGGACATGGTGGTGCATGGTATAGTTTAAGCCAAGATAGTGATGTATTAGATTTTAGTAGCAATGTAAATCCATTAGGACCTCCAGTTGGGATATGGCCACTTATAAGGTCAAAACTTGATACGTTAAGAAGGCTTCCAGAGATTGATGCTGATTCTTTAAAACAGGGTCTTGCTCAAAAATTTAAAGTTAAAAAAGAAAACATCTTAATTGCATCAGGTACAAGTGAATTTATATATTTGATGCCTTTTATCTTTAATCCTTCTTGTGTAGCAATGCCTATACCTACCTATGCAGACTATCAGAGTTCTTCTATTGCGGCAGGAATTAAAGTATATCCTCTTGGAAGATGGAGGATTTTTCCAGATGAAACCAATTGCTTTCCGGAAAAGATGAAAGAGATTGTCCCTAAAAGCCTTATTTATATATGTAATCCTAATAATCCTACAGGGGAATTTATATCTCCAGAAATATTAACCTCAATAGTTTCTTATAACAAAGATTCTATATGGATTGTAGATGAATCCTATATAGAATTTATTGGTGATGATAGGCTTTGTTCTCTTATTTCAGGGCAGATGCCTTCTAATCTTATTGTTTTAAGATCGTTTTCAAAGATATATGGACTGCCCGGATTAAGATTAGGAGCCCTTTTTGCAGATAAAAGATTGGTAAATAAGATAGAAGTATTCCTTAGGCCGTGGGCTGTTAGTTCTATAGCCATAGAAGCAGGTAAAGAATTATTAACCTATGAATTTTATGTAAAAAGTGTTAGAGAATTTTGTCAAAATCAAAAAGAATTTTTATTAAGGTCCTTAGAACTCCATCCCTTCTTAACTCCTATAGCAAAAGATGCCCATTTTTTTTTAGTACGTGTAAAAGATCCATGGACTGTTAAATTGCTTTGCGAAAGGCTACGTTCTTTTAATATTCTTGTTAGGGATTGTTCTAATTTTATAGGACTTTCAAATGAATTTATAAGAATAAGCCCTGGCACCAAAGATGATAATCAAAAGCTTATTAAGATACTTTTTTCTTTAATAAATTCTAAATTGTAATTAAGCTTTAATACCATTCTTTTTAAGCATATCCTCAATGAAATCTACTATATAATCTCTTTGTTCTTTATTGGCATAGGATATACATTTACATCTTATCTTATTTCTACTACGTACTAAAAATTCAAATCTAACATCTCTTCTTCTAAGTTCTATACCAACACAATGAGGTTGACATTCTTTATGCTGTTTTTGTAATTTACTACATATATCTTTAGGGATATGTAACCAATACATACCATCTAATCCTGCGGATTCACAATATTTATCTAGATAATCTTTTATGCGCTTTTGTTCTTCAGGGGTTAGTTGATCTACAACATATTGTCTCATTATATTGCTCCCTAGTCTGATTTAGTTGTTGCAATTACTTCTTCAGCAGTTGTTATACCTTTTATAATCAATTCATATCCATGTTCAAACATTGTTTTATATC
>CAZODM010000029.1:0-11488 GCA_964578585.1 uncultured Desulfobacterales bacterium | reverse complement strand
GGGAATTGATTGTATATATTCAAAAGTTCTTCTTGTAAATTCATCACTGAATCCTTTAGTCTTTATCAATTTTGATCCTAATTGGTGATATATTATCTAAATGTACATCCCTTTGAGGAAACGCAATAACTATATTAGCTTTTCTAAATAATTCATCTATTTTAAATCTAACTTCACTTGCTATTATATCTCTTTCAAGTATCTTTTTTAAACTAATCCAAAAGTATAATTTAAATATAAGAGCATTGTCTCCAAAATCTTTAAATATTACAAGAGGTTCAGGATGCTTTAAGGTGTTTTCGCATTGTTTTACCGCCTCTATTAGTAACTTTTGTACCTGTTTTACAGGAGATCCATAAGCAACACCTACATCAATGCTAATCCTTATACGTCTATCAGAAAGGGTCCAGTTCGTTATATTCTTTTCAAGAAAAGATGAATTAGGGACTAAGATGTGAATATTTCCTATTGTTCTGATTCGAGTACACCTTGCACCTATTTCTTCAACAATACCTGCCTTGCCATCTATTTCAATGATATCACCTATACTAATAGGACGTTCTGCCATCATGATAAATCCACTTATAAAATTATTGATGAGATTTTGAGCTCCAAAGCCGATCCCGATTGCTAATGCACCACCTAAAAATGCAAATGCCTCAAGAGGGATGTGAACGATCTTAAGTGCTAACAACACGACCATCATAACTAAGGTATAAAAAGTGATTTTCTCTATAGCAGATATGGTCGTGTCTTCTAATTGGGTGGAGTTAATAAGATGTATACGTAGTTTTCTTACAGAATATTTTGCGCCTAGTATTCCTAAGATAAAAACTATAATAGAAATTATTAGTTTTTTTACAGTTACAGCATTGTTATCAATAGTCCAAATTGAAAAATTAAGAAATTTATCTATAGTAGAAGTTATAGTTAATATTGTCTTTTCAATATTAGTCTGGCTAAGTTTATAATCGATTTGATTAAGCAATTTTTGTTCCAACGCTATTGTTTTAAACAGATATATTATATATTCTATTTTAGTTTTAGCTTTTAATTTTAGAGCTTTTTCTAATGAAATTAGTCTATATTCTACTTGTGGAGTTAAATTAGATGTATGTAATTGATTATCTATTAATGCAAGTTGTGATTGTAAATTGATTTGATAGTTTTGTTGGATATTTAAAATTTTATTTAGATTATTAATATCTTGTTTAATATTATGTTTTAAAATTAAAAGTTTTTTTATTGTTAATTTATTATTTAATAGTTTGTATCGTTCTATCCATATTTGTTTCTGTTTATCTAGAAGTTTTAATATTTCTTCATATTGTTGAAGCATTAATTGTGTTGTCTTTAACCAAGTCTCCTTTGTTTGAATTTGTGTTGATATAAATTCTTTATTTTTGTTAAAATGTAATTTTTCAATAGTTAACTTCCATAGTTTTTCTTCTTTTTGTTGGGTTTCTAGTAATTGATTTATTTTTTCTTTTATTTTCAATTTTTGAGCATTTATATTTTGTATTTGTTTATCTAAATCATTTTTGTCAAAATATAGATGTTTTCTTACCCAATTTACTTGAGATTGTAAAACTTTTTTATTAATTTTTAAAATTTTTAAATTTAATTTTAAATTATTTAATCTAACTCTTAAAATATTAGCATTTAAATTTTGTATAATATTATTTAGATTATTTAGATTATTATTTTTGTAATTAAATATTATAAGATTTTTAGTATATTTTAGTTGATTTAATAAATTTTTAGTCAATTTTATATCTAATTTTAAGGTCTCAATCTCTTGATTTAATCTAGAGATTTGGTCAATTAGGCTATCATAAAAAGATAAATTATATGGAGGCTGTTTAGATGGTTTTATAATATTATTATTTTTAAGTTTGTTATTTAATATCTTTAATTCTTGTTTTAATGTATATTGTTTTTTTACTAATTCTAGTAGATTTTGATATAATTGTTTTATAAATATTAACTTTGATATATTAATATTTTTTGTTTTTGTATATTTAGTTTTATGAATAATTTTGTTAATATTATTAATAACTTGTTGTATTTTAGTAGCATTTAATACAAACTGATTACTATTATTATGATCACTTGATATGGAAGTTTTATTTTTTGTTCTAGGAAAGAAAGTCTGAATATTATTACTAGGTAATTGTGAAAATGCTTTATTATTACACAATAGAACGGATAAAATTACAATTAGTGAAAAGATATACACAATAGAATGGTTTCTATATTTATATAGGGATATTAGCATAAAATTGCTTTAGCATCTCTATAGGCATTTGACTCTGCCAGTGTCCAGTCAACTCAGCTAAAATCCACGCTCCCAAAAAGACACTTAATATCATAACAGGAACCAACCATAATGGCATCTTTTTTTTACCTAGTAGTTTTAATTGTAAGCAGTCTTTTACTGGGCAGGTCTCTATGCATTTTAGACAGCCATAGCATTCAGGAGTATGTATACTTGCCTTATCAAAGATATCTATACAGGCCGGACAAGCCAATTTACATTTTTTACATTTTATACATAAGCTTTCATCTCTTTTTATTGTTAAAGGACTAAAATATGCTAAGATACCCAACAGTGCTCCATAAGGACATAAATACTTACACCAGAAGTTTCTTATAGTAATAGAAAGTATGGCTAATAAACCAAGGACAATTAATGTAAGTTTAGAGGGATGCAAAAAGAATGCTAACATCCTAGCATCTACAGATATATTATAAGGACTATTTATAAATTGCCTTACAGCAATAATATTCATTTGCCAAAATATCATATATACAAAGAAAGCTAATCCTAAATATTTTATAGGTCTTAGAATTAAATCTAACCATTTAGGAAGACATATAGCTAGCCCGAGTTTATTACCTATTTTTTCTAATATGTTGGAAATAAAACCAACAGGGCATATCCAGCCACAAAATCCTTTTCTAAATAAAAATGCTATAAGCATTGCTGTTAAAAGTATAGTCAAGCCTGCAGGATGAATCTTGGCATATTGTCCTGAATATATAAATATTCTAAAAGAGGCTAAAGCACTTATTGGTAAAAATGCCTCAACAGAAGGAGGTCTAGGAACCAAGGTGTTAGATTTTCCTGTAGCCCAAAGACAAAATAAGTAAAATCTGTAACCAATAAACAGGCAATAAATAGAAAATAACAATCTAATAATATCTCTTATTGATTGAATACTAATTACTTTTAAATATTTATTCATTTATTGTACCCCCATACAGATGATAAAGGCTAATAATCGTTGGATATAAAATAGGAAAGTTGGTTTGCTTTCAATTGTAAATTTATAAAGTGAAAAATACTATTATAAAGTAACATAATCATTTTTGAATTGAATTTATAAATAATGGGCTATCTTAATCCAATAAATTTAAGTAAAAGTTCTATTCTATTTCTACTGACAGGGATATGTTGTTGGCTTTCAGTAACAATGAAATATTTATTATCTATCTTTTTTAGGTTTTTTATATGTTTTAGATTTACTATAAAACTTTTATGACTTCTTAAAAATTGATTTGATATTAGTCTTTTTTCAATTTCTCCTAATCTTAAAGGACTTAAGTGAAACTTGTTTTTATAAAAAACTTCTGTATAGTTTCCTGTAGCTTTAAAGTATTCTATATCTTCTATAGTCAATAATAAAAAGTTATCAGTATCATATACAGGTATTTTTACTATAGAATTTTCACTGTTTGTTAATATGTTTGTTATATCATGTAATAATGCTATAAATAGATTATTACATTTTCCATATAATACTAATACTTTAGATATTATAATTAGTTCTTTATTGTTCTGTTTATATATCTTTATTAGATGACTTCCACCTTTAGGATTTTTGATAGCTTGTTGAGTTAGTTGTTTTATTTTTAGAAATGCCTTTGGAGGATGTATTATGGATAAATCTAGATTAAATAAACTCTCATCATCCAACCCAATTTGGAACATATCATGGACAGTTTTGTTGAAACATGTAATTTGATAATCTTTATCAAATATTAGGATGCCTGTTTCAAGATTTTGTTTTAGCATTTCTATAGTTAAGTAAGAATTCATGTTTACCTCTAATTAGCATTTAAAGAACAAAAACATAATCTCAAAAGTACATATTGCAAACAAATAAAATTAATGTAATAAAAAGGTCCTATTTTTTTACAATGTAACGTAATATAAAAATTTTTTTACTTAAAATATATTCTTTTACTTTTTTAGATCGAGAAATATAGTAGTAAGCCAAAGAGAATATGCTACTGTTGAAAGGAATATATAGAGACATGAAGGTTAAGAACAATAATCACCTCCATTTAAATTCTTCTACTCAATGTCTTTCTAATTTTAGAAGTCCTAAGCTATCTCAAGAACTTTTAGATCTTATTTCTAAGACATTGACTAAAAAGATCAAAATTATGGAAGTATGTGGTACACATACAGTTTCTATATTTAGACATGGTATTAGAGAGTTGTTGCCGCGTAGAATAAGGCTGATTTCTGGTCCAGGTTGTCCTGTATGTGTAACTTCTCCAGGAGAAATAGATGTTTTTATATCTTTAGCCAATAGAAAAGATGTAATTATTGCTACATTTGGTGATATGATTAGGGTCCCTGGACCAAGTGGTTCCTTAGCCCGGGCTAGGGCAAAAGGGGCAAAAGTTGAAGTAGTTTATTCTCCTATGGATGCGTTAAAGCTTGCCCAAAAAGAGCCTTCATATACTGTAGTCTTTCTGGCAATAGGCTTTGAGACTACTGCTCCTACTGTAGCTGCTACTATAAAAGTAGCTCATAAGCAAAATATAAGAAATTTTACTATATATTGCGCACATAAGCTGATGCCACCAGCATTAGAGGCTTTATTCTCAGATCCTAGTACAGATGTGGATGGGCTTTTGTGTCCAGGGCATGTCAGTGCAATTATTGGGGCTGGGGCATATAAAGATTTATCAGAAAAATATAAACTCCCTTGTGTGGTTAGTGGATTTGAGCCAGCAGATATACTTTATGCTATTTATCTTTTAGCTAAACAAACTGCGTCTGGTGAAGCAAAGGTGGACAATGCTTATCCTAGAGCTGTTTCATGGGAAGGGAATAAAAAGGCTATAGAGACTATATATGAAGTATTTGAACCAGTAGATACTAAATGGAGGGGATTAGGTTTAATTCCCAATAGTGGACTTAAATTACGGCAACAGTGGGCAGATTTTGATGCAGTTAATAGACTCAATATAAAGATAGAAGATATTAGTGATCCTCCAGGATGTCTATGTGGTAAGATACTAAAAGGTGTTGCAACACCACCAGATTGTAAATTATTTGGTACTAGTTGTACTCCACTTACTCCTATTGGGCCTTGTATGGTGTCTACTGAGGGTACATGTGCTGCTTACTATAGATATGGGGAGAAGTAATTATGAAAGAAAAAGAACAAAAATATATTTTACTGGATCATGGAAGTGGAGGACTTGCAACACAACAATTGGTTTCAGAACTATTTTTACCATATCTTAGAAATCCATACCTGGAGAAATTAGAAGATAGTGCTGAGTTAACCTTAGCAAATGGACAGATTGCGTTTACTACGGATACTTATGTAGTAGATCCCATATTTTTCCCTGGTGGAGATATTGGTTCTTTGGCAGTTTATGGAACTGTTAATGATCTTTGTGTGAAAGGGGCTAGTCCTCTTTATATAAGTTTGGCTTTAGTTTTAGAGGAAGGTCTTAAAATAGATCACCTAAAAAAGATAATAGCATCTATTGCTAATGCTGCAAAATGTTGCAATGTGAAGGTTGTAACAGGTGATACTAAGGTTGTTCCTAAAGGAAAAGCAGATAAAATTTTTATAAATACTTCTGGTATTGGATTATTGTCAGATTTTCGCTTTTCTCCATTAAATATAGCAGTTGGTGATGTAATAATTGTATCAGGTAGCTTAGGGGATCATGGTGTCACCATACTTACGCAAAGAGAAGGGCTTTCTATAGATACTAATTTAAAAAGTGACTCTCAACCACTACATAAATTAATAGATAAGGTTGTAAAAGATTTGGGAAATAAGGTCCATGCTATGCGAGATCCGACAAGAGGTGGTCTTGCCACTTGCCTTTGCGAGATGTCTCAAGCCGCTAATGTAGAAATAGAATTAGATGAAGCTAGCTTACCAATAAGGCAAGAAGTTGAGGCTGCATGTGAAGTTTTAGGGCTTGATCCTCTCTATTTGGCAAATGAAGGTAAGGCAGTATTTTTTGTTGATTCTAATTATGCACAAAGGGCTTTAGAGATAATAAGGGATTTTTCTATAGGAAAAGATGCTAACATTATTGGAAGAGTTATAGATAAGGGATCTTCTAGAGTATTGTTAAAGACTTTAATTGGAGGCAAAAGAATAATAGAACCTTTAAGTGGTGAGCCTCTTCCTAGAATATGCTAAATATTTTTTATAAGCTTTTAGCCTTAGGATTTATTACCCTACCCATAAACAGAATAGTATTAGTAGGTTTATGAATTATAAAAAATATAAATGGATGGTTCACTTTAAGGGTAATAGGCATAAATACACATTTTAATTTATAAATAACAGCGGTAGCACCTGCAGCTTCTGTACCTTTTTCGTTAACATCTATGTATGCCTGATGTATTATCTTTCTTATCTTTAAATTTTTTTTACCTGTAATTGCTGAAAAATTAGCTTTATTTGTAAAAGCATCTGTCATACCAAGTTTATATAATATGGTCTTTAAGTGATAAGTATTCTTTAGTTTGAATTTTGGAATATAAAGATTTATTTTTGTTGTATGTAATTCATGTAAATATTTGTATAAATTATTTAGTGTTAAGTTATTAATAATTTCATCAATCTTATTTATTTGATTTGGTAAAATTATAATCATAGCTATTTTATTTGTTGAGTAAGGTAATTCAATGATTTGGAATTTATTAGTTTTTAAATATTTAAAGTTATTTATTTGATGCATCATTTTTATATTAACATAATGTATCGAATTAATATAAAATTTTTGTATTTTAGTCTGCAGTTTATCAAATTTTGATGCCCAACTACCTTTAAAATAGACAGCATTAGTTAAAATTAAGCGAGTTAGATAATCAATATCAGATTTAGTAATTAATTTTTTTATTTTATTACGTGTTTTTTTAGATATCCAATAATTAATCCTTTTAACAACATTATCCTTATTTTTTATAAAATCTACATTAAATATTTGACTATCATAGTATTGAAATAGGATCCTTTTAAAGGATGGTAGGATGTAAAAATCTCTTTGTATCCACATAGCATTTGCTATGTAGAGTTCACATTTATTATGAATTGAAGTTTTAAGCTGATTTAATAATCTATTAAAATATATAGGTAAGTCTTGTTGTTTTACACTAATGTACAAAACTTTTTGCATTTGTAGTTTGGTATTACCTTCTGCACCATTATATGCCATACATAGAGCAGTATATATACTAATAGGAGAAAAGAATACATTTACATTATTTGGATTTATTATTAAGCTTTTATATAATTTAAAAGCAAAATTATTATTACTATTTACTATAGTATTAACATTAAAGGGCTGTCTTTTATCTTTAGGAAAAGAATTTAAGGAGTTCGATTTCGATAACGATTTACATGAATTAAGTAGTAACAATATATATAAAATTAACAGTAATTTCTGTAAAAATTTCATTTTATTTGTTATTTACCCAGACAAAATCTACTAAAAATAGTCTCTAATAGTTCATCTTTACTACTTTCTCCAGTTATTGATTTTATATTATCTATAGCCTGGTTTAGCTCAATAGCTGCTAATTCTGGGAGTCCATTATTTATATGCAATATAGCATTTTGTGTTGCAGTCATACAAGAAGAAAGTGCATTCTTATGTCTATGTTCAAGTAATATTTCTGGGGGGCTAGCCTCTATATTTTTCCCTAAAACCTCTCTGATAATTAATTCACATAATTGGTCAACTCCCATTCCTGTTTTAGCCGATATAGATATATAGATGGGTTTTAAATTAAGTGCTTTTTCAATGGATAAAATGATATTTTTTTCTAATTGATGAATTTTTTTTTGATCTATCAGATCTTTTTTATTAAGTACTACTATAAAATTTAACTCCTTGATTTTTTCTCCAATTATGAGATCTTCTTGAGTGAGTCCTTTTTTAAGGTCTATAAGCCAAAGTACTATATCTGCCCTATCAAGCTCTTTTTGAACCCTTTTTACCCCTATCTCCTCTACTGGGTCTGTTGTATCTCTTAAGCCAGCTGTATCTATAAATGTAAGAGGAATTCCATTAATGATAATAGACTCATATATTACATCTCTAGTTGTTCCAGGTATTTCAGTAACAATTGCTCGTTCTTCATTTAAGATTTCATTTAAAAGGGATGACTTGCCGACATTAGGTTGTCCACATATCACAACTCTTAAACCTTCTTGATATATTCTTGAATTTTTTGCTCGTTTTAATAGAGATTTTATAGGTGTGATGACTTGATTTTTTAGTTTCTCTGTAATGTTTGCTTCAGATTCGATCTCTTGTATCTCATCAGGGAAATCTATAGCTACTTCAATGGCTGCTAAGGCATTTAGCAATTCTTGTTTTATAGGTATGAGCTTAGAAGATAGTTTACCTTCAAGCAGATTCAGTGCTGATTTCCTTTGTATCTCAGTTTTTGCAGTGGAGAGTTTAAGTACTGCTTCAGCTTGTGCTAAATCTATACGTCCACCCAAGAACGCCCTTTTAGTGAATTCACCAGGTTCAGCTAGTCTTGCTCCATGGTTTAGTACAGTTTCTAATATTGCTTTTAGTACTGCAGGCCCACTATGACTTTGGATTTCTATAATATCTTGGGTTGTATAACTGTGAGGTGCTTTCATAAATGTACATAAAACTTCGTCTATTTTTTCCCCGTTAGGATCTATTATCCAGCCATAATATAGTTTATGGGATTTAGGATAATCTTGTTCTAAGATTGTTTTAGCAGGTTTAAAAATTTTATGGAATATAGGAAGGCTAAGGGGCCCGCTTACTTTTACAATCCCTATTGCACCGGGCCCCATAGGTGTTGCAATCGCAGCAATGGTATCAGAATCACTGAATTTTAATTTCACGATTAGTATCTTCTTCTACGATGATGAGGTCTTGTATTTCTTCTATGATAGTGCTGTTGTCTTCTTATTGGAGTTATTATTACTTTTTTAAGCTCTCCATCACCTATGCTTTTAGTTCTTACACCAGGGAAATTTCTTAGTGCTAGATGTACAGTCCTTCTATCTCTTGGACCCATGGGATTCATGACAACAGCTCTACCCGTTCTTTTTGCCTTTGAAGCATTTCTTTTAGCGATTTGACTTAAGGATTGTTCTCTTTTTGCCCTATAGCCTGCAGCATCTACTGTAAGTCTTATTACACAACCTGCACGTCTTACTAAAATACGACGTACCATGTACTCAATAGCATCTAAGGTCTGTCCTTCTTTACCAATTATAAGGGACATATCTGCCCCTGTTAGCTCAATAGCAATCCTATCTGGATAGTGTTTAAGTTCTATCTCTGGTTCAAACCCTGCCTTTTGCATCAAGTCCGTAATAATCTGACGAGCCATTTCTGCCTGTTCCTCAGTTACTTGTGTAGCTGTAGGAATTCCTTCTTCTTCAATGTCATCAGGGTCTTCTTGATCAAGCTCAAAGTTTGAGTTGTTATAGCTTTCCTCAGAGGTTTCTGGTTCTTGAACGTCAGGAGGATTTGTATTGGAATTTTCTGAGATTTCAGAGTCTTGTTGGACTTTTTTGGGAGCAGTAATGTTAGGCGTTACTCCTTGGCGAGGTTTAGCCTTTATTTTTGCCTTTCTTCCTCCTAATCCAAATAGTCCTGTAGATCCCCTTGTTAGAATTTCTATATCTAGGTCATCTTGAGATAAGCCAAAGTAGTTACAAGCATCTTCTATAGCTTTTTCAACTGTTTTACCTTCAAATTCCATAAATCCGTTTTCACTATTTGTTGTTATGGTTTCGACATTTATCCCTTCCATTAATTTCCTCCAACCTGATCTAATCAGTAAATTTATTGATGTAATACTGTTGAATGATAGACAAGATGTTGTTTACTAACCAATAAAGCACTAAACCTGATGGAAAGTTAACAAACATTACAGTAAATACTACAGGCAAAACTAGCATCATCTTTGATTGCATAGGGTCCAGAGAAGAAGGACTCATCTTTTGTTGTACAAACATTGAAACACCCATAAGTAAAGTTAATACTGGAATTCCTCCTAACAAGGGGATGTGTACCCCTGGTATCATTAATCGGTCAGGGGCAGAAAGATCATTTATCCAAAGACAAAATGGAGCATGACGCAACTCTATTGCCTGTAATAAGACCTTATAAAGAGCAAAAAAGACAGGTATTTGAAGTAACATTGGGAGACAGCCCCCCAATGGATTGATTTTATAGGTTTTATATAACCTCATTAATTCCTTATTAAGACGTTCTTTGTCATCTTTATATTTTTCTTGGAGTTTTTTAAGCTTAGGTTGCAATTTTTGCATAGTCTTCATCGATTTTTGGCCTTTATGCGTTAAGGGCCAGAACAGTATCTTTATAATGATAGTTAAAACTATTATGGAGATACCATAATTATGGAAGTATTTATTAAAAAATTTAAGTACATATAGCAAAGGTTTAGCTATTGGATCAAACCAACCAAAATTTACTGCTTCAGCAAGATGATGATGAAGGGCTTTTAGCCTATCTATTTCTTTAGGGCCAAAGTATAGACCAAACTTCATTGAATCTAAACTGATAGTTTTATTACCAGCAAGAGCAGGAGTTATAGCTGAACATATAAGGCCCTGTTTATTAAGTCTTGCCATTTTTAATGCCCAATTAATTTTTTGGTCTAATGGAATTATAGCAGATAAAAAGTATCCATCATCATATCCCATCCAATCTACAGGGCCTGTAAAAGTTTTAGAATCTCCTGGATGTTTTAATTTTATCTGTTCTAGGTCTCCATTTGTACAATAGGCAGGTCCAACAAATATATAATGTCTTTCATGTAGAGGTTCATTGTATAAAGTAAGATGAGTAACAGCAGTTACTGGTTTATGGTTTTCTATAACTTTTATTTTTAAATCTATCCAATAGCTATTAGGATAAAATGTAAATATTTTTTCAACAGTTACATCTTTAGTTATATTAAGTTTAAAGCATAAAGTAGCTTGTTTTTTATTATTTAATGTGATTTGTGTTTTATTTGCTTTAAATATCTTATTTGATAGATCTAATTTGGTTTCTCGTCCTAATATTAGACCAATAGGTAAGTAAGGCTCTTTTACTTTAATTATATTTAATGGTGGGCTTTTAGGATTAACTGTAGTACGATACTTTTTTAGGAAACATTTTTCTATTCTAGCACCATCTTCTGTAA
>CAZODM010000028.1:19692-23131 GCA_964578585.1 uncultured Desulfobacterales bacterium | reverse complement strand
TTCTATTTTATCCCATATTTTTTCTGCTACTTCTATCTTTTTAAGTAACGGAAGCTTTACTATAGAGCCGCTTTTATCAATTATACTTACCTCATTAGTATCTACATCAAAACCAGCACCGGGTTTTGATATGTCATTTGCAACAATTAGATCTAAGCATTTATCTTTTAATTTTTGTTTAGCATTAGTTATAAGGTTTGTAGTTTCAGCACAAAATCCAATAACGATTTGATCTTTCCTTTTTTGGTTTGATATTTTTAATAATATATCATCTGTCTTGGTAAGAGTAATCGTTAATTTACTTTCTTGTTTAGACTTTTTTATCTTTTCTGTACTAAAAGAAATAGGTGTAAAATCTGCTACTGCTGCAGCCATAATTATTATATCCATCTTAGGTAAAAGAGATAAAACCTGTTCTAACATCTGGGAGGCACTTTCAATCCTGTAAACGTTAACTCCGTAGGGGTAATCTAAGTCAACAGGTCCTGTTACTAAATGAACTTCTGCTCCTCTTCTTCTTGCAACACGCGCTATTTCAAATCCCATTTTACCTGAAGATCTATTTGATATAAATCTTACAGGATCTATAGGTTCTCTTGTAGGTCCTGCTGTTACAAGAACTTTTTTATCTTGTAGTGTTTGATTAGAAATAGCCTTTAAAATTTCCTCTTTTATAATTTCCCAACTGGCAAGTCTACCAGGTCCTTTATCTCCACATGCCATATCTCCTACAGGAGATTCTACAATTACATAGCCTAGTTTCTTAAGTGTTTCTATGTTGACTTGGGTTTTGGGATGTGTGAACATGAAAGAATTCATGGAGGGAGCTATAATAACCTTTGCTCTTGTTGCAAGTAATATAGCATATATTATTTCATCACAGATACCAACTGCTGCTTTTGCAAGAAAATCAGCACTTGCCGGAGCAACTAAAATAATATCCGCTTTTTTAGCTAGATTTATATGAGATATTTCTGCGTCTTGTTCTTCTAAAAAAAAATCTTTTACTTCACGACCACAAAGGGCAGAAACTGTCAAAGGTGTGATAAACTTTCTAGCCCCTTTAGTCATAATAGGGAATATATTTGCACCTAACGCTCTTAGTTTTCTTATATAATCTACAGATCTAAAAACAGAAATACTTCCTGTTAAAGCAAAAACTATGTTTTTCCCCTCTAAGGGTTTATAAGGTGTAGAGATAATATGATTTATTTTTTCTCGTTGATTGACCATTTTGTTTTTTTTTACTGCCTTGGCTCACTTATCCATATTTGGACCTCGGTTTCAAATCCTAAGCTTGTATTATAGACTTGTATAAGGCATGCAGAACCATTAGGTTTTGTAAATGCCAAGAAGTCTTTTTTACCTTTTATTTCGCCAGTTAAATGCCATCCATATTGAGGAAGTGTCTTTGTAAAAAAGTTTACAACAGAGTCTTGAGTAACTCGTCCTCTAAAGACTAAGATTCCACCTTGATACATAGGTGTTGTAACAATAGTTGAATCTTCATCAACTTTAACTAGCTGAGTAGGGGTAGGTAAGTCTGGAAACTGATATATAATTTGAGGAGCGATACTTGTTACTGATTTATTATTGGTAGTGGCATTGTTAGTTACTTGACTACTATATGGCTGCATTTGTGCACATGAAGAGACAATACCTATTAAAAATACGCATATTAAGAGTTTGAGCCCAATACTACCTTTTTTCATTTAAGTTATCCCTCCTTAATTTCTAAATTAGACGGTTTATACACAATAACCTCTTTTAGAGATTTTCTAGTAGATATTTGATTCCTATGGGCAGGGTGTCCCATTGCTATTACGGCCATAAGTTCTAAGTTTTCTTTTAATCCCAAAAGTTCCCGTAATCTTGTTGCATTTTTTAATATTTCTCCTAACCAAACTGCACCAAGTCCCAAACTATGTATAGCAAGAAGCATATTTTCAATACACGCTCCTATTGCTTGATGATCTTTTACTTCATTATACATTGCATTTTTATCTATAAAAACAGGAATCAATACCGCAGCCTGCACAACTGTTTCTTTATATTTAGTAAGCTCACTTATACGATTTATCAAATCTCTATCTTTAATTATTGCAAATCTCCATGGTTGATTATTAAGTCCTGATGGTGCCCACATACCAGCTCGGATAACCTCTAATATAATTTCATCACTAACAGGTTCTTTTGTAAATTCTCTAATACTTCTTCTTGTATAAATTGCATCAAGTACGGGATTTCCCATGGCTACACTCCGTTTATAAAAATAAAACCCCGAAGGCATGCTTCGGGGAGACAATGATAATTTTATAATATTAAATTTTATTTTTTACCACCAAGTAATACATTTATCAGCATCAAAGATCATTTTTACTAATTGATCATAATTAGGATTGCCCATATAAAGCTTAAATTCTGTAGTTTCACGATCTCTACTTACGATCTCTACAAGTTTTTTTACATCTTCTGTAGGTTCAGATCTATATACATGTAATATCTTCATTTTTTTCTCTTCACTCATGGCCTCTCCTCCTTAAATTATGCGCAGCCTTCTGGTGTCTCATTAGTGCTCTGCTTAGGAAGACCATAGCAGATAATATGAGTTGCTTCTCTTAACCTTTCCCCTAGCTCTTCAATACTTAAGGGGTTTAGTTCTACACCTTCAGGTGCCTCTGCACCTACAGTGAAGGCATCCCCTTCCATATCTCTAATCCAGTCTATATTTTCCTTTACATAATCTGTAAATTTAGGGAATTCACCATTCATAAATGTTATATATCCATATTGATTCTCTACAGCAAGTCCTAAAGTAGAACGTACTGCATCTACTGCATAAAAACGGTTTGTTACTAGGAAGTATGCCTTGATCTCCATTTTTTATTTCCTCCTTAAAGAAAAGCTAAAAAACTAAATATCTATCACATTCCTCAAGAATTTCTACATGGAATCCCTGTGTACGCATTTGTAGATTAGTTAATCCTTTTGGAATATCTAGCTGAGAATCGTATCCCTCACAATTATAGCTTTTGGCACAGATTGCTATATCATCTGGAGGTAACATATTGGCTAATTTTACAAAATCTGGATGTTTTGTAAGATGTATTCCCTTAAAAGTAAAAAATACTTTAACTTTTTTGCCTGCTCTTAGAGCAGCTTGGGTAATACCCATTATGTGATGCATATATTGTGGTGTGGTAACGCAAATACCCAACACATTGCCTTCTGCAGACATTATCTTTTCCTCCCTCTTTGATTTAAATGCAGCCCCTCACAAATCCAAAAAAGATTTGGAGGGGCAAGCAACAGCGACTATCTTTTGAAAAAATTACTTTTTCTTAATGTAAAAGCGGAAGAATCCATCGTCTTCCTTTTCCCCAATCCACTCATGTCCAGCACGTGTAGCCCAACCTGGAATGTCATTTCTAGAACCAGG
>CAZODM010000028.1:0-19592 GCA_964578585.1 uncultured Desulfobacterales bacterium | reverse complement strand
TCCACTCATGTCCAGCACGTGTAGCCCAACCTGGAATGTCATTTCTAGAACCAGGATCTGTTCCTAATACTTCTAAGATTTGGCCAGATTGAATCTTTTCGATCTCCTTTTTGGTGCGCAAAAGAGGCATGGGGCAGCTAAGTCCCCTCGCATCCAGGGTATGATCAGCTTTTACATCATCTGGGGCCTTTTTGTAATCGCTCATAATTCCTCCTTATTTTAGGTTGTGCAAAAGAGGAAACTTTTAAAAATTTCCTCTTTTGCTGACACAGACAATTTTTAAACCTACCTACTCATCTCCAATAATTTTAACTTATATCTCATATACAAATTTATTGGTTTCTTCATTCCAATCAATAATAAGATACCAAAGAATCATAATAATTGTTATTAGTATTACACTTCCACCATAACCTAAGTAGTCAGGTAAATATATAGGTTTACCAAGTTTATATAAGAAACCAGTTTGAGTAAAATAATAACGGAATATAGAATTACTTAGTGCAAACATAGTAGCCACAACTATAAGTTTTACCTGACCTTCACCAACTCTCCAAAGGGAACCTGTTCCACAACCACCGGCTACAACCATTCCCATACCAAAGATAAATCCACCAATTAATGCACCCCACCAGAAGCATGGAGTTACATAAAGCATCTCTGGTCTAAGCCCCATATATTTTATAATAGCTATACCTAATGTTCCTATTATAACACTTATTGCAACAGCTTTACCCATTCTAGCATCGCCTGTCATAAATGGTTCACGGAATCCATTAACCATACAGAATCGGCTTCTTTGAAATACAAATCCAATGGCACCGCCAATTAGTAGATAACCAGCCATTAAATCAGCACCACTTTTAGAGGAGTTAGTATATGCAAATCCTGCAATAATCATAATCAAAATTGCTATAAAACCTACAGCCGGAGGGACTTTCTTATCTAATAGAGTTGGACCAGGAGGACCTGCTGGAATATGTTCCATCTCCCAAAATAAGTATTTAAGTCCTACTGCTACTCCACAGATTAAACCTATAAACATAACTAAACCATTAGCTGCTAAGTCCTGAGTAGCACTGTAGAAACCTCCAACGTTACAACCAAAAGCAAAGGCAGCTCCTAATCCCATTAGTATACCAGAGAAAAATCCTTTTATTAGCTCTAATACAGGTGGAACTCTAAAGGCAAACTCTTTACCAATGACTGCAGAAATCCATGCACCTGCTAAAAATCCTATGTCTATAACTGATGAAGAGAAATAGAGTGGATGTGGCGGAGGTTGTTTCCAGGCATGGAATAAACCAATTGAATAAAATAACCAATCTGCCCAGTTACGAATACCACCAACAATTCCAAAAGGTCTATGCCAAGCAACCATAAAAACGCATAGAAAGGCAATGACGATACCACCTGTCATTGGAGACCAAGTGGTTTGGAAAAATGCTTTGTAATTTTCTTTTACTTTATCTCCGAATGCTCCCATTGCATCCCCCCACTTTAGTAGTTATTTTAGTTTTATTTAAATTAAGCCTCCTTAATGAAAGGCTTGTGTAAGTAAGAAAAAACTTTTTATTTATTTTAACAAAAAAAACACCTATACCGTTTTGGGTGTACCAAAATTAACTTATGGTGTCAAGTGTTCAAATGAAGAGTTATTCATTTGCATCTCTATCAATAAGTTGTATAAGTCGTTATAACAACAACAAAGACTCAAAAGGAGACTTCTTATGAGCAGAGTTGTCCGAACAATTTTAGGAATAGTTACCTTTTTATTCATTGTAGGACTTTGTTCAATTTCTTACTCTATGGAGATCTCTCCTGGGCTTGAAAAGACTGTTTTGTCCAATGGCTTAACTGCAATAGTTAAGGCAAGCCATAGAGCACCGGTTGTAGCTGTACAAGTATGGGTTAAAGCAGGCTCTAGATACGAAACAGATAAAGAAGCAGGTATCACCCATCTAATAGAACATATGATATTTAATGGCACTAAGAAAAGAGGCCCTGGTGTTATTGCAAAGACTATAGAAAGTATTGGCGGAACTATAAACGCTTATACATCACTTGACTATACTGTTTATCACTGCCAAGTTCCTAAACAATATTTAGACACCGCCCTAGATGTTCTCTCTGATGCTGTATTTCATTCTGTATTTGCACCCAATGAGCTTAAAAAAGAGAAGAAAGTTGTGCTTGAAGAGATGCGAATGAGAAATGACATGCCAGAGTCTTGTCTTGAAAATCTTTTAATGAAGATCTCTTATAAGGTTTATCCATATAGAAGACCAGTTATTGGATATCCTAACACTGTAAAATCTATAACTAGAAAAGATATATTAGCCTATGTTGCCAAAAGATATAGGCCATGTCAGATGGCAGTTGTAGTTGTAGGTGATGTGGATCCTACACAGGCGCTTACACAAATACAAAAATATTTTGGTTCACAACCTAAAAAGCCTCCTGTAAAGGTAAATTTTCCTAAAGAGCCTCCTCAGACACAGGTAAGAGTAGCTATAAATCATATGGATATTTATGATGGTTATCTTGCTATATCTTTTTCTGGAGGGCCAAGTTTTAACTCTAAAGATACTCCTGTCTTAGATGTAATAGCAGCGCTTTTATCTGATGGTGCAAGTTCTAGATTAGTACATATTTTAAGGGATAAACTACAGCTTGTACAAAGCATTGATGCATATTCTTTTACCCCTGCAGGCCCTGGACTTTTTGAAATAACAGCAACTCTTGATCCTCAAAATACAGATCAAGCAATCTCAGAAATATTAAAACAGATATACCGGTTAAAATATAATCAAGTCTTAAATGAAGAATTACAACGAGCAAAGGTGCAGGTTGAAAGTGAATTTATATATGATCAAGAAACGATGTCTGGTGAAGCCCAAAAGCTAGGGGTGTTTCAGACCCTAGCAGGGGATCCTGGAGCAGTTCAGAAATATCTAAAAGCAGTAGAGTCTGTAACTGCTGCTGATATAATGAGGGTTGCAAATAAGCTCTTTAAAGATAGCAATATAAATATTGCAATGGAGCTTCCAGATAATGTTACAGTTGATATTACACCCCAGAGACTTGTTCCAATTATTCAAGATGCAGAACTTGAGGCTCAAGGTGTTCAGTCCTCATCTAATAATTCTATTGTTTATCCTATAAGGCGTTTAGTACTTTCAAATGGACTTACTCTTTTAATGAAGAGGACTCCAGGAGTACCTGCTGTAGCCGTAAGATTGGTTTTGCCTGGAGGACTTCGTTGTGAGACACCTAAAGACAATGGAATATTTGCATATCTTGCGCAAGTTTGGCCAAGGGGTACAACAGAACATAGTGCACAAGGTCTTGCTGAGGCTGTTTCAGAGTTGGGTGGTTCTATAAGTGGTTTTTCTGGCATGAATACATTTGGACTTCGAGGGCAATTTTTAAGTAGTACCTTTAGTAAAGGGCTTAAACTTTTTGCAGAGGTTGCACTTGATCCAACATTTTCACCAGATGAGGTAAATAAAGTTCGTCCTATTATGCTTGCAAGGCTTAAAAGACAAGAGGATAATCTTCCAGCAGTGGCAATGCTCGAATTTAGAAGGCTTTTATTTAGTCCTCATCCATATAGCATGAATCCTTTAGGCACTAAGGAGGTCATTGAAAAAATTACAGCTAAAGATTTAAAGAAAATATATACTCAATACGTAGTACCTGATAGGGCAGTGTTGGCTATTGTAGGTGATATAAATGTAGATAAAGTAATAGCTGAAGTAAAAGAGCTTTTTGGCAATTGGACTGTATCCAATGAGACACCTCTTCCAACCCCCCCAGCTCCGGCTCCACTTAATTCTCCAAAGTGTGTTTCTTTGAGTAGAAATGCACAACAAGTACAAATAGTATTAGGGTTTAGAGGTGTTACATTTACTAGTCAAGATAGGTGGCCATTGGAGGTCCTTGATGCACTACTTTCAGGACAGGGTGGAAGACTTTTTGAAGATATTAGAGATAAACAAGGACTTTGTTATGAAGTTACTTCGATTTTGGGATTAGGAGTAGATTATGGTTACTTTGCATTTTATGTAGCAACTACACCCCAAAACCAAGATAGGGTCATTAAAGCACTGTGGCAGGATATTTATGGAGTAGTTCAAGCTCCAGTAACTCAGCAAGAGTTAAATAGAGCGAAAAAATGGCTTATTGGAACACATGAGATAGCTCTTCAGACCAACGATGCGCAGGCATTAAGTATGGCATTAGACGAAATATATGGCCTTGGCTATGATTTTGAGGCTAGATATCCAGAGAAGATCCAAAATGTTACTGCTGCTATGGTACAACAAGTTGCTCAGAAGATACTTAATACAAATGGATATGTACTTGTGCAGGTAGGACCTCAACAATGACAAAGATTATAAAAAAGGTAAAAAAGATAAGCCTTGTAACAAAACCTAATTCTTATTTAGCCCAAAGAATTGGGCAAAATGTCATAGAATATCTTTTAAATAGAGATGTTGAAGTAATATCAGGTAGGGTGGATCCAAAAAGTGATGCTGTGATTGTATTAGGTGGAGATGGTACACTTTTACATGTAGCAGGTGAAGTAGGTAGCTCAGAGATTCCCATATTGGGGATTAACCTAGGTGGACTAGGTTTTTTAACAGAGACTACTTCAGAAGAGATCGAAAATGCAATCGAGGGTCTACTACAAGGTGACTTTGAAGTTGAAAAGCGTTTAATGTTTAAAGTAGAGGTTCGTGATTGTAGCAATAAACTCTTAACCTCTTATTATGCATTAAACGAGGTAGTTATAGCTAAAGGGCCTCTAGGTAGAATGATTAATATACCGACATGGGTGGATGATTCGTTTTTAACTGTATATAGAGGAGATGGACTTATAATTTCGTCTCCTACTGGTTCAACTGCTTATAATCTTTCTGCAGGGGGACCTATTATACATCCTTGTGTAGATGCAATTGTGTTAACTCCAATATGTCCATTTGCTTTAAGTGCAAGACCTCTTATATTACCAGCAAATTCTACTATAGAATTAAACTTTAAATATTGGACTAACCAAGACAGCAGTATATCAAAAGAACAAAAAGATAGCCCGGTTGAACTTTCACGAGATGTTACTTTAATTGTAGATGGAAGAATAGGACATCCTCTAAGTAATAAAGATAAAGTAGTAGTAAAAAGGGCAAAAGAGCCTTTATGGCTCATAAAGTCTAGATTGAGAGATTATTTTGCAATATTAAGAGAAAAACTAGGCTGGAGTACTGGTATAGATAGTACTAACAAACATTTTTTAATTACTCGAAAAAACTAATTCATTAAAAAATGTAGGGAAAGAGGCAGGTGTGCCTGCCTCTTATAATTGTTAGGCTTCTTCTTCAGCAGTTTCTTTTTTCACCTTGCTTAAAAGTCTCTCTTTTTCTCTTTCCATGGCTTCCTTGCCTGCTTCAAGGGCACTTTCTAATATAGCCTTTTTTTGTTCTACTAAGTCCTTGCTCTTTTCTACAAGCTCTTCTGCCTTGGCTTTTAGTTCATCAGCAATACGAAGGGCTTCGCTTTTTACTGTATCTGCCTGTTGTTTTATAGCCTCTCTGGTCTCTGGACCAGATTTGGGAGTTAAGAGTACAGCCAAACCTGCACCAACTGCTCCTCCTAATAAGAAGGAAACTACTACGGCTCCGGCAGAGAATTTGTTTTCACCACACATGAGTTGTCACCTCCCTTTGTTATAAGGTTTTTAGATAAAAAGTCTAAAGATGTCCTAACCCCTGTAGCTATGCTAGCTATTTGTACTGCAAGCCCACTTAATGCCTCAGTAGTAATCTGAGTTATAAGTTTGGCTTTTTTACCAGCAAGCCTAGTTGCTTCAACAAGTTCTTGTGTTGCATCAAGTTTTTGCTCGATATTTAGAGCAAGTGATTGTAACTGCTTAGCAAATTGTTGTATCTCTATTATCAATACATTTACATCTTTATCTATAGTCCCCTGCATTGTTTGTGCCAATTCTCTATAAGAAACTATTGTCTTTTGAGTCTCAATAAGAAGTGGTTCTATATTTTTACTTATCTTTTTGCTACATTCATTTAACTCTTTAACTGCTTCTGTAATTTGGGCCTCTAACAATTCAAGATTTTTTATAGCGGGAGATATAGTATTTAATGTTTCATTTAAAAATTTATCTAATTCAGAAAGACTACCTTCTAACTTTTTTACAGTAGAAGAAATCTGTTTTAAAAAGGATATAGCAAAAAATGTTAGTATAATGAAACAAATAAGAGCAGCAATTATTACAACTGACATTAAAGAAAGTGGCTTAAGCATTCCTCTATCCCTCTCTTAACTAGAGATTTTAAAGAGTTCTTTGATTTCTTTAGGTAACATAAACATAGCCTTAGTACTTGGCAACCCAAACTAGATGAATAATATTGATTTAGTAGTCCTAAAAGGAGGATTTTATGACAATAGATACAATTTCGGCAGGAATAGTAATTGTGAAAAAGAAAGAAAGGGATTGGTATTTCTTGTTGTTAGAGGCTTATGGTTTTTGGGATTTCCCAAAAGGGATTGTAGAAAAAGGAGAGGAAGATCTAAAAACTGCACTAAGAGAAGTAGAGGAAGAAACAGGTATTAAGCCAGATCAATTAGAATTCTTATGGGGTTATAACTATAAAGATTCTCGTCCTTATAGAGGTGGGCGAAAGATTGCAAGATATTTTATTGCTAAATCAAATACGGAGAAGGTTTTTTTGCCTGTTAGTCCAGAGTTAGGAAGGCCTGAGCATGACTCTTTTGGTTGGTTTACATATAAAGAGGCTACAAAAAGGGTTGGAGATAGAGTAAAACCCATACTTGAGTGGGCATATAAAACAATAACTGGTTCCAATGAAAATTAGGCACTTGATTTGCATTTACAACTGTTTAGAATTATTTAAAATAAATTCAAAGAAGATAAGAAGAATGCGGTGGTTATTTTTTAACATAAAAAAACTCAAAAAATTTATTCTCTTAGCTACACTACCTATCTGGCTAGGTGCGTGTTCTTCTGTTTCTATACATTGGATGCGTTTTGATCATGCCCAAAGTGTATATTCTTTGGATGGTACTCAAAAGGTTTTAAAGGCAAATAAGAATGATCAAGATAATTTGGTAACATCAAAACCCATAAAGATGTTAACCGATAATATGGGACTTGTCGTAAAATTTCACTATTAGACAATTTTTGTCACCAAAGATACTGTGACTTTTTAGTCATAGTGAGACCTTAGATTCACCCTTAAACTATCTACTTAAAGCAAGCATTCTTTCCACACTTCCTAAAGCCCTTTTTCTTATATCTTCTTTTATCTTTACTTGAGGGGCTTCAGTCTTTATAGCATTTAAAAGTATTTCTAAAGAGATAAGTTTCATATCTGGACATATCATTTTAGGAGAGGCAGGAATGAAGGTCCTATCTGGATATTTCTTTTTTAAAGGATGTAACATACCTACTTCTGTAGCAACAATAAATGTCTTTGCGTTACTTATTTCTGGATAGCTTAGCATACCACTTGTACTTTTTACTACATGCGCCATGCTTACAACCTCTGGCCTACACTCTGGGTGTACCATTACCTGTGCATCCGGATATTCTTGTAACAATCTTTCTATCTCTTTTTTTGTTAACAACTCATGTATTGGGCAGTATCCATTAAAATAGTGAATCGTTTTAGATGTGTTTATAGAAGTCCAGTTTGCAAGGTTTCTGTCTGGTACCATCAGTACTTCATCTTCTTCTAAAGAATTTACAACTCTAATGGAATTGGCAGAGGTACAACATATAGTACTTTCTGCCTTTACTTGCGCAGTTGAATTTACATAAGTAACCACTGGAATGTTGTCTTTGTATTTATACTTTTCCTGTTTTAATTTTTTTACATCAAGCATATCCGCCATTTGACATCCTGCATCTATTCGGGGAATAACTACCTTTTTATCTGGACATACTATTGCAGCAGTTTCTGCCATAAAGTGTACACCACAAAATATTATTATATCTGCATCTGTATTTTTGGCTTTAAGACTAAGTTCTAAAGAATCTCCCACCAAGTCTGCTACATCCTGTATTTCTGCCGGTTGGTAGTTATGGGCAAGAATAATAGCATTTTTCTCCCGTGCGAGTCTTTTGATCTCTGCTTGAAGCTTATCCATTTTTTAAGACCTCTTATTTAATTTTTTAATCTCTAGGACTATTAAATATCTTTACTCCTTTTGGTGGTGTAAATTGAAACATCTTATCTGAAACTTTAGGATTCTTTATAATATTACTAAAGAGGATATGAGTATTGCCCCCCATTTGATCTTTAATCCAAATTTCTTTTATAAGATGACTCTTAGGATCTAAGGTGATTTCTATCTGTTTTACCTGTGGCTCTGTCCTAATTGGGATTAATATTATGCTATTTTTAGAATTCTTAGGAAGTTTAAGATAGAAAAAATGGCTTAACCCTAGATCCCCAGTAAAAAAGGCATTTGTTATTTGGCTTGTCAAAAATCTGTTTCTAGGGATAACCATCACCTGATGTTGCTCTGGTTGGTAGATATATACATCTCTAAGACCAGCTATAATTAGTTGTTTATAAGGCTTATCATACTGCCATCTCATTAAATTTGGTCTTTTTAGCCATACACTGCCTTGTGCCAAAATGGGCTGGCTTGAACCAGAAGTCCATGTCTGTTGATAAAATTTTGCCTTTAAACTATTTATGTGTGTATAGGCATCTTTTAATTCTTTAGCTAGTTTTTTAATATCTTTATCTAACTGTTGTGTGACAACTAGTTGCCCTTTAGGAGATATTTCTTTTGATATGGAGTTTGTTTTGGATAACACAAAAGAAAAAACTATAACAATAAATATTATTGACAAAAATTTTTTTAGCTTATTTATCATAGTTTTTATATCCTAAGTATTACCATTTTTTTTTACAACTTTGATAAATCCCTTGCTAATACCTTTCTTCTACCCATTGCATCTGTTGGGCTTACAATACCTTCCTTTTCCATTTGTTCGATTATGCGCGCTGCACGATTATAACCAATCCTAAGTCGTCTTTGAATCATGGATATAGAGGCATGTCCTGTACTTGTTACTATTTCTACAGCTTCATCATATTTTTCATCAAATTCTTCATTACCACTTCCAGTTTTTACCGCTTCTTCTTCGCCTGCAACTGGCTCTACAACACTTAGGTCATATTCTGGTTCTGCCTGAACCTTTAAGAATTCTACAATCTTAGATATCTCTGCTTCAGATACATAAGCACCGTGAATCCTTTCAGGTGTAGCTGTACCAGGGGCCAAAAATAGCATATCCCCCATACCCAAAAGTCTTTCTGCTCCTGTAATATCTAGTATAGTTCTAGAGTCTACCTTAGAAGATACTTTAAATGAGATCCTTGCAGGAAAGTTTGCTTTAATAAGCCCTGTTAAGACATCAACTGAAGGTCTTTGAGTTGCTACAATCAGGTGTATTCCCGCTGCTCTAGCCATTTGCGCAAGTCTTGCAATAGAAGATTCAACTTCCTTAGAAGATACCATCATCAAATCTGCTAACTCATCAATTATAATAACTAGGTAAGGAAGAGGCTCATCTACCTTCTTATTATAGCCCTCGAGATTTCTACACTTTGCCTCTTCAAGAAGGCTATATCTTCTTTCCATCTCCATAACAGCCCATCTAAGTGCTCTTGTTGCCTCTTTAGGCTCGTTTACAACAGGATGTAAAAGATGGGGTATACCATCGTACAGAGAAAGCTCAATTCTTTTAGGATCTATCATTAAAAGACGTAGCTTATCAGGAAAGTGTCTATATAAAAGAGAACATATCATTGCATTAAGCCCGACGCTTTTACCTGTACCTGTGGCACCTGCAATTAAAAGATGGGGCATCTTAGATAGATCTGTAACAACAGGCTGACCAACGATGTCTTGTCCTAGTGCAAGTGGGAGCGTACCTTTATGGTTTTTAAATGCCTTACTTGCTAAAAGCGCCTTTAAGGAGACAATCTGACGTTTGGGATTTGCAAGCTCAATCCCAATTACTCCCTTTCCTGGAATAGGGGCAACGATTCTAATACTTGTACTTTTAAGTGCGAGTGCTAGATCGTCTGCAAGCGATGCTATTTTGTTTATTTTTACCCCTGGTGCAGGAGAAAATTCATACATAGTTATTACAGGCCCTGGGCATATCTCTACAATTTTACCTGATACCCCAAAGTCTTTTAGTTTTTGTTCAAGTATTTGAGCATTTGTTAAGTAAACTTCTTTTGGTATTTTAGCATCTTCAGAGTCTATATCTTCAAGAAGATCAAGGGGAGGGAGTTTAAATTCTCCTTTTGGTGCCTCTAAATGAAACTCTGTCTTTTCTTTAGAGCTGCTAGTTTCTTCTTTTTCTGGTTTAGGGGGTGAGACTATATGAGGTATTGGTAACTCATCTTCTTTAGTTAATTCTTTTGGATTATCAGTATCTAATTTAATGCTTGTATCCTTTAATGAAATCTTTTGAGTCTTTTCTTTAGTTTTATTTTTTAGATACAAAATTGAATTTTCAATTACAGATACAATAGATATAGGAGTTGCTGTTACAATACCTGTTAAAGACAGTACAATTACAAACAGTACTAAGCCACCAGCTCCAAACCAGTTGATTAAAAAATTAGAGATTTCAATCCCTAAGACTCCACCTGCCATACTTAAATGAGTATTAGAAATCTCTGTACCATTTTGAATCCAGTAAGAAAGGGCAATAGATGTAGCAATCAAAAGTTGTATCCATCCACCTACAACCCAAACTATAGCCTTAGACCATCCATAGCCTTTTAAAAATGGCCAAGACACAGCCAGGATTAATAGTGGAATCCAATAAGAAGCGTATCCAAATATAGTGAATAAAAAGGCTGCCAGGTGTGCTCCTACAGGTCCCATCCAATTTGTAGAGCCGTGGAAGCTATATGTGGTAAGACATGGATCGTTTGGAGAATAACTGATAAGTGCTGCAAATATAAATAAAGAAATTGCAACACCTAAAATACCTAGTACTTCAAATCTTATATCTCGTTCCACAGCCAATTCACGATTCATTTTGTTTACTTAGGTTATTTAACAAATTTTTTTACTGCCTTTTGCATCCCTTCCCAGTCAAATTTTTCTGCAATTTTTAGGGCTTCTTCTGGTCCCATTGAGTTAAAGCTTAGATGAAATGCAGCAGCTTTTCTACTCCCACTATCCTCTGGAGCAGATAATTCAACTAATATGCCGCCACAGTGATTCTTTTTGTCATATATTATTTGTACAGGGAAGTCTTTTATCTTTTGTGTAGTTACAAGTTCATTGGGGGTGTCTAATTTAAAACCCTCAGCATAAGGTAGCCAAGAGGCAAGGGCTTGTGGTCCTATCATAATCATGGCGGTTAGGCTCTTTTTACCTTTTTTATATTCTCTTGTAGCTGTAATTAGATGTAGATCTGGCATTTGTACACTTGCCCCTGTTGGAGCTTTAGCTTTCCAACCAGACAATTTTTTAAGATAAGGATAGAGATCGCTGTAATTGGCTGCGATAGCTAAACTCGTAAAAGTAACAAACAATAGGCATCCCACCACCCCAACCATTTTATAAAATAATCGCTTTTTCATAGCTCCCCTCCAAGTTTATATCTTTTTATCCTCCTCTCGTTTTTAAACTTAGCATACAAACTAGATTAAGTTAACCCCTTTGGTTTTTTGTTTACATATTTAAGCTTAATCAATTCCTGCAAAAAATAGTCCTTTATGCTTCAATTAATTGTAGAATGTGACATAGCATTGCATTAGCGCCATTTTTTAGGTTTAATAGATTTATTTTGTGTTTCTTTTCTAGACTAGCTATTATAAACAAGGTATGGTATTTATAAAAATTTTTGTTAGACTCTTTTTAATATCCCTGGGCATGTTCCTCTGTCCTTAAGGGGAGGGAATATAATGGATTCTGAAAAGCCTGATGTAATACTTGCAAAAGAGATAGAAGACAAACTGAGAAAAAAGATGGGCCCAATCCTTGATCGTTATGGGCTTAATGTTGAGGAGTTAATCCGTCCTCTACAGTGGCGGCCTCTTGTCCTGATCATAGGTAATTATTCATCTGGTAAGTCAACATTTATAAATGAACTCTTAGGAACTCAGGTCCAAAGAACAGGACAAGCTCCAACTGATGACTCTTTTACAATACTAACAGCTCCCAGTCACGGTGAGAAAGAAGGGGAGGTACCTGGAGCAACAGTTGTTAACGATGAATCACTTCCGTTTGAATCCTTACGTAGATTTGGAGATGCACTTATTTCTCATCTAATATTAAAACGTATAAATAGTCCTATTCTTCAGGATTTAGCCCTGATAGATACCCCAGGGATGCTTGATTCTGTAACAGAAAAGGATAGAGGTTATGATTACTTAGGGGTTGTTGGTGAGCTTGCCAGAATGGCAGATCTTATTATTTTGATGTTTGATCCTCATAAGGCAGGTACTATCAAAGAGACATATAAGGCTATAAGGGCAACTCTTCCTGAAGCAGCAGGAGAAGATAGAGTGCTTTATGTGTTAAACAGGATTGATGAATGTGAAAATGTAGCAGATCTTGTTCGTTCTTATGGAACACTTTGTTGGAATCTCTCTCAGATGACTGGTAGAAAGGATATCCCCAGAATATATTTAACATTTTCTCCTTCTGCAGGTAAAAAGATCCCAGAGGGTTTTGAGATATGGCTTTCAGAACGAGAAGAGTTAAAGCAAAATGTATCTAAGGCACCTCAACTTCGTTTAAACCACATCCTTCAAGAGGTAGATAGAGTTCTTAGAGAGCTTCTTTTAAAGGCAGAGGCACTAAGATCTTTTCAGGAAGGTTTTAAGAAGAAATTTTGGACGGTGTTTAAGACAACCACATTAATAGGTATTATAGCATTCTTCTTTACAGATGTCTTGATGAAATTATTATTCCACTATCCTCAAGTTCCATTTATTTCTGCACTTTTAAATGGTAACGTAACTTTTGAAAATCTACTTTGGCCTATTATTGGAATATTAGCTGTGTTTGGGCTTTCATCTCTTTATGTACAACGAATTTTGTTCCCAAACCATGTTAAGTATTGCATTGAAAATCCAGATAGATTAGTTGTGCTAGATACTGATTATCTACGTGATATTTGGGAAAGGGTTAAGGCTGATGTAGTAGAGCTTCTTTCAAAACAGGCAAGAAAACAGCTTTGGATATCCCATAAGAAAAATATACAAAGGATAAAAGAATTTTTAAAACAAGATATAGCTAGGTTCTATGAAAAAGTAAGAACTGGCTGGAATTAAAATAAAAGTTTTATGGAGGCCAACTCATGTCAGGTCATTCCAAATGGAGCACGATAAAGCATAAAAAGGCAGCACAAGATGCCAAAAGAGGAAAGATATTTACAAAGCTTATTAGAGAAATAATGGTTGCAGCAAGGCTTGGTGGTGGTGATCCTTCTGCAAACCCTCGACTTAGGGCTGCTATTGCTGCAGCAAAATCAGAAAATATGCCTAAGGATAGAATAGAGAGGGCAATTAAAAAGGGCACTGGAGAGATTGAAGGTGTCTATTATGAAGAAGTAACCTATGAGGGTTATGCTCCTGGGGGAGTTGCTGTATTAATTGAGGCTATGACAGATAACCGTCAGCGCACTGTTGCTGAAATGAGATATCTTTTTTCTAAAAGAGGGGGTAACTTAGGTGAACCTGGTAGTGTTGCATGGATATTTGAAAAGAAGGGATTAATTATTGTAGAGAAGGATAAAGTAGATGAAGATACTCTTATGACAATAGCTCTTGAAGCAGGAGCTGATGATCTTCAAGAGCAAGAAAAGGAGTGGGAGATACATACAAGTCCTGAAGATTTTGAAAAAGTAAAGGCTGAGTTGGAGAAAAACTCTATCCCTTTTGTATCTGCACAAATTACTATGGTCCCCAAAACTACAGTTAAAGTAGAAGATGAAAAACAGGCAAGTCAAATTTTAAAATTAATGGAAGCTCTTGAAGATCATGATGATGTTCAACATGTATATGCCAACTTTGATATTCCCGATGCCATCTTGGAGAAGGTAGCAGGTGGTTAATATAATAGGGGTAGATCCTGGTTCACATGCCACAGGTTATGGAATTGTTTGTCAACAAGGCTCTAAGCTTAAGTGCGTAGATTTTGGAGTAATAAGGCCAAAGGGAAGGCTTAGTCTTTTTGATAGGCTAGCTATTATATATGAAGGTGTATCTGAAGCAGTAAAAAGATATAATGTTGATGAAGGGGCTATAGAGCAGGCATTTCACTCTATGAATTCTAAGACAGCCATTGTTCTTGGTGAAGTTAGGGGAGTAATAGCTCTTTCTTTGATACATGCAGGCATAAAGATAGATGAATATAGCCCTAGTCAAGTAAAACAAGCTGTTGTTGGTTATGGTCGGGCAAGTAAAGAACAAGTACAGTATATGGTTAAAACTATATTAGGGCTTAAATTTTTGCCTCCTAAAGATGCAGCAGACGCCCTAGCTGTCGGAATTTGTCACATGCAGATGAGAAGGTTTAAAAATACAACTAGGGCGTTTTAATTTATAAATTTATGATAGGTCAGCTTCGGGGTTATATTATATACAAATGGGATCAAGGTATTGTATTAGATGTAAATGGAGTAGGCTATGAGCTATATATGCCAGAGTCTAATCTGGCATCTATCTCTTTGGATAAAGATGAAATAGTCCTTTTTACCCATCTTGTATTTAAAGAAGACAGTGTATCTCTTTTTGGTTTTTTAAATCGGTTTGATAGAGATATATTTAGATTACTTCTTGAGGTCTCTGGTGTAGGTCCAAAACTTGCTTTAAATCTGCTTTCAAGACTTTCTGGCATGGAACTTTTAAAAGTACTTGCTAAAGAAGATATTAAGAGACTTCAGTCCATACATGGGGTTGGCAAAAAGACTGCTGCAAGACTTTGTGTAGATCTTAAAGAACAAGCAAAAAAATTTTTAAAGATAAAAGAAAAAGCAGATATTGGCATAGAATCTTTATCTGTTAATAATAAAACAAGAAATCAGCTTATAGATGATGCAGTATCTGCGCTTTTAAATTTAGGTTATACGTATAAAGAAGCAATGGATGCTATTAATGCTATTGGGACAGATATAGTATCAAAAAGTAATCTAAAGCAACTTATTACATATGCACTTAAGTGTCTTTCAAACAAAGAATAGAGTTTACTTCTTGGGTTTCTTAAAAAGATGTGGTAATAATCTTTATTGTTATTGAAGATTTTACCTTAACTGGAGGATATTAAAGTGAAGATAACAATTGAAGAGATTAAGCATGTTGCTGATCTTGCAAGACTTACCTTTTCAGAGGAAGAGTTAAAATCTTTTTCGCAGCAGTTAAACGATATCCTTACATATGTAGATAAGCTAGGGGAATTAGATACCTCAGGTATTGAGCCAACGTTTCATGCAGTAGAACTTGATACACCATATAAATCAGATGAAGTACATCAAGTAATTACTACACAAGAGTCTCTATCAAATGCACCTGAAAGGGAAGAAGATTTCTTTGTAGTACCAAGGGTTATTTAATGTAAAAAAGTAAATAACAAAACATACTATGATAGGGGTAAGATATGTCTGAATTAACAGAACTTACAGCATATGAACTAAGTAAAAAACTAAAGGCTAAAGAAATATCTTGTGAAGAGGTTACAAAGGCATATATAGAACAGATAGAGCAGATAGATCCCTTAGTAAAATCATATCTTACGGTTACAAAAGATATTGCTTTTGAGCAGGCTAAGAAGGCTCAAGAAAGGATAGATTCTGGCAATTGGATGCCTTTTACTGGTGTTCCTCTTGGGATAAAAGATGTTCTTTGTACTAAAGGTGTTAGAACTACTTGTGCATCAAAGATGCTTGAGAACTTTATACCACCTTATGATGCAACAGTTATTGAAAGATTAAAGGCACAAGAGGCAGTATTTTTAGGGAAGTTAAATATGGATGAGTTTGCAATGGGGTCATCTACAGAAAATTCTGCATTTTTCCCTACTCACAATCCTTGGGATTTAGAGCGAGTCCCAGGAGGTTCAAGTGGTGGTTCTGCTGCGGCTGTTTCTGCAAGGCTTTGTGCAGCTTCTTTGGGTTCAGACACTGGTGGTTCTATAAGGCAGCCAGCATCTCATTGTGGTGTAGTAGGGATGAAGCCGACCTATGGTAGGGTCTCTCGTTTTGGTCTTGTTGCATTTGCATCATCTCTTGATCAAGTAGGACCAATATGTAGAGATATAACAGACTGTGCAATGCTTATGAATGTGATTGCAGGTCATGATACTAAGGATTCTACCTCAGTTGATTTTCCTGTTCCAGACTATCTGGAGGCAATAAAAGATGCTGACTCCTTTATAAAAGGTTTAAGGATAGGACTGCCTAAAGAATATTTTGTTTCTGGAGTAGATAAGGAGGTTGAAGACTCTGTAAGGGCTTCAATTGATAAACTCTCTGAACTTGGAGCAGAAATTATTGAAATATCTCTACCTCATACTGAATATGCAATAGCCACCTACTATCTAATAGCTCCAGCTGAGGCATGTTCAAATCTATCTCGTTATGATGGAGTAAAGTATGGCTTTAGGGCAAAGGGATATGAAAATCTTTCTGAGATGTATAAGTTGACTCGTGCTCAAGGCTTTGGTCCTGAAGTAAAAAGACGAATCATGATAGGTACTTATGCATTATCTGCTGGCTATTATGATGCATACTATAAAAAGGCCTCCCAAGTAAGGACCTTAATAATAAAAGATTTTAAAGAGGCATTTAATAACTGTGATGTTATTGCAACTCCTGTCACTCCAACTCCTGCATTTAAGTTAGGTGAAAAACTTGACGATCCTCTTCAAATGTATCTTTCTGATATATTTACAATATCAGTTAACCTAGCAGGTATCCCAGGGCTTTCTATGCCTTGTGCTATATCTAGCAAGGGACTTCCTATAGGTATTCAGTTTATGTCCGATTATTTTAAAGAGGATGTGTTATTAAAGGTTGGTTATGTGCTTGAACAAAACCTTAAAATGGGCCGAAGAATACCAAAAGTACTTCTTAAATAATTAAACCTAAGGGATAAGATGCAAAGAATTTCTATAAAACGGGCTAAAGCAGGTATGGTGCTAGCTAAAGATGTGACTGCACCAGATGGAAGAATCTTATGTGGTAAATCTACTGAATTAACTAAAGAGATATTAGAACGTCTTAGTAAGATTGGTGTAACTTCTGTTTATGTGAAGGCAGATAAAAAACAAAGTACTCAGATATTAAAGGAGAACATAGAACAGCTTAAAATGAGATTTGAAAGGGTAAAGGATGATCCTGTACTTGTTGCTCTTATGAATACCATTGGAGATTATTGGATAGAGATGCAGAAGAGTAATTCTTAGAGGTGATAAAAGCTTTGCAGGCAGAAGAACTACAAAAAAAGTTAAAAAATGTCCAAACCCTCCCAACTATTCCTCCTATAGTAACCAAGCTAAATGAAATGGTAGAAGATGAAAATACAACTGCCTTTCAGCTTGGAGAGGTTATAGAGACAGATCAAGTTTTAACTAGTAAATTACTAAAGATGGTAAACTCCTCTTTTTTTGGTTTTCCTAAAAGGATATCAACAGTCTCTAATGCCATTGTTCTTTTAGGGTTTAATGTAATAAAGACTTTAATAGTTACCTCATCTATATTTGAAGTAATGCAGGCATCAGACCTAGGGCTTTGGGAGCACTCATTAGGTTGTGCTACAGCAGCAGGTATATTAGCTAAAAAAAGAAATATCCATAATCCTGAAGAGATATCTACAGCAGGTCTTATACATGATCTTGGGAAAATAGTTATAAAGGCAGAGCTTCCAGATGAGTATAAAAAAATACAAGAGCTTGTAGAACAAAACTCTATTACTATGAGAGAAGCGGAGCTTGAAGTTTTAGGAGTTAGTCATGAAACTATTGCAAGCTGGCTTATCAGTAATTGGAATCTCCCTTTAAGGCTAGTTATACCTGTTGAGTATCATCATCGTCCAAGTGAAGCTGGAGAATATAAAAAGATTGCAGCCATTTGTCACTTTGCCGATATACTAATCAGGGCTTTAGGCGTAGGAAATGGTGGAGACCCTTGGGTGCCTAGATTGGACCATGATGCATGGGAACTAATCAAGTTCACTAAAAAAGAGATAAAAGAGATCATAAAAGAGATAGAAGATAGGCTTATTGACATAGAAGAATTTGCAGAGGAGATGCAAGGTTTGACAAATGGCACGAATAGCACTTCTAACTCCTGATTGTTTTAATACCCAAGAGGACAAACTTTGTCTTGAGGCAAAAGGGCATACTGTTTTATCAAAAAAGAACCTTACTCAGGCAATGGATGAATTATTAGCTGATCCTCCTGATCTTGTTATTATCCAAAAGGATTTACCTAATGATCTTTCAAAAGGTGTTATCCAAACTATCAAAAATGATCTTCAGATGGCGCTAATGCCTGTTATTTTAGTAGTATCTGAACAGGATTTAATGGCCGGTGGGTTAGATTGGAATATATATCCAGTGGATGATATTATAGATCTTGATGCTAAAATTGAAGAGCTTATAACGCGGATAGAGCTTGCGCTTGCTCGTACCCATAGGGTAGCAGACAACAATCCCCTTACAAAGCTGCCAGGTAATTCCTCTATACTTAAAAATATTCAAGAGGTTATAAATTCTAAGGCGGCTAAGTCTGTAGGGTACGTAGATATTGACAATTTTAAGCCCTATAATGATCGATATGGATTTGCACGTGGAGATGAAGTAATAAGAATGGTTGCTAGGGTATTGGTAAATGTAGTTAAGGAATTTTGTGGCAATGATGGTTTTGTTGGACATATTGGTGGAGATGATTTTGTGTTTATTGTTCCTACTAACAAGGTAGAAGCAGTTTGTAAAAATATTATTAAGCACTTTGATTCACTAATAACTGTATTTTTAGATGAGGATGACCTAAAGGCAGGCTGTTTTGTAAGTAAAGATAGAAAGGGTAGGATACAAAGATTTCCTCTTACAAGTCTGTCTATAGCTGTGGTTCCTCTAGATGGAGATAGATTTAAGCACTATGGTGAAGTAACAGTTGTTGCAGCACAAGTTAAAAAGAAAGTAAAACAATTCCCAGGTAGCAACTTTTTAATAGATAGAAGAAGGACATATAAGACTAATGGTGATAGTCCCCAAAATACTTATAAAGAACAATATATAAAGGAAGAGAATCTTGATGTCCGTAATAAAATCCAATCTCCTCCCCTATAGATAAAATCTAAAGAGATAGAGGCACTCCTCTTTAATACTCATTTATTCATAGAGAGAGTTATATTTATTGTAATACTAAAGAGTCTTCTTTATTTTTTATTGATTACTTCTTGTTGAATATTAAATAGAGTTTAATGTTAATTAAGCTATATATAGCTTAGCTATAACTGTAAGTTACTGGTCCACTTTTTGATTTTTACTAGTTTATAGTC
>CAZODM010000027.1:0-23727 GCA_964578585.1 uncultured Desulfobacterales bacterium | reverse complement strand
TATTGAGATCTATGATACTACTTTAAGAGATGGTACTCAGGCAGAGGACTTTAATCTTTCTGTTGAAGATAAACTTAGAATTGCACAAAAATTAGATGAATTAGGAGTGGATTATATAGAAGGAGGATGGCCTGGTGCAAATCCAAAGGATGTTCAATTTTTTGCACAGATAAAGACTTATGACCTAAAACATGCAAAGATTACAGCATTTGGTAGTACACATTTGGCAAGATTTTCTCCTGATGAAGATCCAAATCTTAAAAGTCTGGTTGCCTCAGGTGCCCCTGTAGTTACCATATTTGGTAAGAGTTGGGATGTTCATGTAAAGGATGCATTGAGGATCAGCTTAGATAGGAATTTAGAGCTCATTGGTGGTTCAATAAGATGGTTAAAGGATAGGGTAGAGCAGGTATTTTATGATGCAGAGCACTTTTTTGACGGTTTTAAGGCTTATAAAGAATATGCATTAAAGACTGTCAAAGAGGCCGTAGATGCAGGGGCTTCTCGTATAATACTTTGTGATACCAATGGTGGCACTCTGCCAGATGAAATATATGAGATTGTAATGGAGGTTAGAAAATTTTTAGGTAAAAAGGTATTGCTTGGTATTCATGCCCATAATGATGCCGAGGTAGCAGTTGCAAACTCTCTTATGGCAGTCAAAGCAGGAGTAGTACAGGTTCAAGGGACAATGAATGGATTTGGTGAAAGGTGTGGTAATGCCAATTTGTGTTCTATTATTCCTGCTCTTGTCTTAAAAATGGGACTAGATTGTAATGTAGGGAAAAATCTCAATAAACTTACTAGTACCTCAAGATTTATAAGTGAGATAGCAAACCTACCCCACAATAAATATTTGCCTTATGTAGGTGTAAGTGCATTTGCTCATAAAGGTGGAGTACATGTAAGTGCAGTTCAAAGGAATCCTGAAACTTATGAGCATATTCGTCCGGAGCTAGTTGGAAATGTACAAAGGATATTAGTTTCTGATTTGGCAGGTAAAAGTAATGTCCTTGCAAAGGCAAAACAATTTGGCTTGGATTTAGATAGTCATGATCCAGTGGTTTTAGATATTGTAGCTAAACTTAAGGAGCTTGAGGCACAAGGATTTCAGTTTGAAGGGGCAGAGGCATCTTTTGAACTTTTAATGCGAAAGGCTACAGGAATGAGCCGTAAGTATTTTGAGTTATTAGGATTTAGGGTATATGATCATAAAGAAAAGGAGGATACCCCCCCTCAGGCAGAAGCTACAGTAAAAGTAAAAGTAGGTGGGCAGGTAGAACACACTGCAGCAGAAGGAGATGGGCCTGTAAATGCCTTGGATAATGCTATAAGAAAGGCTTTAGAAAAGTTTTATCCTCAACTTAAAGAAATGAGACTTTCAGATTATAAGGTCAGGGTTTTACCTGGGATTCCTGGAACAGGAGCTAAAGTTAGGGTTTTGATTGAATCAAGAGATAACCACGATAAGTGGGGTACAGTAGGTGTTTCCCATGATATTTTAGAGGCTAGTTGGCAGGCATTGGTAGATGGGATATGTTATAAACTTCTTAAGTCTGAGTTAAAAAGGCACAAAGACAACAATATTGATTAATGTTTTTAGAAGGTATTAGAATAAAACAAATCATTAGCTGGGCTGTTTTAGTCTTTTGTATCTCAGTTATTTCTTTGAATACAGATTTAAATTCTATTTTACTGACTAAAAAAGAAAATACAAAGATTGTAAAGACTTCTACATCCAATCCTCTTTTATTTTTTAGACCTATTGATATAAATCATGCTTCATTTGAAGTGTTAAAAGAGATCCCTGGTGTTGGTATTAAAGAAGCAGATAAGATTTTAGACTTTATTCATTCTCAGGGTTTTTTGTTTAGTATTTATGAATTAGAATTTCCTGAGGGTCCACTTAGTGCTAAGCAATTCCAACGAATAAAGGTTTATATATGCGTGAGGTAATAAATGGGTACATATAACACAAAAATAATTGCAATGGCAGGCAAGGGGGGTACGGGTAAAACAACTGTTACTGCTCTTGTTGTAAGATATTTACTAAAGAAGGCCCTTACACCTGTTTTAGCTGTAGATGCAGATGCAAATGCAAATCTAAATGAACTTTTAGGATTAGACATAGATGTGACATTAGGTGAGATAAGAGATCAAATGAAGACTCAAACCCCTGTAGGTATGACCAAAAATGAATATATGGAGCTTAGAATAAACCAAGCTATAATTGAATCCGAGGGTTTTGATTTAGTTGTTATGGGACAGCCAGAGGGACCTGGATGTTATTGTATGGCTAATGCAATACTTGCTCAAGTAATGGATAAACTAAAGAGCAACTATAGATATATGCTTGTAGATAATGAAGCAGGGATGGAACATCTTAGTAGGTTAAACTTAAGGAATATACATACTCTATTTGTCGTCTCTGACGCTTCAATTAGAGGAGTTACTGCTGCAGTTAGGATATCAAAGTTAACAAGTGCTTTATCTGTAGATGTGTTTCAGAAGGTTTTGATTGTAAATAAGACACCAAAAGAGATCCCTGAGGCACTGAAAGATTTTATTGACAAAAGTACAAAAGATACAGATCTACAATTTGGTGGTTTTATGCCACTTAGTGATAAACTATTTGAATGTGAGATCAATCAGATTCCTTTAATAGAATTAGATGATAATGTAGATGCTGTTTCTTGTGCTAATAAAATTTTTGACAGATATTTAACAGATTGATTTTATATCCCTTTTTTAGTTGATAATACATTTCTTCTTATTCCAATTCCTATCTTTTTCTTTTTGTGATTGAAGAAAAAGTTTTCCCTTCCGATAAGAGAAAAGACAAATACAGTTAGAGTTAAATGATTTCTATCGTTCTAAGATGGCTTTTTGTTTTAGAAATGATGTTAGCCAATATATACCGGCAGTATAAGAACTGCCCATATGCCCGGGCATAGAGGGGTGTTGGTATGAAAGTCTTAGTCGTAGACGACTCCCAAGCTATGAGAAATATTATAAAGTCAGGCTTAAAAAAGATGGGAGTCTTCGACGAAATTGTAGAGGCTGAAAATGGCAAGGTGGCTCTAGAAAAACTAAAGGAACAAGGTCCTTTTGATCTAGTTCTTTTAGATTGGTATATGCCAGAGATGGAGGGCTATGATTGCCTGGTTAAAATTAGAGAAAATGCAAATTGGAATGATGTAAAGGTAATGATGGTTACAACCGAAAATCAACAAGAGAATATTATTAGGGCGGTAATGGCAGGGGCAAATGAATATTTAATGAAACCATTTACCCCAGAAATGTTACAAGAAAAAATTAGTATGTTATTAGGCTTATGATAAAAATTTTAATTGTAGACGATTCAGTAGTTTTTAGAAAGATTTTACAGGATGCCTTATCTCGTACAGCAGGCATTAGAGTTGTTGGCACAGCCAATAATGGTAAAAAGGGTATAGAAAAGATAAAAGAGCTGAAGCCCGACTTAGTAATTCTAGATGTAGAAATGCCAGAGATGGATGGGCTTCAGACCTTAGATGAAATACGACGTCAACGTCTAAATGTTGGCGTTATAATGTTTTCTTCTCTTACTTCAAAAGGGGCACAAACTACCCTTGAAGCACTTTCAAAAGGTGCCTTTGATTTTGTTCCAAAGCCTACAGGTACAGGGGCATTTTCAGAAAGTGTTAGACGTATAAAAGAGGAATTAATCCCTAAGATAAAGGCCTTTGCTGTAAGTAGACATCAAAGAAGAAGACCTATAGTAAGAAGGACTGTAACACCAGTTAAGCCACTAATTAATAGAAAAGGCAAAATTTCTACTCCTAACAAAGAAACAGCAACTCAACCAAGTATAAATAAAACCCTAAAGTCTATATCTCATGGTAGGCAGATTATACGTCCAACTTTAAGACCAGAAGTAGTAGCTATAGGTGTATCAACAGGTGGTCCAAATGCGCTTAACGAAGTTATTCCAAAATTCCCAAAGAATTTTCCTTTACCAATACTTTTAGTTCAACATATGCCACCTGTATTTACTGCACAACTTGCAAAGAGATTAAATGATAAGTCTCAGCTAGAGGTTATTGAGGCAAAGGCTGGCGATATTATAAAGCATGGTACAGTGTATATCGCACCTGGTGATTATCATATGGAGGTTGGGAGTTCTGGTACATCAAAGGTTATCAAGCTTAATCAAAAACCTCCTGTAAATAGCTGTCGACCTGCTGTTGATGTAATGTTTAAATCAGTTGCAAACGTCTATGGAGGTCGGGTTATTGCTGTAATTATGACAGGAATGGGACAGGATGGTTTTGAAGGTTGTAAAGTACTTAAACAAAAAGGTGCGATTATTATTGCTCAAGATAAAGAGACAAGCGTTGTATGGGGAATGCCAAAATTTGTAACTGAAGCAGGATTAGCAGATAAAGTCTGTCCACTTGATCGAATAGCCTTAACAGTTCAGGAGTTTTGCGGACTTTCTGGTATAAGGAAGGCAGCAGGAACAAGGTAAAAAAAGCTATACTTAATGAAGAGATGTGTATTAGGGAGTTAAGAAATGCCCAAGATTACGGCGGAGGAATTTAAATTTTTCTCCGATCTGGTCAAACAATCAAGTGGAATAGCCCTTAGTAAAGGGAAAGAATATCTACTTGAAAGTAGATTGTCAGAGCTAGTTAAGGTTTTAGGGCTAAGAAGCATTGATGAGCTTTATAGAAAAGCTCGTTTTAATATGACGCCTCAATTAAAAAAGGAAATTATTGAGGCGATGACTACAAATGAAACCTATTTTTTCAGGGATCAACATCCATTTAATGCCCTTCATAAACATATCATACCTGAACTTATAGAAAAAAATAAAAGTAAAAGAACTATGCGTTTTTGGAGTGCTGCTTGTTCTACAGGGCAAGAACCATATAGTATCGCACTCCTTATTTTAGAGCATTTTCCTCAGCTTGCTAGTTGGAAGGTAGAAATCCTTGCAACAGATATTTCATATAAAGCTGTAAAGAAAGGGCAAGACGGCCGATATACTCAGGTAGAAGCAAATAGAGGATTACCTATAACGCTTTTGATTAAATACTTTAAGCAGCAAGGGGCGTTTTGGATGATAAATGAGAAAGTAAAGCGTATGGTCAAATTTAAGACTATGAATCTACTTGCTCCATTTACTGGTGTTGGAACTTTTGACGTTATTTTCTGTAGATATGTTTTAATATATTTTGATCTTGAAACTAAAAAGAAAATTTTAGAAAAGCTAGTTAAGGTATTAAATCCTGGTGGATATCTATTTTTAGGTGCTACAGAGACACCAGTAGGGCTTCCTTCTAATATGAAAAGAGTGATGTTTGGTAGGGCAGTTTGTTGGAAAAAACAGGGATAATAATTCTACTAAATGTGGTGATCATAAAGGGGGTTTATTATGGCTGGGATGGAAGATGATATCCTTAAAGATTTTTTGGCAGAGGCAAAAGAAAATCTTGAAGAACTAGATCAGGCTTTTGTTGAACTAGAGCAAGAACCAGATAATCCAGAGCTTATTAAGAGTATTTTTAGAACTATACATACTATTAAAGGAACAGCAGGGTTCTTTGGTTATACTACACTAGAAGGTATTGCCCATTTTGCAGAGGATATCCTTTCTAAACTAAGAGATGGTGTCGTACAAGTAAATGAAGAGATTATCGACATGCTATTACAGGCTGTTGATAATATAAAGGCCATTCTTGCAAGTCTTGAACAAGAAGGGAAGGAACCAGATGATATAGCTTATTTAGATTTTATAGTAGATCTTAGAAATTTCGCTGAAAAGATAACAAAGGACTCTGGTGCATCTGGTGGAGAAAAGACTTCTACAGAAGAAAGTAAAGAAAAAGATAGCTCTAAGGAAGAGGTAAAAGAAGAGAAAAAGCAAGAGGCTGTCTCTAAGGAAGAAAAGAAGGAGGAAGAAAAGAAAGAAGCTAGAGCTACAGAAGAAAAGAAACAAGAAACTAAAGTAGAAGAGAAAAAGAGTCAAACTGTCCAAAAGAAGACTACTCCCAAAAAACCTCGACCAATATCTTCTGCCCATCTTACAGAAACTCATGTAAGGGTGGATGTACAATTGTTAGATAAATTGATGAACTTAGCAGGAGAGCTAGTCCTTTCTAGAAATAGACTTGCTCAGATTGCAAGCCAATTAAATGAACCAGAACTCCTTACTGCAAATCAAAGGATGAGTTTAGTTGTTACAGAGCTGCAAGAGCAGATTATGAAGACTCGAATGCAGCCTGTTGGAAATGTATTTAATAAGTTCCCTCGTATTGTAAGGGATCTATCTCATCAAGCTAACAAACAGGTTCAACTTCGTATAGAGGGTGCAGATACAGAGTTGGACCGTTCTATAATTGAAGTAATAAAAGATCCTTTAACACATATGGTCAGAAATTCTATAGACCATGGTATTGAGCCACCTGATATAAGAGTTCAAAGGGGCAAACCTCCTGTAGGTACCCTAGTAATGAGGGCATACCATGAAGGTGGGCAAGTTATTATAGAAATTCAAGATGATGGCGCTGGTATTGATCCTCAAAAAGTAAAGAAAAAGGCTATTGAAAAAGGGATTCTTACACCGGAGCAGGCAGAAAATCTCTCAGATAGAGACGCCCTTATGCTTATATTCCAGCCAGGATTTTCTACTGCAGAAAAGGTCACTAATATATCTGGACGCGGCGTTGGAATGGATGTTGTTAAGACCAATATAGAAAAATTAGGTGGTGCAGTAGATCTACAAAGTGAAGTAGGTAAGGGCACAACTGTACGTATCAAGATTCCATTAACATTGGCAATTATACCTGCATTGATTGTTCATACTGCAGGGCAAAGATATGCAATACCTCAGGTAAATCTAGTTGAGCTTGTTAGACTTTCATCTGAGGCTAAAAAAAGAGATGTACAGATAATAGGAGATTCAGAATTTTATAGATTAAGAGGGCAGATATTACCTCTTGTTAGATTAAGACAAATTTTAGGATATGGGAGTCGTGAGCAAGATGCTGAACATGATGGTATGAATATTGTTGTTTTAGATACTGGAGAGAGACCTTTTGGTCTAGTTGTAGATGGTATAAGTGATTCTGAAGAAATTGTTGTTAAACCACTAGGTAGTCATCTTAAGCATATACCCTGTTATGCAGGTACTACTCTTATGGGAGATGGTAGGGTTGCTCTTATCTTAGATATAGTTGGAATTACTTCTATGGTTAATTTAACACGCTCAGAAGAATCTGTTGGACCAGGAGAAATGATGAATGACAAGAAGAGACTTGAGGAAGAAAGACAATTCCTACTCTTATTTACCATAGGACCTGATGAGCATTTTGCTCTTCCTCTTGCTTTAGTAAATAGGTTAGACAAGATTTCAGTAGATAAGATAGAGGTGATTGGAAACAGAGAAGTAGTCCAATATAGAGGACACTCAATGCCTATTATTCGTTTAGAAAACTATCTGCCCATATCTCCTCTACCAGAGCAAGACTATTATCATTTGATAGTTTTTCATATGAATGAAAAGGATATAGCATTTTTGGTCTCTGAAATAGACGATAGCCTTGATATGGCTATAGAGGTTGAGGATAAGACATTTAAACAAGATGGTATACTCGGTTCAGCTATTATTAAAGATAGGACGACATTGTTTTTAGATATATATCAAATAATAGAGATGTATGATCCAGACTTCTTTGCAAAGCCACAGACAGAGGAGCTTCCACCTGCAAAAATCCTTTTGGCAGAAGACTCTACATTCTACAGAAACCTTTTAACATCCTATCTTGTTGCGGCAGGGTTTGATGTTGTTAGTGCAGAAGATGGAGAGAAAGCTTGGGAAAAGATCAATCAAGAGGACTTTGACCTTTTGATTACTGACATAGAGATGCCCAACATGAATGGCTTAGAATTAGCACAAAAGGTTAGAAATAATCCACGTACACAAGATATACCTATCATTGCTGTTACTTCTCTTGTAAGTGATGAGGACAAGAGAAGGGGAATGGAGGCTGGTATAAATGACTATCTGCCTAAGTTAGATAGAGAACAGGTGTTGAATGCAGTTGAGAATTATCTCAAAAAACAAGAAGCTGCATAATGGAGGAGAGATAAATGAGTGTGCAAGAACCTGTTACTTCATTAGTGCCTAAGGATGAAGATATTGGTCAGGAAGTCCAGCGCATAGAGACTATACAATTTGTCACATTCTATTTTGGAGAACATTTTTTTGGGCTTCCTATAGAAGAGGTTATAGAGATAAATAGAATGTTAGATATTACTCCAGTACCATTAGCACCGGATTATGTAGCAGGAGTTGTAAACTTAAGGGGACAAATACTAACAGCAATAAATCTTGCCGATAGAATTGGCCTTTCTAAAAAAGAAGACAAAGAGCCAAATGAATTTAACAATCTTATTATGGGGCATAGAGAAGAGCCAATAAGTCTTTTAGTAGAGCAGATTGGTGATGTTATGGCTGTACCAAAGGACCATATAGAGCCTCCTCCTGCCCTAATAGAAGGGCTTGATGTTAAGTATGTAAAAAATGTGTGTAAGCTACCTGAAAAATTGTTGATTATTCTTGACAGTGAGGCACTTCAAAAACCTAAACAAAATCGTTTACAAATGGAGACCACAGAGAAAGAGAGTGCTTAAGCTATGCCTATGCCTTTAAAAAAAGATCCGTGGGAGATTTTGGGGGTTCGTCCTTTTTCTAATATTAAAGAGATAAAAAGGGCGTATAGAAAGAAACTATTAAGGTGTCACCCAGATATAGCTCAAGATAAAAGTAAATCTTTAGAGGAATACATAGAGTTACAAAAGGCATACGAAGAAATAAAACGTTTTTCTGGTCCACTAAAGCCATTAAAAATTTGGAATTATTTTAAGCACATAGAGAAAGAATTACCAAGATATAGTGATGGTACTTATGTATTTCTAGAGCTATCTGCGAAAGAGGCATTTTCTGGAGGTATAAAGGCTATCTCACTTGTAGATGAGAGTGAAACCTGTTTTCAGTGTCAAGGACAAGGATATATTTGGGCCAAAAATTTATCTTGTGAATCCTGTGGGGGTGTTGGTTATAACATTATTTCGTGGGCAGATGAAGAAATAAAGATTTTATGTCGCAGATGTAATGGTAGGGGGAAAAAACGACTTACCTGCCCAGAGTGTAATGGTAGAGGTAAGATTTTACGTCATCGTGATATCTTAATAGAGTTACCTAAAGGTTTAAAGAATTCTGTTGTACTAGAATATAGAATAAAACGTGATAGGTTTGGCATAAAAGAAAATATAGTCTTTGTAGAAGTAGGACTTGCCTTGCCTGAGGGCTGGTATTTGGATGGCTTAAATGTACATGCACCTTTAGAAGTTGATATTTGGAGTGTATTAACTGCTACTCCTATAGCTATTTCTACTATTGATGGAACAGTATCAAAAGTTATAGATAGAAATGAATTTAAATGTGGCCAATTAATACTTAAAGAAAAAGGATGGCAAGATATAAATGGAAATAGAGGAGATCATATATGTGATTTAATATTTTTATTACCTGAGACGATACCAAGTAAAGAAGTAGCTAATTTATTGGAAATATTAAAAATTTTATGGCCTGTAAGAAAGAAAAAAGAACCAAAGGCTTTACCTTTTAAAGATAGTTAAAAAGGCCTTATGGCAGAAGAAAATAGTATATACATAGGGCGTCAGCCAATATTAGATAAAAATTATAATATTGTAGCATATGAATTGCTTTTTAGATCGAGTGAAAAAAATTATTTTCCAGGGATTGAAGATTTTCAAGCAACTGCCCATGTAGTTTATTCTGTTTTATCATCTGTAAATTTTGAATGTCTTGCAGGTTCAAAGAGAGTTTTTATCAATTTCCCAAGAAAGCTTCTGATAGAAGGTATTCCTGAATTACTATCTCCTAGTAAGGTAGTTATTGAAATTCTTGAGGATGTAGAGCTAGACAAAGAATTGATAGATGCATGTAAGTCGTTAGTTTCACAAGGATATAGTCTTGCTTTAGATGATTTTTTTATAAAGCCTGGTATAGAGCAACTTTTAAAGATCAGCTCTATTATAAAAGTTGATTGGAGAGCTACAAGTCTTAGTAGGATAAAAGAATTATTACAAGAACTAAGTATCTTTAGACACCTAAAGTTTTTAGCAGAAAAGGTTGAAACTCTAAAAGAGGTTGAGACCGCAAGAGAATTAGGTTTTGAATATTATCAAGGATATTTTTTCTATAAACCAGAAGTTCTTAGAAGCAAAGAGGCTTCAGTTAGTAGGTGGAGCTATATAGAACTTTTGGAACAGCTTCAAAAACCCAATATAGATTGGGTTGATTTAGAAAGGATTATATCTAAGGATGCAGTATTATCTTATAAATTACTTCGATTTGTAAATTCACCTCATATTGGACTAAGAAATAAGATATCCAGCCTCAAACAGGCATGTATTATTCTAGGGATAAATAAGATAAAAAAATGGCTTTCTATGATGCTTCTTGCACAAGCCACAGGTAATAATAATTCAATAATATTAATAAACGCCTTTATTAGAGCAAAGTTTTGTGAGGGAATTGGCCATATTGTATGTAAGAATACAGAGATTCCTGATATGTTATTTTTAACAGGCTTACTCTCACTTTTAGATGTAATATTTGGCTCACCAATGAATGAATTGCTAGAACCACTCCACTTAGATAATAGGGTATGTGAATGTCTATTAAGACATAAAGGTCCATTAGCTCCGTTTTTGATTATGACTGTTGCTTATGAAAAGGGTGATTTCCATTTGGTTAATAAGCTTGCTAAAAGGTTTTCTATTTCCTCTGAGGCTATAACAAACTGTTATATAGAGGCTATAAAAGAGGCTCAGTCCATTTTAGAAGAAGATTTATAACAAGATTTATAAAAAGTAAAAAGTGAATAGTAATCAGGTATTTTTAATATGGTTTTTATTAATACTTTGGCTTATAACCTGTACTGTTTTAATTCTTTATATTCGTAGGTATACAAAAAGGGTTTCAAAAGAATCAACGATTTCTACAGATCTGATCTCTGCCCTAATATCTCAATCAAAACTTCATGCAGAATATGCATGGAACATACTTTTACAGGTAACACAAATCTTTAAGATAGGATTTATTGCAAAGAGAAGGGAACCTATCTCAAATAAAGAGTTATTATCAATAAATACGGTAGCTTCTTCTATTATGGATGAGATTTTTCTTGATATAGAAAAATTATTTAAGGAGATACCTGTTGGTGGTTCCAAGTGTCTTTTTACTAAAGATAAGGCGTTACAGATAAGGAGGTTAACTTTAGCTAATACAGACATGATATTAATTGAAGACGTCTCTCCAACTTTTGAGATAACAAAGAAGCTAAAAGAGGCAGAGCGTCTTAGTATACTTGGTAAAATGAGTGCCCATGTAGCACATCAGTTAAAGACCCCGCTTGCAATTTTAAGCGTAAAGGCACAACTGCTTGCTAGGAGTTTGATTGATAAAAAACAGCTATATAAGAGAGCTCAAGAGATATTTAAGGATGCTCAAGAACTAGCCCAGCGTATAAATGCTATAGTTTCTATTTATAAGCAGGATAAACCTTGTCTAAAAGAGGTAAATCTAGCTGCCATAGTAAATTCTACAGTAGAAAGACTTAAAAAAGAAATAATATATTCAAACGATGTACAAATCATAGTGGATGATAAGCAAGAAGTTAAAGCCTTTTCTGATCCAATAATATTGGAAGACCTTTTATTTTTGCTAGGGCAAAATGCAGTTGATGAGCAAGTTGGTGCAACTAAGCTCATATTCCAAATAGAAAAGAGTGAACAATATGCTGTTATTAAAGTAATAGACAATGGAAGAGGTATTCCTGAATCAATAAAAGATAGCTTGTTTGATCCATTTATAGGGAAAAATCAAAATGGTTTAGGCTTAGGATTATTTTTGGCAAAAGACCTTGCCTCTCGTGTAGATGGTAAGCTTGAACTTTTAGATTCAGACAATGGAACAGTCTTCTGTCTCAAGATTCCCCTTAGCAGCAAGGAGTTTAGTCCTTTTTCTAAATCTAAAGAACATATATGCTACAATTACTAATGCCAAAAAGGCACCTGAAAATATAGCAATTCTACTTCCAAAAAATTCAGCAATACCACCTATTATAAGGCTTCCGAGAGGGAATAATCCCATAAAACTTGTTGTAAAAAGCCCCATTATGCGTCCTCTTAATTCATCTGTACTTCCAAGCTGAAGCAGAGAAAGAGAATTTGTAGATGTAATTACCATTGCACTTCCTGCAAGCAATATAGAGATAAGGGCTTCATAGTAGTTTTGACTTATAGAAAATGCTATAAGTGATATAGGAAACAGTATAACCCCTGTCCACCACCATGTACTTCTTGTACCTAAATGTCCCCAAAGGGCAACACTTACTGCTCCTAAGAGGGCACCTAAGCCATTTGCTGCACACAAAAAGCCATATTTTTTAGCTCCTAATCCTAATACCCTTTTTCCAAAAGCAGGCAGAAGTACACTATATGGTAAGAGTAGCACACTAAAACAAAGGATCATCATAAGGACCATTCGCATAGTTGGCCTTTGCCATACAAACAGAAAGGCTTCTTTAAAGGCATTAATTGGAGTAGTCTTTTGGTTGTTTTTATTCCCCTTATACACGCCTTTTAGTCTTTTTGTTAATAAAAGTAGTATAAAGATAATTACAAGGGCAGAGGCTGCCTTTATATAAAAACAGCTTGCCATAAAACCTCTAGCCATTAGTAGTCCTGCAATTGCTGGACCTATAAATCTAGCAAGATTAAAGGCACTTGAGTGAAGTGCAAGTGCATTTGTGATATCTTCTTTACCTACTAGTTCAAAGAATAAGGCTTGTCTTGCAGGCACCTCAAATGCCATCCCACAACCAAATAAAAAGATAAGTAACAAAACCCACGTTACTGTAAGATGATTGGTTGTTAATAAAATGCCTAATAAAAAGGCTTGAAAAAATATAAGACATTGAGCCCCTATCATTACTAGCAGTTTTGGATATCTATCAGCGATTATTCCTCCCCAAAAGGAAAAAAGGAGCATGGGTAAAGACCTAAATGCTCCCAGTAACCCTAAAATGAAAGGGGAGTGCCACAGTTCAAGAACAAGCCATCGTACAGCAGTTGCTTGAATCCATGTCCCTTGTAGAGAAAGGGCTTGTCCAATAAGAAGTAGACCAAAACCTGCATGTGTTAGTGCAGATAGGGCTTTTGGAAGAGACTTTTTTTTATTAGCCAATCTTCTTTGCTACGTCCTTAGCAAAATAAGTGATTATAATATCTGCACCAGCCCTCCTTATACAAAGAAGAGACTCGATCATCACAGAGTCTAAGTCTAACCAATTATTGGCTGCAGCAGCTTTGATCATAGCATATTCACCACTTACTTGATATGCAGCTATTGGTAAAGGCAATTCTTGTCTAAGACTATGTATAATATCTAAATATGGCATTGCAGGCTTTACCATCAATATATCTGCACCTTCTTGCATATCTAAGCTAGCTTCTCTTATTGCTTCTCTAGCATTGGCTGGATCCATCTGATAAGAGCGTCTATCTCCAAACTGTGGTGCACATTCTGCTGCTTCTCTAAATGGTCCATAGAATGAAGAGGCATATTTTACAGCGTAAGACATAATGGGAATAGATGAAAAGCCTTCTTCATCAAGGGCCTCTCTTATAGCACCTACTCGTCCATCCATCATATCAGAAGGTGCAACCATATCTGCGCCAGCTCTTGCATGTGAAAGTGCAACCTTTGCAAGTAGTTCTAGTGTTTCATCATTTAGTACTTCATCTTTAGCTATTAAACCGCAGTGCCCATGAGATGTGTATTCGCAAAGGCAAACATCAGTTATTACTAAGATATTAGTAGAGCTCTTTTTAATTGCTTCAATTGCCCTTTGTACAATTCCCTTTTTGGCCCAGGCTTCAGATCCTCTTTTGTCTTTTTTTTCAGGAAGTCCAAACAGTATAATAGCTCGAATTCCAAGGTCTTCTAGCTCTTTAATCTCATCTTTTAGCATATCCACAGAAAGGTGATAACACCCTGGCATTGCACTAATTTCTTCTTTTATCTTTTTACCCGGTACTACAAAAAGGGGATATACTAGATGTTCAAGCCCTATAGAAGTCTCTCTTATAAGGGCTCTGTGATTTTCGGTCTTTCTCATTCTTCTTGGTCTATACTCTGGGAACATCATTTTAACCAGGCCTCCAATTTTTGTTTTAGTTGATCTTGAGTAAAAGGTGCAAGTAGAAAGTCATCACAACCTGCATCTTGAAATTTTTCTCTCTCTGGCATTGATGCATCATGGCAAAGCACAATTACAGGTACATTTTTGGTGCGAGGGTCTTGTTTTAAAAGTACGGTTACAGAAAGGGCATCTAACACAGGCACCTTCCTATGTATTAAAATAAGATCAGGTTCTATTTCAGTTGCAACATCTAAGGCTTCTTGCCCATCAGAAACTTCTACTAGTTTAAGTTTATTCTTCGCAGCCACTTCTTTGACCACACTTTTTATATCTGGGTGGTCATCAGCCAACAATATAGTTTGTCCTTCCTTCACTTTTTACCTCTTTTGATCTTTATTTTTATTTTTGTTTTTTATTTTTGATGATAGCAGCTTCTTATAAGACTGTTTATGTAGAGTTCAGGATTTTTAATAGCTTCCACAGGAACTTCAAATTCACTTATTCCTGTCTTGTCTCTGACAAGGCTGAGTCCGTACTCTAGTATATTACAGAGTCGCTCACATTGTGAATATAAATTTGATTCTCCACTTGCACTTTGTATCAAAAGTTCATCAATAGCCTTATCATCAAAGACTATAGTTATACCACACCTGTTATAAAATGTGTCTTCGTAACTCTTTATCTGTTGCACCCAAAAAAGCACTCTCTCATTTGCCTCATCAGGTGTTAGGTCTTCTTTTTGACACAATTTTGCCATTAGTTCTAATCTACTTTGAGTAAGGTTTAGTTTTTCATCCTGCCAGAGTTTGTCATATTTGTCTTTAAATTCTAGGACGAGTTTTTCTCTTTCTTGAGCTAAAATTGCCTCATATATCTTTCTTCTGTCAGGGTTATCAGGATCTTGAAGAAGGCGTTTTAGTTCACCTTCAGGATCATCTACCATCTCTTTTGTCACAACTAGAAAATCAATACCAGTAGAGGGTAGTTTTTTCTCAAATGGCAAAAGTGCTTTTTCGATAACGCTTACAAGTGCTCTTGCACCTGTACCTTCTTGATAGGCAAGATGGGCTAATTGTCTAAGTGCTTCATCTTCAAATCTTAGATCTATACCATAGGATTTAAAATCCTGTTTTTTACTAACCATTACTGCACTGTTTGGATTTTTAAGTATAAGATAGAGGTCTTCCTCTTTTAATTCATCTAATATGGCAATTACAGGAAGCCTTCCAATAAATTCGGATTCAAAGCCATATTCTATAAGGTCTTGAGGTTTTACATATTTAAGCCACTGTCTTTCATCATCAGTGTGTACATCAGCCCCAAAACCAATAGAGCTCTTTTGAAGTCGTTTTTTTATGATATCTACAAGTCCAGAAAATGCTCCACTGACAATAAAGAGAATATGCTTTGTATTTATAGTATTTTTTTCTCGTTTACCACTTCTTCTATATCGTTCAAGTGCTTCAAGTTGAGCGATTGGATCATGAGGAGTTCTAAGATCTACTTCAGTCTCTTCCATGGGTTTTAATAGAGCGCGTTGTACACCAGCCCTTGACACATCAGGGCCGTGTACATCGTAAGGGGATGCAATCTTGTCTATTTCATCTATATAGACAATTCCGTATTGTGCCTTTTCAATATCTCCATCTGCTTCATGTACAAGATCTCGTATTAGGTCTTCTACATCGCCTCCCACATAGCCTGTCTCACTAAATTTTGTTGCATCTCCTTTTACAAATGGGACTCCAATCTTGGCAGCGATTAATTTTACAAGAAAGGTTTTACCTACTCCTGTAGGACCAATTAGTATAATATTATTTTTGATATTTCCTATTGGGGCGTTTTGATTCCCTTTTTGTTGCATATATTTTATACGGTTAAAATGGGTACATATCTTTGTAGCAAGAATAGCCTTTGCTTCATCTTGTTTTACTACATATTGATCCAAGTATGCCTCAAGTTCTTCTGGTTTTAGATCAAAAGATATAGGCTCGTTTCTTTTTGTTTCTTGTCCTGGTGGGTCATCAAACTTATTTGGTTTTATTTGGTGAGGGAATACCATTTGAGATACTACGCGTATCCGACCACCATACTTTTTGCTTAAATATTCACTTATTTCTTTTTCAAGTTCATGTTGAGATGGAAAATCTTCATTTTTTATGCAAGGTAAATTTTTTTCTTTTCTATTCTTGGTAGAGCAGTTTTTTTTGTCTTGTTTTTTATTCATGGTTCTATAGTATTTATTTTTTATGATGTTAGATTTAGATTGATCCTTTTTAGTCCTCAAAAATAAGTTATTTATAAATAAAAAAAATTGCAACCTTTATTGAACCTTTATTGAATAATATCGGAGTATTTAATTATAGTCAAAAAATCTAGTAAAATTTATTAACATTTATTTTGTAATATCAAGAATTGAAATTAAAATAGAAAGAGGTAAATTAAATATGCGTTTTAGACCCTGTATTGATCTCCATAATGGATTTGTAAAACAAATTGTTGGTTCTACATTAAACGATTCGGCTAATGCTCCTGTTGAGAATTTTGTAGCAACAAAGCCTCCTTCTTATTACGCTCAGTTATTTAAGAGAGACAATTTAACAGGTGGTCATGTAATAATGCTTGGTCCTGGTAATGAAGAAGCAGCAAAAGAGGCTCTTTCTACTTGGCCTGGCGGATTTCAGATTGGTGGTGGTATAACAAGCCAAAATGCAAAATATTGGTTAGATCAAGGCGCTTATGCTGTAATTGTGACTTCTTATGTGTTTTCTGAAGGTGAGATAAGACAGGATAGACTAAAGGAGCTTGTAAAAACAGTTGGAAAAAGCCATTTAGTATTGGATCTTTCTTGTAGAAAGAAGGGGAAAGATTACTATATAGTTACAAATAGATGGCAACGATTTACAAATTGTAAAATTTCTAAAGAGCTTTTAGCAGAGCTTTCAAGATATTGTTTTGAATTTTTAGTCCATGGAGTAGATGTAGAAGGAAAGTGTCAAGGGATAGATGAGACTCTGGTAGAGCTTTTGGCTAAATATTCTCCTATACCAACTACTTATGCAGGGGGGGCTAAATCAATACAAGATCTTTATAGGGTTAAAGAAGTTGGCAAGGATAAGATAGATCTTACTATAGGAAGTGCACTTGATATCTTTGGTGGAAGCGGAGTTAGATATGAAGATGTTGTTAAGTTTAACAAAGAAAATACTAATTAACTAAATCTAATTGGTTTTTTAAAAGTGGCAGTAAAACCACTTATCCCAATACGAGAAGAGCTGAAAGATGCCTGGCAGAGAATAGCACAGCCTCTAGCTGTGCATGATGGTAGTGTGTGTATATATGCTAATCAGGCATTTGCCTCACTTCTTTCCATTCCAAGTCCTCAACATGCAGTGGGAAGGTATATGGCAGAGTTTTTTGCTCCTTGGCCATCTACAGGACCAAGATTGGGAGTTAGAGCTTGCCTTGGAAGAAGCCTTGATGGACGCCAAATCGATGTAGAAATGACGAATCTTCCATGTGTTATAGAAGATGAGATGTTTTATCAGTGTCTTGTAAGAGACATTACAGAATTAAAGATTTGGGAAGATAAACTTCTTCAATCTGAGCGCCTTACTGCAATGGGTAAACTTGCTGGAGAGATTGCCCATGAGATCAACAATCCTCTTGGAGGCATACTTCTTTATGGCAACCTTATAAAGGAAGACCTTGAAGAAGATAGTCCTGCTAGGGCAAATGTAGAAAAGATCATAAAGCTTGCTACAAGATGTAGGATTATAGCAAAAGGGCTTTTAAACTTTGGCAGATCATCTCAGCGCATTCATACACTTGTGGATCTAAACCAAACTATTAGAGAGATGTTTGCATTAGTTGAGGATCACAAGATATTTAAGCATGTAACAGTTGTAATGAATCTTAAAGAAGATCTTCCTCATCTTATGGCAGACAAGGCACAGCTTGAGCAGGTTGTCTTAAACTTGATTATAAATGCAGGAGAAGCAATGGATGGAAAGGGGTTGTTAAAGATTGAGACACACTATAGTTCAAGGCCTCCTTTTATATTTTTCTCTGTAGAAGATACAGGTCCAGGTATTGCTCCAGAGATAATATCTAGAATATTTGAGCCATTTTTTACAACAAAGCGTCCTGGTAGAGGTACAGGACTTGGGCTTTCTATTACTCATGGTATTGTTCAAAGACATGGAGGACGTATTCAGGTAGAAAGTAAATTAGGAGTTGGTACAAAGTTTACTGTTATATTACCATATAAGGATAACATCTCTGGCAACAAAGATTAAAAGAGCATAAGTATGATTGAGCGTATTTTAGTAATAGATGATGATGATGCAATACGAGATGGTTGTAAACAGGTGCTTAGCCGTAGTGGATATGAGGTCCATGAAGCGGCAAGTGCAAAAGAAGCACTTGCTCTTTTAGATCATTATGATTTTGATCTAGTACTGCTTGACCTTAAGATGCCAGATGTAAATGGCTTAGATTTATTACGTAAGATTAGACAACGTGACATATTAGTTCCTGTTGTAATGATTACTGCGTATGGAACCATGCAAAATGCTGTTCAGGCAATGAGGCTTGGGGCAAATGACTTTTTATCAAAACCGTTTGAGCCAGAAGAATTGAGGATTGTTGTCAATAGAACCCTTCGTGATAGGCGTCTCACCCTTGAGAATTTATTTTTAAAGGAGGAGCTTAGGCGTAAAGAAGGTGAGGTAAAAATAGTTGGTAAGACAGATGTAATGAAGCGCCTTCTTGAAAGGGTTGCCCGTGTTGCTCCAACAGATAGTACGGTTTTAATTACAGGTGAAAGTGGCACAGGAAAAGGACTTATTGCACGTCAGATACATGCCCTTAGTCCTCGAAGGGATCATCCTTTTGTTTCAGTAGATTGTTCAACATTAGTACCCTCTCTTTTTGAAAGCGAACTTTTTGGACATGTAAAAGGTGCTTTTACAGGAGCAGCCTCAAATAAGGTTGGAAAGTTTGAGCTTGCAAATGGTGGTACACTATTTCTTGATGAAATAGCCAACATAAATCTTGATCTGCAAGCTAAACTTTTAAAAGCAGTTGAAGAAAAGGAGATATCGCGTGTTGGAAGTCATAGACTTACTAAGGTAGATGTTAGGATAGTTGCTGCTACTAATCAGGATTTAAGACAGGCGGTTAAAGAAGGGAAATTTAGAGAAGACCTGTTTTTTAGATTAAATGTAGTCTCTATACATACTCCTCCTCTTAGAGAACATATTGAAGATATTCCACTTTTAGTAGAACATTTTTTAAATAAATTTGGTGAGAAGTACAAAAGACCTGGATTAAAGTTAAATAAAGATGCACTTGAGATATTAATGGATTATAACTGGCCTGGTAATGTACGGGAGCTTGAAAATGCAATTGAAAGGCTTGTGATATTTGCTCAAGGACAAATAATTGGTGAACAAGATATTCAAATGGCAGGGCTATGTGCAAGTGAGTTAAAAAAGAAAAGGCTTTCTTTGGTAAAAGAAGAAACTCCTATGTCTTTAGAAGAGGTAGAGAAGGCACATATATTAAGTGTGCTAGAGAAGACAGGTGGAAACCGTACCCAAACTGCACAAATTTTGGGTATAGATAGAAAGACTCTTAGAAATAAATTAAAAAAGTGGGGAATAGATTAAGGAGTTATTCAAGGTGGATAAAATACTAGCCCCTTTTTGCGAGAAAAAGATAAATGCAATAGTCAGAGTCCCTGGTTCTAAAAGTATAACTCAAAGAGCACTTATTTGTGCAGCACTTGCAAGAGGTGAGAGCAGATTAAATGGTTTTTTAAGAAGTGAAGATATCGAACTTAGTTCAAATGCACTTAAAGAATTGGGTGTAAATATCTCAGAGGGACAACAGGCTTTAAGTATTTTGGGTGTTGGCTGTTCTATAGCTTCTGGTCCAAAGGATATATTTCTGGGTAACAATGGTACAGGAATGCGTTTTATAACTGCAGTTTGTGCGCTTGGCCATGGAGAGTATACCTTAGATGGTACAAAGCGCATGAGACAACGGCCCATAGAACCCTTACTTGAAGCATTGAGAGGTTGGGGAGTAGATGCAAAAAGTTTGGATGCCACGGGATGTCCTCCTGTAAAGATTATGACTTCTGGAGTAAATGGTGGAGCGACAAAGATTGATGCAAGGAAAAGTAGCCAATTTTTATCAGCACTAATGCTTATTGCCCCTTGCGCCAAATCACCTTGTCAGATTGAAATAATAAACGGTCTTGTTTCAAGACCTTATGTAGAGATTACTAAGAGGGTAATGAGGTCATTTGGGGTTGATGTAACCGAAGACAAAGATATGTTTTTTATACCTAATGTGTCTTATCAGAGTAGTAATTATGAAATAGAAGGAGATGCTTCAAGTGCTTCATATTTTTGGGCTGCTGCAGCAGTAACAGCAGGAAGTGTTGAGGTGGAAAATGTCCCACCTTCTTCTATGCAGGGTGATGCTTCATTTTCTGAGATATTAAGAGAGATGGGGTGTAAGGTTGAATGTGGACAAAAGGGGATAAAGGTTACAGGCCCTAAAGATGCTAAGTTAAGGGCTATAGATATTGATATGTCTAAATGGCCAGATATGGTACCGACATTAGCTGTGGTTTCTGTTTTTGCAGAAGGAGTGACGCGTATAAAAAACGTGCATCATCTTCGTATAAAAGAAACAGATAGGCTTAGTGCTGTTGCAACTGAGCTAAAAAGGCTTGGGGTGAAAGTTAAAGAATTTGAAGATGGTCTAGAGATAGAAGGTAAAAAAGAGCTAAATCCAGCTAACATAAAAACCTATGATGATCATAGAATTGCCATGTCTTTTGCTGTTGTTGGTCTTAGATGTAAGGGAATTATTATTGAGGATCCAAAGTGTGTAAAGAAGTCTTTTCCTGATTTTTGGGATAGATGGCAACAGATGCTTTCCTAAAGAGGATTCTCCAAGATGGATTTTAAAAAGAGATTGTTTTTTATTGGACTTAGAGCCTGTGGCAAAACAACAGTGGGTAAGGCTGTAGCAGATAAGCTTAATGTGGCCTTTTATGATCTCGATGATTTTATTGTACAAAGGGCTGGTAAAAGTATAAAAGAGATTGTTTATGAAGCGGGGTGGGATAAATTTCGAAGTTTAGAGAGGGATGCATTAGAGTATTTCTTTTCACTGTCGCCTCCTTTTATACTTGCATGTGGGGGTGGTGCAGTGCTTCATAAGGATACCTGGAGTCAAAGAAGGTCAAAAGATGATGTTGTAATATGGCTTGATGCAAGTATTGATGAGATGGTCAAGAGGATTTTAAACGATAGTAAAAGTGGTGAACAACGTCCTTGTCTTAAAGATGGTTTAAGTCTAAAGGATGAAATAAAAAAGGTGAGGCAAGAAAGATTTTCTTTGTATAAAGAGCTTGCAGATATAGTGATTGTTACAGATTCTTTAGATATAAAGAAGATTAGAGATAAGGTATTAGAATCAATCCTTTGAGGTATAAGAAATATGTCAGGAAATAGCTTTGGACAATGTTTTAAGATTACTACTTGGGGGGAGTCCCATGGTCCTGCCCTTGGTGTAGTTATAGATGGATGTCCTCCTAGAATTCCTCTTAGTGAATCCTATATACAAAATGCCCTTGACAAAAGACGTCCTGGTAAAGGTGGAGTGGCAGAGACAACTAGAAAGGAACCAGACAAAGTTCATATACTCTCTGGAGTGTTTGAAGGTTTTACTACAGGTACTCCTATAAGCCTGATTATATATAACAAAGATGCCAAAAGCAGTGCCTATGATCCACTAAAAGATGTGTTTAGACCAGGACATGGAGATCTTACTTATTATGAGAAGTATGGTATAAGGGATCACAGAGGTGGGGGGAGGGCATCTGGAAGAGAAACGGCTGCAAGGGTTGCAGCAGGTGCTGTAGCACAGGCAGTGTTAGATAAATTTAACATAGAGGTTTTTTCATATACTTTAGCTTTAGGTGGAGTAGTTGCCAAAAAGAGAGAACTTTCCTTTATAGATCAAAATTATTTTTTTACTTCAGATCCAGATGTTGTAGAACAGATGGAAGAGAGGGTAAAACAGGTTCGTGCTCAAGGCGATTCAATAGGCGGTATAGTAGAGACTGTAGCTAAGGGAGTGCCAGCAGGACTTGGGGAGCCTGTATTTGACAAACTTGATGCTGAGCTAGCAAAGGCCCTAATGTCTATAGGGGCAGTTAAGGCCGTTGAGATTGGAGCAGGTGTAGAAGCGAGCTCTATGCTTGGCTCTGAACATAATGATGAGATTAGCCCTGAGGGTTTTTTATCAAATAATGCTGGGGGTATATTAGCAGGGATTTCAAATGGAGATGATATAGTTGTAAGGGCTCATGTAAAGCCCATTGCTTCTATTTCAAAAGAACAACGTACTATAGATATAGAAGGACATGCTACAACTATAACAGTGGGTGGTCGACATGATGCTTCTGCCATTCCTCGTATTGTTCCTGTATGTCAAGCAATGGTAAGACTTGTTATTGTAGATCATTTATTAAGGCAGTTTGGACAGGTAATAGACTGGAAGTTAAGAGGTGAGTTATAGGGGTGGAAAGGGGACTTAAAATATGCAAGAGCAACCTGTTATAGGAATAGTTGGTGGAAAGGGGCGAATGGGAAGATGGTTTGAGAGATTTTTTAAAGAGGATGTGGGGCTTAAGGTCCTTATATGTGATAAGGATACAGAGCTTAAGCTAGATGATATTGCAAAATACTGTGATGTAGTAGTTGTATCTGTTCCTATGGAGGCCTTTGAATCAGTTATAAAAGAGATTGGTCCAAAGATGAGAAAGGGGTGTTTTTTAACTGATCTTTGTTCTTTAAAAAGTATCCAAGTAGAAGTAATGCTTAAATACACTAAGGAGAGTCAATGTGAGGTAGTTGGTACTCATCCACTTTTTGGTCCTGGAGAAGAAAGTATTAAAGACAGAAGGGTTGCGATTTGTCCTGCAAGAGGTAGGAGGTGGCTTTCTTGGTGGGAGGGACTTTTAAGATCAAAAGGTGCACTTACATATATGATTGATGCACGTGAGCATGATCGTACTATGGCTTGGGTTCAAGCATTAAATCACTTTATATTGCTGTCTTTAGGAAAGGCACTTGAAGAGGACGGTATTGATTTAAATCAGCTTTTAAACTTAGCTACTCCAAGTTTTGAAAGACAGCTAAGGATTGTATCAAGACTTAGTCTTCAAGATCCCGAACTCTATGCCACCATTCAGATGTCAAATCCATTTACACAAAATGCCCTTAAGATTTTTACCTCTCATGCTACAAACCTATTTAATATAATAAGCCAAAAGGATAGAAGTAGTTTTATTAGGCTCTTTAAAGAAGTGCAAGAACTAGGGAATCTACTAATAAAAAAAGGTGAAGTACCAGAATAA
>CAZODM010000026.1:5675-24390 GCA_964578585.1 uncultured Desulfobacterales bacterium | reverse complement strand
TATTAGATGTGCTACTAGATCATATATGTGTGAGTCTGTAATCTTTACATTTTTTATTTGACCTATTTCTGTATGCCCTTGGTTGATATAAGTAACGCCATCTATATCTGGAGCTTGGAAGAATGTTCTTGCCTGTAGCAATAAAGGTGTCTCTTCACTATACCCCTCTATGATTGCAGGCAGTTGCTTGCCAATATATGCTGCATTTAGTTCTTTTGCTATTTGTGCCTGGATATCCATAAGGATATCTTTTCTTTCTTGAGCAATCTCTGGTTTAACTTTATCCTGTAATCTAAAAGAAGGAGCATCTTCTTCGTCAACATATGTAAAGCAACCCAAGTTAAGAAACCTTTGTTCCTTTATAAATTCTATAAGTTCTTTAAATTCTTCTTCAGTTTCTCCAGGGAATCCTACCATTACAGTAGTTCTTAATGCTATATCTGGTATTATTTCTCGTATTTGTTTGAATAATTCATAGAGGAATTTTTTATCATATCCACGTCTCATAGCATTTAATATGTTAGTGTTTACATGTTGAATTGGTATATCTAAATACTTTAGTATCCTATCGTGCCTAGAAATAGTCTCTAAAAGTTTTCTGCTTACTGATTTAGGATTTAGATACATAAGTCGTATCCATTCTATAGAGGTCTCTTTTATGAGTGTCTCTAAAAGATCAGATAGGTCAACTCCTTTATCTCTATAGGCTGTTAAGTCTTGAGCAATAAGTATTAGTTCTTTTACCCCTTTTTCTTCTAACCAAAGAGCTTCTTTTAAGATATCATTTATTTCTCTATTTCTTAAAGGCCCTCTTATCTTTGGAATTAGACAGTAAGAACATTTATTAGAACAGCCTTCAGAGATCTTTAGATATGTAGTGGCAGATATATTATATCTTGGATGAAATACAGGAATTTCTCTTTTATAAGAGATCTGATTCTTGTTATTTTGGGTTTGAAAAAGCCTTTTTCCTATTTCCCAAGGTGCCTCTGTACCAAAAAATATATCTACTTCAGGTACTTCTTTTATTAATTCTTCTTTGTAACGTTGGGGTAGGCACCCCATAACAATCAATTTTTGATGTGATTCCATATCATTTGCAATCTCAAGTATAGTTTCTATAGATTCCTTAACAGCAGGTTCTATAAAAGAGCATGTATTTATAATTATAAGTTCCGCCTCTTTTATTTTAGAGACAAGTTGTATAGTCTTTATTTTATCTATAGAAAAAAGAGCAACTTCTAAATCAACTCTATTTTTAGGGCATCCAAGACAAACAGCAAATATCTTTAACTTAGAGGAAGTATTATCCATACCTATCTGTTAGCTAAATATGTGGCAGATTTTAGTTGATTAGCTATATCTAAGATTGTTTTTGCATATGGACGGCTATAATTATATTGTAAGATGACCTTTAGTTTTTTTCGTTTGTTAAGATTGTTTTGCCAACCAAAATATTTTAGATAATTTGCCATACTTGCTACTGCATCATCTACATCAAATAGATTAACTTTTCCATCCTTGTCTTCATCTACTCCAAATTTTATGGCATTAGAGGGCATAAATTGGCAAAGCCCAATAGCGCCAAATATGGAGCCTTTTATCTTAAGAGGATTTAGATCGTTCATCTTAGCATAGTCAATAAGGCACTTTAATTCATTATATGCCCATGAAGATTTTACTCGTGCAAAGTGTTTAAGTCGTCTTAAGTCAATATGTTTAAGATCTTTTTTAGGAATATATTTTAAGACTAACTTAAAGTTTTTAGTTGCTGCCATACTTGCTAGCATATTAAATGCAGACACCCTTCCTATATGACGTCCAAGATCTGTTTCTACAAGTAAGATCGCGGTTATTATTTGGGGAGGAACTCCATATTTTTTGTATATTTTAAAGAGTAATTTTTTGTGTTTTACCATCCAGTTTTTAGCTCTATTTATCCTTTTGAGCCTATAGAATTTTTTATATTCTACCATTACTTCTTTATGGGTTAGTTTTCTGGGAAGTGCTCGTGGGTCAAAATGTACAAGTGGTGAGGAAAATAATTTTTTTATATATTTAGGATTTTCTCCATCTTTTATAAGTGCTTTTATTATGCCATTCCATATAGGTGCTGGGCTATCTATTGGCTGTTTTAAAGCAAAGACATCTACTGTAAAAAAAAGATACAATATCCCTATGCTAACTATACAAGTTAATATCTTTTTATTCATAATAACAATCCGTATATTTTTATAAAATTAGTCTTGAAATAGATCTCCAAGACTACCTAATATAGAGCCCTCACCCACTGAAGAGCTACCCGGCTCTTGAGGTGCTGATGCAAGTATCCTCCCTGCAAGTCTTGAAAATGGCAAAGATTGTAGCCATACATGTCCAGGCCCCCTTAAGGTGGCAAAAAAGAAACCTTCACCACCAAAAAGGGCACTTTTTACATTTCCTACATATTCAATATCATATGATACACTATTCGTTAAAGCTACAAGACAACCCGTATCTATCCGCAAGATTTCTCCAACTGCCAAATCTTTTTCTATAATAGTACCACCTGCATGGACAAAAGTGAGTCCATCTCCAGAGAGGCGTTCCATAATAAAACCTTCACCACCAAAAAGAGCTACCCCTATCTTCTTTTGAAATGCTATATCAATTGCTACTCCCTTTGCTGCACATAAGAATGCATCCTTTTGGCATATAATCTCTCCATTATAATCTTTTAGATCTAAAGGGATAATCTTCCCGGGATAAGGGGCTGCAAATGCAACATGGGACTTTTTATTCCCTTTGTTGGTAAATATGGTACAAAAGAGACTTTCTCCTGTGAGTAATCTCTTACCTGCTCCTATAAGTTTACCTAAAATGCCACCTGCCTCTGATGAGGCACTACCGTCTCCAAAGACTGTCTCCATTGAAATATCTTCTTCCATATACATCATAGCCCCAGCTTCTGCCACAGCACTTTCTCCAGGGTCTAATTCTACTTCCACAAACTGCATTTCATTTCCATAGATAGTATAGTCTATTACATCTGCTTTAAATCGCCTTGAAGGAGCAGGAGGAGCAGGTGGAAGATTTACATTTGGACTTTCAGGAGGACATGTTCTTGAAAATTCATCTACTTCACAAAGCCTTTTCCAGGAATCAAAACCTGCCTTCCAGATATGGGTATTTTCTGTAATAACACCTTTTGTAAGGAGATCTTGTATCTCTTCTTTTGTATATGGTCCCAAGGTCTTACCATCTTGGGCAATATACCATTCTTTCATTCCTGCCTCCTTTTTACCTAATTAGCTTCTATTATTTTTACCCATACTTTCCTGCTTCTAGGCCCATCAAATTCACAGAAAAATATCTTTTGCCATGTACCAAGTCTAAGTTTTCCTGATTCAATTATAACGTTTACTGAAGAGCCCATAATTGATGTCTTAATGTGGGCTGGAGAATTACCTTCCATGTGGTGATAGTCAAACTTCCATGGGATAATAGTATTTAGTACAGCAAGGATATCTCTACATACTGCAGGATCTGCCCCTTCATTTATAGTTATTCCAGAGGTAGTATGAGGTACATATACTACTACGAGCCCATCTCTTATTCCACTTTCATCAACTAGGGCTTGGATCTTAGCAGTAATGTCTATCATCTGGGTTTGTGCACTAGTTTCTACAGATATTATCTTCATAAAAAGACCTCCTAAGTTATATATCAACCTAAGGAGAAAATATCATAAATAAAAATTTATTTAAAGAAAGAACTAAAGAAGATTAAAGTTTAACTGAGGAGATCTCTACATTTTTGGCAGAAAAATTTGTTGGGAGAGTTATTTTTTAAAGGGGCACCGCATCTAAGACAAAATCCAGAAGCTGTTATTGTTTTTTCTTTATCAGGGCAGGGAATCCCTTTAAAGAGTTCGTGGTCTTTAACTTGTAATATACTTTCTACTTGTCTATCAATTTCAATTTGATACCTTGCAGCTTCTTCTATAGTAGCCTTTTGTTGAAAGAGCTTGTCTTCAAGACTACACAGTTCTGGAGTATAAGATAAAAAAGAATCGTTTAGTTCAATTGATAACAATAATTGCTCTCCTTTTTTAAGATTATATAGATGTTTCCCAATAATAGGATTTACTCTTATATTCCAATTACCCATTTGGGATAATGCATCTAGCGCACAAGAGATACAACCTGCCTCTATTACACCCCCTTCTTTTGGAAGGATACGCCTTGCAATCTTTCCTATCCTAAATCCAACAGCTAAATCAGGACACAGATGCCCATGCCTTTCAGAAATAAGTTGTAGTTCTAATTCAACAAGTAACATTCTTTTCATCTTCTCAAACTCCAAAAGTTCTGTTTCATTTAAAACTCTAAAGGATACCCACCACCAGCACTTTTTATCTTTTAAGGGACGACGCGATAGGCAATATATCTGTTGATCCTCTGTAATCACTAAATATGAAAAACAATCAAGGTCTATCGAATCTTTAGCCTTTTCTATTATTTCGACAATTTTAAGCTTTACTGTAGGGCTAAACCAAAATGCTAAAGGTTCACATACATTTTTTATGCACTTAACCCTAACAAAACGATTTAACCATTTGATCTGTTGGTGATATACTGCCCGTAAAATTTTGTTGTAGTGCATAAACATTTTGTAACATAAATTTTAAAATAATGCTACAAAAAAGGAGTAAAAATTGGATGTCTCAAACCTAAATCAAATACTTACTAGTTATGCTCACATAGGAACTTATCTTATTTGGTATCTCCTTTTATTAGCTATCCTATTAGGATCGATGAGTTTTTATCTAATTGTAAGTCCATCAAGAGGGGTTGAAAGGAACACCTTTTTGGTGATGTGTCTTTTAACTCTTGGGTTATTATTTGGATTTATCCTAATATGTTGGTTTAATTTTGAGATATATAAAACTATAACTTTAAAATTACCAAATGAGTTTGTTAACATGATAAATACCTGGATAAAACAGATGTCTTTTCGTTCAAAGATGTCTATCCCTTTATATAATCCTCTTAATCCTCCGCGTTATAAGCTCCCCCCTTGGCTAGAAGAAGAACGATATTGTTTTTGGTTCCTCTGTTTTGGAATTATGTCGCTTGTTGCATGGTGGCGTACAAATTCTGCTGTGATAAGAAGGGTTCTTGAGGTCTTATATTGTGATCAAGTACTTATTTTAACCCTTGTCTTTACTACCTTTGTAAACCCTCTTCCAAACTTTGTGGCAGAGATTAAACCTTGGCTTACCACAACTATTCCAATGGCTAAAGTAGAGTTATTTGTAAAACTATATCCACGCCTGGTCTTTTATTACAATGCCCCTTATATGTGGGGACATCCCCCTCTATTATTTATTTCTTATGCAGCCTTGACAGTATTTTTTGCAGCATGTGTATCTATGCTTGTAAAAAATGATCCAGAATCAGAATATACTGCCTATAGTTATGCAAAACCAGCTTACTTATGTCTAACAGTTGGAATGCTTTTGGGATTACCTTGGGCATTAGAGGCATGGGGACCTAATTGGTGGTGGGATCCAAAGATTGCAAGTTCTATAATGATGTGGGTTGTGTTTTCTACCTATCTACATGCAAGGCTATATCTTTCAAGAAAGGGTATGTGGAAGTTTGTAGCATGGCTAGGTATCTTATGTTTTATAGCGATGGTATTTACTTATCTAGCTTCATACTTGTTCCCTGGAGAACACTCATTTTAGCCATATTTAATAGGAGTTTATTATGGACAATATAAAGAGAAACTATGATTTTTGGTTAACTATTGCATCTGTATTTGTACTTTTTTTGATTGCGATACTCTGTACTGCTAGTATGTTTTATTTTAAATGGGCACAAATACAAAATCTACCTGCTGAGCTTAAGGTCCAATATGAGTATCATATGAATGAGCTTGCCTCTCCACTCCTTATAGCCCTGTTAGTACTTTTGGGACTTTGTATCCCAAAAAGGATACTAAATTTTAAGGCATTAATAGGTTTCTCTTTTGCTGTCTTACTTGGTGCAGCTATAGTTTGGATAATATATGATTGGAGGGCTGCGCTTTTAGTAGTTCTTTCTAGTGCCATTTTAGTCCAGACAGTAGTCTTTTGGCTGACACTTATTGGTAAGAAACTACATTTTAGGCATGAAGGTTATTTAAAACGTCTAGGTTCATGTTTTATACATCTTGGACTGCTATTAATATGTCTAGACATATTACTTCTAAGTCCACTAGGTTTTTTAAAAGTTTTATTTTGGACTAGCTCTTTTATGGTAATTATAGGACTTGTTTTGTGTTTTTATGCAGACATACTAATCCCTAAAGCTATAAAAAATATGAGATAAAACAAAATCAAAAATATATAACAAGTTATTAAAGGTTATTAGAGATTAGTTTATAACATTTATCTTTAATAATGTTATAGATAATCTCTTTTTCATAGTTATCTTTTTCAATAATATTTTTACTTGCTTTCAAAATAGCGGTTCTAAGTTTAAGTGTGCGCGTCATATTAGTGGCCTTTAAAAGTCGTTGCCTTAAAACTTCTTTAGAAACACCTTCATCCTTGCCAAGAGGCCCAAGCTTTTTTATCTGATTTGTAAAGTCTGTTATTATCTTTACAAATCTAGAGCCTTCTGCTGCAGAAGCCCATTCAATCAGGAACCTATTCTTATTTACACCAATATATTCTAACATTACATGTACAAAGCCAGCACTTATTAGAGCATGATAATTGCCAGTCTGATAATGACACTCACCTAGGTGACATCCGCCTACAAATACTCCATCTGCACCACTTGCCAATGCTTCTAAAGGAAATGAAGGATCAAGTCTTCCTGTACACATTATTCTGATTACCCTTAAGTTGGGTGGATATTGAAATCTAGCAACACCCGCAGAGTCTGCTGCAGTATAACAACACCAATTACATAAAAAGCCTAAAATGTTAGGTTCAAATCCCTCAGATTTCATGGTTTATATCTCCAGTTTTTCTTTTTTTATGTCCTCAGTTTGAAAGGCTTTTATCTGTGCAGTAATTGCCTGATATGTAAACCTTCCCATATCTATAGCAAGAGCTGGACATCTAGCTGCACAAATACCACATCCCTTACAAGATGCTGCTATTGTTTGGGCCTTTTTTCTTTTTCCGACCTTTACCATTTGTATTGCCTTATAAGGACAAAATTCTACACAAACTCCACATCCTATGCATTTTTCTTGATTAACATTAGATACAATGGGTTCAGGTATGATCTTGCCTTTTGAGAGTGGTTGACACGCCCTTGCAGCGGCAGCTTGTGCCTGTGAGATTGCTTCATCTATAGTTTTGGGAGAATGTGCCAATCCGCATACATATATTCCATCAACTGCAAGGTCTACAGGTCTTAGTTTGACATGTGCTTCTAAAAAGAAGCCATCTTTAGTTAAAGGTACCTTTAAAATACGGGCTAAGTCTTTTACATCTGAAGGTACAATACCAACTGATAATACCAATAAGTCAGGAGAAATTTTGATTGTATCTTTTAAAATGGAGTCCTTAATATATAAGGATATAGCGTTATTTTCTTTTACTACTTTAGGATATTGCTCTTTTTTATATCTAATAAAGGTAATTCCCTTTTGGCGTGCTAGTCTATAGTCATCTTCTGAAAAACCATAGGTTCTTATATCTCTATATAGTATATAAATCGATGCTTTTGGATTTATATCTTTTATTCTAAGGGCATTTTTTATTGCTTGTATACAACAAACCCTACTACAATAAGATAGATTTTGTCCTCTTGAACCAACACATTGTATCATTACGAGTGTATTTAATTTTTTTATGACTTCTTGGTTTTTATCTAATATATTTTCTAAATCAAGTTGTGTAATTACTTGTTTAGATTGTCCATATAAGTATTCGTTTGGTATATATTGTTTACCTCCTGTTGCAATAATTATAACACCATGTTCTATTCTAATTATAGAATTATTTTGAGTATTTATAGATTCTATTTTAGAAGTAAAGTTACCAATATAACCATTTACATCCACTATATTTGATTTTGTATATACGGTAATTAACGGATGGTTAGTTATCTTTTTGATTAAAGATTTAACATATTTCCGGGGATCATTGCCTAAACGGTCAGAAGTAATCTTTAGTGCTTGACCGCCTAGTTGCTCTTCTCTTTCTACTAAAGTAACCTTATAACCCTGTTCTGCTATAAAAAGGGCGGCATTCATGCCACTTATCCCACCACCAATTACAAGGGCAGAGGGAATTACTTTTATTTCTCTCTCTTTAAGTGGGCTTAAAAATATTGCCTTTGCTACAGCCATTCGTACTAAGTCTTTTGCTTTTTGAGTAGCAGCATGAGGTTGGTGCATATGTACCCATGAACATTGATCTCTTATATTTGCCATTTCAAATAATGATCTATTTAATCCAGCCTCTCTTAAAGTAGCTTGGAACAAAGGCTCATGCGTTCTAGGAGTACATGCAGCAACTACTATCCTATTAAGCTTATGTTCCTTTATCTTTTCTATAATGCGCTTTTGAGCATCTTGAGAACAGCTATACATGTTATCAGTTGCATATACAACAAAGGGGAGCTTAGCTGCATAATCTCTTACTGCCTCTACATTTACAACCCCACCAATATTTATCCCGCAGTGGCATATAAATACACCTATTCTCGGTTCTTCTTTGGATATATCTTGTTCTGGTGGATATTTGATATGTACAATCTCTTTGTGTCTCCTTTGTTTTAATATACTAGAGCTAAGGGCAGAGGCAGCGCTAGCTTGTGTTACGCTATCTGGAATGTCTTTTGGGCCTTGAAATGCTCCTATTACAAAGACTCCGGGTCTTGAAGTCTCTAATGGAGCATAAAGACTTGTATCAGCAAAGTTATATTTATTAAGAGAGATATTACATGCCCTTGCTAATTCCTCAGCATTATCTGGAGCATTAAGTCCTACAGATAGGACTATCATATCAAACAAGGAGGCACATGGGTTATTATTTTCATCTACATATGTAATCAAAAACTTATCTTCTACTTTTGTGATTTTATTGGGCCTAGCCCTTATAATTTTAAGCTTCTTTTCTCTTGTTGCCCTTATTCTTGCTTCATCAAATCCTTTGCCATGTGTCCTTACATCCATCATAAAAAGTGTCACTTTAAGCTCTGGGTCATGTTCTTTTGCCATAGTTGCTTCTTTAATGGCATACATGCAACAAACAGAAGAGCAATAATTATGAAAGCAAGAGTTATCTCTAGAACCAATACATTGGATAAAGGCAATTGTTTTGGGGTGTTTACTATCACTTGGCCTTACAATTTCACCACCTGTTGGACCGCTAGCACACATAAGGCGTTCGAATTCGTAGGAGGTGACAATATCTTCATATCTTCCCCAGCCAAATCTTTCTAAAATATCTCGTGGCATCCTACCAACACCAGGTGCTAAGATGACTGTACCAACATTTAAAACAATCTCTGTGTCTTTTTGGTCAAAGTGAATGGCTTTGGTTGGACATACAGTTGAACAGATGTTGCAAAGCTTATAGTTTAGATAAAAACATGCATTAGGATCTATATAATATGAAGTCGGTACAGCTTGAGCATAGTCTATATGAGCTGCTTTTGTTATAGAAAGGCATTCATTATATCTGTCTCCAATAATGCTTGGGCAATATATGCTGCACTGCCCACATCCAGAGCAGGTATTTTCATCTATATATCTAGGCTTTTTTAAAAGACGGGCAGAAAAATTTCCTGCTACCCCCTTTAGGTCTACCAGCTTTGTGTTTGTAAGTATCTTTATGTTTGGGTTTCTACCAGCTTCAACAAGTTTAGGTGCTAATATACAAAGAGAACAGTCATTGGTAGGAAATGTTTTATCAAGTAGTGCCATGATGCCGCCTATAGCACCACTTTTTTCAACTAGAGTTACTGAAAATCCCAATTCTGTTAAATCAAGGGCGGCTTGGACCCCTGAAACACCTCCTCCAACTATAAGTACAGAAGAACTTTCTTTTTTCCTTGATAGATTTAAAGAGTTTTTGGTTTGTATAGCCATTGCTTCCTCCCCTCTAGGCTTGGCTACTATTTATCTTTGAGCCAAGCCTAAAAAGGAGGAATTAACTAGATTGGAATTTTAGGTAGGCTTGGCCAAAGATAAATAGGCATTAGCGTATGATTATGTGACTCTACCAGAGTCACACGCCTAGTCTTTATTCAGTTTAATTTGTTTAAATAACACCTTTCCATTTTTAGTCCTTTTTGAATACTTAAGTGTCTTCTCTTTTACTTATTTAAATACAAAACCTTCTTATATGTCAAATTTATATCAAACCATAAAAAATTGCCTATAAAAGTTAGGCATTAAAGAGACTTGGTTTAATTTAGAGATCAATTGAACCATTTTTTAAATTCTTTTTTCTTAATACGATTGTTTTTATCTACAAATACTAGTGTGGAACCTCCAGATTTAAACTCTTTTTCATCCACAAGTGCATAAGATGCAATGATTATTAGATCTCCAGGAGCCCCCTTTCTAGCTGCTGCACCATTTAATCCTACCACTCCAGAACCAGCTTCTCCTTCTATAACATAGGTGTCAAACCTTTCTCCATTGGAGATGTTATATATACTAACTCGCTCATAAGGGAATATTTGAGCTTGTTCCATAAGATCTTTATCAATTGTAATACTTCCTTCATAATCAAGCTCTGCGTGAGTAACTCTTACCCTATGTATCTTTGATTTTAAGATGTGCCTTAACATAATACTACTACCTTTTATGATGGGATATTTATTATGCTGTTGTCTATTAATCTAGTTTTACCTACCCATACAGCAAGAGCGATTAGGGTCTTATGTTTTATTGTTTTGTCGTATGGGGTTAGGGTATCAGGATCTCCTAAAAATATGTACTCAAGTTTAGTAAGTGGATAGGAATTTATTAATTCTTTTATTTCCTGCCTTATCTTTGAAGAAGATCTTTCTCCTTTTTCTATAAGTGCCTTTGCATGTATTAAAGCCTTATAAAGTGAAAGGGCGCTTTCTCTCTCTTTAAGAGAAAGATATGTGTTCCTTGAACTCATTGCAAGTCCATCTTCTTCTCTAACAATTGGATGCCCTACAATTTCTATTGGCATATTAAGGTCTTGGACCATCTTTTTTATTACAAGAAGTTGTTGATAGTCTTTTTGTCCAAACACTGCAATATCTGGCTGCACAATATTAAACAATTTTGTAACTACAGTTGCTACACCTCTAAAGTGTCCAGGACGAAATTCTCCACAAAGGCCTTGACTAAGCTTCTCTACATTGACCCATGTTTGAAAATCAGGGCTGTACATATCTGATGCTTCTGGTGCAAATATGAGATCTACTCCTACATTCTTAGCAAGTCTTATATCTCTGTTAAGGTCTCGTGGGTATCTAGCAAGGTCTTCATTAGGTCCAAATTGAGTAGGGTTAACAAATATAGAGACCACTACTTTATCTGTGAGCCTTTTGGCCTCTTCCATAAGCGCGAGATGTCCTTTATGGAAATATCCCATTGTTGGTACAAAGCCTATCTTATAGCCTTTATCTCGCCAGGATTTAATTATATCTCTTGTTTCTTTTATACTATTTACTACTTTAATCATCTTGGTCTTTGTCGAGCTTTTTAACATCAAGATATTGATCAAGGCTTACAGATGCATTTTTTAAAGCACACATCTTTCCACACATCGAACAACCCTTATCACTAGGTGGAACTCGTTCTGCAATAATCTTTTTGGCATCTTCTGGGAATAGGAGATTCTTAAATTGTTTATCCCATTTAAAGTCCCTTCTATAGATACTTAGCTTTTTATCTATTTGATCGGCTTTTCCTTTTAATTTTACAATATCTCCAATATGTGCGGCAAGCCTTGCACATTTTACTCCAATTTCTACATCTTGTTCATTAGGAAGAGCTAGGTGTTCTGCTGGAGTAATATAACATATTAAATCTGCTCCATACATTGCAGAGTGAGCTGCACCAATAGAGGCAGTAACATGATCAAGTCCTGCTCCAATGTCAGTCGGTAGTGGACCTAACATATAATAAGGTGCATTTGAGGACATCTTTTTTTGTAATATGATATTTGCCTCTATTTCATCTAGTGGGACATGTCCAGGTCCTTCTACCATGGATTGACAATTCATATTGCGTGCTAGCTCACAGAGTTCACAGTTTATAACAAGCTCTGCCATCTGCGCTCTATCCAGAGAATCATGGATAGCTCCTGCTCTTATCCCATTTCCCAAAGAGAGTATAGTATCATATTTACTTAGTATATTACATACCCTGTCAAACTGTTCATAAAGAGGATTTTCTCTATTATGTTTGATCATCCATTGTATCATCAAACTACCACCCTTTGAACATAAGCCTCCATAGCGGTAGCCTTGTTTTTTTAGCCTTTCTAGGGTGTAGAGATTTACTCCGCAGTGAATTGCCATAAAGGCAATGCCATCTGCACATTGTCTTTCAATTAAGTCAAACAATTCTTCTGGATCCATCTTTAATGGATCGCCATATTTTTTAGCAGCATCACAAAATGCCTGATAAAGTGGGACATTTCCAACAGGTAGATCCACTGCCTCTATAATTGCCTTTCTTATTTTATCTAGATCACCTGCTGCAGAGAGCTCCATTAGGGTATCTGCCCCTGTCTTTTGGGCAATCTTTGCCTTTCTTATTTCAAGATCAAGATCACATATCTCACTTGATGTCCCAATAGAGGCATTAATCTTTGTACGAAGCCCCCTCCCAATACCAACAGTTCTGGCATTTTGGCCTTTTCCTTTAACTATTATGATCTCACCTGCTAAGATCCTATCTCTTATAAGAGATTCATCTAAGCCTTCTTGTCTAGCTACTTCTTTTACTTCTTTTGTAATAAGTCCTTTTTTAGCTTCTATTAGTTGATTGTAGGTACTCATCAAAAAATCCTTGTCATGGTAAAATATTCTTGGTAACAAATTTAGATCGATTTTGTTTATTTTATTTAACTCACTTTTATTAAAAGTGCTATAGTCTAAAAGTAAAGGTTAAAAACTAAAAAAATAAATTTTTTAAAAGAAGAGCACCCTATGACTATTAAAGAATTAGCAAGAAAGAATCCAGAGGCAGAGATTTTTCAAAGATTGGCCAAAGAAGAAGGAATTAGTGCCCAAAGGCTTGCAGAACTTGTTTGCAAGGGTCAGGTTGTTATTCCATATAACAAACACGTACACCTTGATAAGCCTATGGCTATTGGCAAAGGGGTGTGTACAAAAGTAAATGCCAATATAGGTACGTCTAAAGACCATCCTGATCTTGAGTTTGAGCTTAAAAAGTTAGAGGTTGTATTAAAAGCAGGTACTCATACAGTAATGGATCTATCTACAGGTGGTCCTTTAAAAGAGATACGTCAAGAGATTAGAAAGAATTGCCCTGTGCCGTTGGGGACTGTACCAATATATCAGGCTGCAATAGAGACGGTTGAGCGACGGAAAAAGTCTATATGCGAGATGACTGTAGATGATCTATTTCGAGTTATAGAAGAGCAGGCACAAGAAGGTGTTGATTTTATGACACTTCACTGTGGACTTACTCTCGAAGGTGTAAAGAGACTGAAAAATAAGCCTAGAATAATGGGAGTTGTTAGTCGTGGTGGCTCTTTTATTATGGAGTGGATGCTTTATAACAACAAGGAAAATCCACTTTATGAACACTTTGATGATATCCTTGCTATTGCAAGGGAACATGAAGTTACTTTAAGTCTAGGAGATGGATTAAGACCGGGGTGTCTTTTGGATGCAACAGATGGAGCACAGGTACATGAATTGATAATATTGGGTGAGCTTACTAAAAGGGCATGGGAAAAGGGTGTTCAGGTGATGATAGAAGGCCCAGGGCACATGCCCCTAGATCAGATTGAAGCAAATGTAGTCTTACAAAAAAAGCTGTGTTATGAGGCACCATTTTATGTTTTAGGACCTCTTGTTACAGATATTGCTCCGGGTTACGATCATATTGTTGGAGCAATAGGAGGGGCAATTGCAGCATCAGCAGGAGTTGATTTTTTGTGCTACATAACACCTGCTGAGCACTTAAAGCTTCCTTCTTTAGAGGATGCCAAAGAGGGGGTTATTGCTTCTTTAATTGCTGCTCATGCTGCAGATATAGTAAAAGGTGTCCCTGGTGCTATAGAAAAAGATATAGAAATGGCAAGGGCAAGACATAAGCTTGATTGGAAAAAGCAAATAGAGCTCTCTTTAGATCCTGAAAAGGCCCGTCTTTATAGAGAAGAGGCGGGGTATAAGGGATCTGCTTGCACAATGTGTGGTGAATACTGTGCAATAAAGACCTATAAAAGAGCTATGAAAATAGCTACAGGTTCTGAGGAATAAAAGATTGGGGTATTAAGGTGTTAAGACTTTTAAGTATAGCAGGTTCAGATTCTGGTGGTGGTGCAGGTATTCAACAGGATTTAAGAGTTTTTACTGCACTTGGTGCCTATGGTGCAACAGTTATTACATCTGTTACATCTCAAAATACTCAAGGGGTTTTTAATAGATATGACCTTCCAGGGGAGCATATTCTTTCTCAATTAAGAGTTGTTCTTGAAGATATAAGGCCTCATGGGATTAAAATTGGTATGCTTGGAGCAAACGCTCCTATTAAGGATATGGCAGAGCTTATTTCTAAGTGGAGGCAGGAGCAAGAAGGGGCTATTTTAGTTATAGATCCCATATTTTCTGCTAAAGATGGTACAGATCTTTGCTCTAGTGAGGTGTTCTTGGCGGCAAAGGAGATGTTGTTTCCTTTGGCAGATGTTGTTTGTCCTAATTTCCATGAGCTAGAGATATTGTTTAATAGAAAATTTTCTAATCTTGATGAAATAATAAGAGTTGCTCCAGATATTTTAGAAGAATTTTGTGCAAAGTATGTAATTGTAAAAGGAGGGCATATCCCTGGAGCAGTATCTAGTGATATAGTAATTTCTACAGATAAAGTAGATGTGTTGAGATCAACAGAGATAAAAAGTAGAGGAACACATGGTACAGGCTGTGTTTATTCTTCAGCACTTTTATTTTATCTATTTAAGTATATTGCAGATATAAAAGAGGCAGCACTTAGTGCAAAGCGGTTTGTAGAGTTAGGTCTTAGATGTTTTGAAGAAATAGGAAAGGGGACATTCCCCTTAAATTCTCTTGCATATTTAAGGAATAAGGTTGAAAGGTTTGATGTATTAGTTGAGCTTGAAGAGGCATGGCAAGTACTTTCTAGTAAAAAGTGTGCTTCACTTGTGCCAGAGGTGCAGATGAATATATGTTATGCACTTCCTTGTGCACAGATCCCAGAAGATTGTGCAGCTTTTCCCGGAAGGCTTGTGCGTTATAAAGAGGGTATAGCTAGGATTTCTGGTCCTTGGTTTGGGGCATCAAGTCATATGGCAAGGACTGTTCTTACAGCTATGAAGTATAATCCTAAGAAACGATGTGCAATGAATATAAAATTTAATGTTGAGTTTATAGAAAGGGCAGAAGAGTTTGGTTATAAGATAGGTTCTTTTTCTAGAAAAGATGAACCAGAGCATATAAAACAAAAAGAGGGTTCTACAATAAGTTGGGGGGTTTCAAAGGTTATTGAAGAAATGAAGCTTGTTCCAGATATTATATATGATGTAGGAGATTTTGGTAAAGAGCCTATGATAAGAATCATTGGAGATCGACCTTTAGATGTAGTTAAGAAGGCGCTTAGGATAGGAGGAATAACTGAATAATGTTAATAAGCGCTAAAGAGATAGAAGATGAAGTTGCACGTTCTTTGGATAGTTCATGTAAGGATTTGCCTGAGGATATATTAAATGCTTTAGTTAAGGCAAGAGAGGAAGAAACAGGACTTCCAAGGATTATTTTTGATATTTTGATTGAAAATGCCATTCTTGCCCATAAGAGCCGCCTTCCAATTTGTCAAGATACTGGGATAGATGTGGTTTTGGTTGAGATTGGTAAAGATACCAAGATAGAGGGTGACTTAATTACTGCTATAAATAAGGGAATTTCTAAGGGCACTAAGGAGGGATTTTTACGGGCATCTGTATGTGATCCTATAACTCGTAAGAATACAGGAGATAATACCCCAGGAGTTATCCATATAGATATAGTAAAAGGAGATATGCTTTCAATAAAGATACTACCTAAGGGGTGTGGTAGTGAGAATATGAGTACATTAAAGATGTTATCTCCTTCTTCTGGGGTAGAGGGAATTATAGATTTTGTAGTATCTCATGTAAAAAGTGCAGGGCCTAATCCGTGTCCACCAGGGATTGTAGGTGTAGGGATTGGTGGGACTATGGATAAGGCTGCTTTTTTATCCAAAAAGGCTATCTTGAGACCTATTGGTGTTTACAGTGATAGAGCTGATGTTCGAGAGATTGAAAGGGCTATTTTTGAGAGGATAAATGCATTAGGTATTGGGCCTCTTGGATTTGGCGGTAAGAATAGCTGTTTTTGGGTAGCGGTTGAGGTTTATCCATGTCATATTGCAAGCCTTCCTGTTTCAGTAAATATTCAGTGTCATGCTGCTAGGATGTCTGAAATTTTATGGAAGGATGGAAAGCTATTTAAGAAGATTCTAAAAGATGACGATTACTTTTCTAAGCTGGATAATTCTAATGCTACACTAGGTTTTAAGAATGTTAAACATATAGAGCTTCCATTTAAAGATGAAGATTTAAAAGATTTAAGGGCGGGAGATTGTGTATTTTTATCAGGGCACGTGCTTACAGGGCGAGATCAGACCCATAAAAGGATTATGGAAGAGCTTAAAAAAGGGAATAGGCTTTCTTTTTCTCTTGAGAATGAGACCATATACTATGTAGGGCCAACTCCTGCACCTGATGGATGTGTAATAGGTTCTTGCGGACCTACTACAAGTTATAGAATGGATGCATATATGCCTACAATGCTTGATCTTGGTGTAAGGGCTACTATAGGGAAGGGAAAGAGATCTAAAGCTGTTATAGAAGAGATGAAAAGGCACGGAGCCATTTATCTTGCAACTATTGGTGGAGCTGGGGCTTATCTGTCAAGGTGTATAAAAAAGGCAGAGGTTTTAGCTTTTGAAGATTTAGGACCTGAAGCACTATTTAAACTTGAGGTTAATGATTTCCCTGCAATTGTAATAAATGATATAGAAGGTAGAGATTTTTATGAAAGTACTTTAAAAAATTTTTGAATAACTTAAAAAAATGAATGAATTCTCAGCCAGAAAATTAAATTTATGCATAAAATTTTTTGATCTTTACTTGACAAAGTGATAAAAATTTTGCTAATAAAGAAAACCATAATTAGAAGTAGTGTGTCACAGGTTAACAAGTCTTTAAGTGGTTAAAGATGAAGTGAATCTACATTCACAAAAGGGAGAGGAAATAATTATTTTTAAAATTTTGAAAAAGGGGCTTATAGGGATGAAAAAGGGAAATTTGTTCACGTTAAGATCTTTGTTGTTTTTGTTGATTTTGACTCTAATTCCATATGCATCATGGGCAGCTAATCCTTCTTATAAACTTAAACCTCTTAAGAGAGCACCACTTAAAAACAGTGATTGCATAAAGTGTCATCCTAAAGAAGTTGCAATGATTGATGAATATGGTGGGAGACATAAGACAGCTGTTACTTGTTTAGACTGTCATACTGAACACCCACCGTGGGGAAAACATGCTATCCCTAAATGTTCTATGTGTCATCATGGACGTTCACATTTTAAGTTAAAGAATTGTTTGGGATGTCATAGAAATCCTCATGAGCCACTTAATATTCACTTTGGTAGAAATGTTACAAAGGCATGTGTAACTTGTCACCATAAAGAGTATGAGCAGTTGCAAGATCATCCAAGTAAACATACAAAACTTGCTTGTACATATTGTCATACTTACCATGGTGAGATACCACCTTGTTTAAGGTGTCATAAGCCACATAGAAAAGGTCAAACTATGAAGGCATGTGTCATGTGTCACCCTGCACATATGCCACTTGTAATACAATATCCTAGCACAGTACCAAATGCATATTGTATATGTTGTCATCCAAAGATTGGTGCGATGTTGGCTAAGACAAAGACAAAGCATCATGATTTAGCATGTGTTTATTGCCATAGAGGACATCATGGTTATATACCAAAGTGTCAATCTTGCCATGGCAATCCACATGCTAAGGCAATGCCTATGACAAAGAAACTTAAGTGCTTGTATTGTCATAATGATGCACATAATTTAATTAAGTAAAAAAGTGCGTTGCATCCCTGTATAGAAGATGTGGGGATGCAACGCTTGGGTAAAGATTTAATAACATTAAAAAAACAAAAAATAAAAGGTAAGGGATAAGAGCTATGAAGAGAGTGAGGGAGTCTAACAAATTAGCGCTTTTGTGTGGGTTGCTTAGTTGGTTGTTGGTTGTGTTTGGGTTTGGGTGTGTACAAAAGACTGTACATCAAACCCCATCACAGGTTAATAAACCTGTGATGAAGAAGGCTACTACAACAAAGGTATCAAAGGCTAATAAAAAGACTAAGAAAGTAGCTAAAGCTACTAAGGCTACTAAGGCTAAAAAGAAGGTTGTAGTAGCTCAAAATACAGGGCATAGAAATATTTATGCAGTAACACCAAAGCCTCTTAAATTTA
>CAZODM010000026.1:0-5575 GCA_964578585.1 uncultured Desulfobacterales bacterium | reverse complement strand
CAAAATACAGGGCATAGAAATATTTATGCAGTAACACCAAAGCCTCTTAAATTTACAGAGTGTATACGTTGTCATAAGGCAGAGTTTGAAGATCTTAAATATCATGGAGCAAAGCATCAGACTGTAAGTTGTACAGCATGTCATACTAAGTTCCATTGCTATAATCCATTAAAGCATAATTATAAGCAAATAATGCCTAAATGTTCTCAGTGTCATAATCCACCACCACATGGTAAGAATCCTGCTGTTATTCATTGTTTAGAGTGTCATAGGAATCCACATGAGCCGATTATATCTTTACCAAAGCCTGATAAGATGGCAAATCAATGTAAGATTTGTCATGCTAATATAGCAGCAGCAATGAAGAAACATCCAAGTGCTCATGCTCAGTTACAGTGTTCTGATTGTCACTCCAAGTATCATGGAAGAATACCTAATTGTTCAGAATGTCACCAGAACCACAGCCCTCTTGTAAAGATGGGGACAAAACAGTGTTTAGTATGTCACCCAGTACATACACCTCTTATGATAAGTTATCCATGCAACAAGAATATGAACGCTGTCTGTGCTGGTTGTCATAGTAAAGAGTATAATCAGCTTAAGAGGCATCATACAAAACACTCCGATCTTGCATGTGCACAGTGCCATCCACACCATGCAATGTATCTAAAGTGTCGTCAGTGTCATGGATTACCACATGGTAAGGCTCTTGCTAAGAAGTTCCCCAATTGCCAGACTTGTCATGGTAATCCACATAACTTAAATGCAGTAAGTGCTCCATAGTAGATCTATAAGTTACTTTATGTGAACAAAAAGGGCGTTCTTTAGAACGCCCTTTTTTATTAAGGAAAGTTAAATAAAGAAGAAAAAAGGGATTTGATTTATGAAGTATTTAGCCTACGGTTCTAATATGCATCCTGTACGTTTAAAGTTAAGAACCCCTTCTGCAAAATTTTATAAGGTTATATCCCTCAAAAAATATAAACTTAAATTTCATAAACTTGGTAAAGATGGATCAGGAAAATGTAACATATTTTTTACTGGTGACAAAAAAGATAGAGTATATGGAATAATTTATGATATTAAAGATCAAGAGATAAAACAGTTGGATATGTTTGAACGAGGATATAAAAAGAAATTTTTATACTTAGAAGAGATTAAAGAAGAAATATTTTTTTATTTTGCAACAAGAGAATTTATTAATGATTCATTAAAACCTTATAACTGGTATAAAGAATTTGTTCTGGAAGGAGCTAAACATTTTAATTTGCCTAGAAAGTATATAACAACAATTGAAAAAGTTGATTCAGTGGAGGATCCACATTTTAACAGAGCCCACTATATGAGAGAAATTCTTAAAAGATTAAAAGGCTGATCACTTATATGATCAGCCCTTTTAATCTTATGGGTTTTTATAATTTTTTTACTTTCTTTTATGACACTTCATACAGCTTGTTGGACCACCCATCTTTTTATGACAATTCTTACATGCCTTGTGGCAAATTTTCTTCATACTATTGTAGGCTGCGGGCATACTTTTATTATTAGAATTGTGACATTTTGAACACTTTTGCATGCCCTTATGATGACATTTTGTACAACTTTTTACCTTTTTTTGATGTGCCCAATGGTTAAATGTGACATTACCCATGGGAGCTTTTAATACAATAGTTTTAGGACCTGCACCTGCACTTGCAGAGCCGGCTACAGCAAAAGTAAATAAAATGGCAGCCAGCACAGACAACAACTTTTTCATTAGTTAATACCCTCCTTTCATTAATAATTAATACCTACACAACCTAATTAATAGTTATGCAAAATTCTTACCCTCCCTGAAGGATGAATATCCATTCATTCTTATACAAAACTACACGAAATATTATAAAGTTGTCAACTATATTTTTCTAGAGTTTAGATGTATTTTTTTAAGTTTTAATAGTAGTTAGGTTTAATTTTATTTGTTTTATTGATAGTTAATAGATCTACAATATTGAAGAATTTGAATTAAAAATTCTAAAACGACTTTACAAAATTTATATATCACTGGTATGATGATTGAACTATATATCGAACTATATATTGACTGGATATACCTACGAAAATCTAGTTTTTATAATATCTTTTGAGGATTATCTTATACTTGAAAGAGAGGAATTAAGAATATGAAAGTAAAAATTATTTTTGATCCAGATATACCAGTTAATTTAAAACCCTATATAAAACAGGCAATAGAAGAAGCTATAGAGGAGCCATGTGAGTGTGGTTGTGATGAGGTCTATGCTTCTATGCAAAGTGAAAACAATATAGATGTAAAATGTTATGACTGTGGTACTAGTTATTTTGAACTTGAAATAGAAGAGGTTGAAGTTGAGGAAACTTCTGAAGATGTTTCTTCTATGGATTTATCAGAAAAATGATTTATTTTATTCTTAAATACAAAATATTACTAGGTAGACTATGATGGTGCTAGGAGGTGACAATTTCTTATGGCGAAGATAAAAATCGCTGTTGTGGGAGTTGGAAATTGCTTTTCCTCCTTATTGCAAGGGATCAACTACTATAGGAATAAGTCTCCAGAAGATGTTATAGGATTAATGCATTGGAATTTAGGTGGCTATTTACCTAGTGATATAGAAGTAGTAGCTGCCTTTGATATAGATAAAAGAAAAGTTGGTAAAGATGTTTCAGAGGCTATTTTTGCTCCTCCTAATTGTACTACAGTTTTTTGTCCAAATGTTGAGCCAACAGGTGTTAAGGTTACAATGGGACGTATATTAGATGGTTTTTCTGAACATATGGCAGATTATCCTGATGATCAAACTTTTATATTAGCAGATGAGAAAGAATCTAGTAAAGAAGAAATTGTAAATATTTTAAAAACAAGTGGTGCTCATATATTATTAAATTATTTACCTGTTGGATCAGAAAAAGCGACTAGATTTTATGCTGAGTGTGCTTTAGATGCAGGTGTTGGTTTTATAAATAATATGCCAGTTTTTATTGCTAGTGATCCTATTTGGGCAAAACGTTTTGAAGAACGAGGCATTCCTATCATTGGAGATGATATAAAAAGCCAACTTGGTGCTACTATTACCCATAGAGTTTTAGCAAATTTGTTTAGAAATAGAGGTGTAAAATTAGATAGAACTTATCAACTTAATACAGGTGGTAATACAGATTTTTTAAATATGTTAAATAGGCATAGACTTGCCTCAAAAAAACGTTCTAAAACAGAGGCAGTGCAAGCTGTATTGGATCAACCATTAGATCCTAAGAATATCCATATTGGCCCTAGTGATTATGTAGCATGGCAAAAAGATAATAAAATTGCCTTCATACGTATGGAAGGGCGTCTTTTTGGAGATGTTCCAATGCATCTTGAACTACGTTTATCTGTAGAAGATTCTCCTAATTCTGCAGGAGTTGCTATAGATGCTATAAGATGTTGTAAGTTGGCTATAGATAGAAAAATTGGTGGTGTTCTTATATCTCCTTCTGCTTATTTTATGAAGCATCCTCCCAAACAATTTACAGATGATGAAGCATTTCGTATGACAGAAGATTTTATAGCTGCTAAAAGATCTAATTAAAAAGTAACCTCTTGACTACTCCTTTCCTGTGCTTAACTTAAAGGTACAAAATTAATCAATTAAATCAATTTAAAATTAAATACTACAATAGAGTGTTTAATAAAAACAATAGATATAAGGAGGGGGAAAATGCTGTGGTTTGATTTCGCAGACTCCATATGGAATGAGTTTGACAAAATGCAAAGAGAAATAGAAGAGTTATTTGATCTAACTGCACCGTTAAGTGATATAAGGAGTGTATCAAGAGGTACTTTTCCAGTAATTAATGTAGGAGAAACTCCAGAGAATGTAATTGTGTATATATTAGCACCAGGTATTGATCCATCTAAAATGGATTTAACAATTGAAAAGAATATATTAACTATAACTGCTGAACGAGATACTACAAAAGATATAGGTGATAATATATCTGTTGATGGATATCATAGGAGAGAACGTATTAGTGGTAAGTTTAAACGTATAATCTCTTTACCTGAAACTGTAGATGCAAATAATGTACAAGCACAATATAAAAATGGCATTATTATAGTAACAATAGGTAAAAAAGAAGAAGAAAAAAGTAAAAAGATTGAAGTGGCTATAGAATAATATAGTCTAGGTAAGGAGGTAAAAAATGGCTGACGAAAGAAAAGATATTGTGAAAAGAGAAGATACTAATATAGCAAAAGAGGTGGCTAAAAAGACAAGAGCATTAGTTCCACCTGTAGATATATATGAAGATAGTGAGAAGATAGTATTACTAGCAGATATGCCTGGAGTTTCTAAAGATGGGTTAGATATACAAATAGAGAAGAATATATTAAGTATTAAAGGAAAGATTGAGAATATTGTCCCAGAGGATGCAAAACCAATCTATGTAGAATTTGGCGGTAATGAATATGCAAGATCTTTTACAATTGGCCCTGAGGTAGATATAAATAAGATTCAGGCCAATCTAAATGCAGGTGTATTAAAACTTATTTTACCAAAGGCTGAGGAAGTAAAACCCAAGAAGATAGAGATTCAGGTAGGTTAAGAAATAAAGAATAAAAAATAAAAAAGCCCTGTTAAATGCAGGGCTTTTTTTATTTAGGCAATAAGCGAGTAATTAATATTTCATAGTTTTCATCATCTGTAGAAAGATTTATCTTTTTTACGCCTATTTGATAATCCTTTTCACAAAGAGGTAAAAATTTAGCAAGGCTTTTTCGTCTTATATCATGTGTCATATAGATTGTTCCATTAGGTTTTAGATATTTTTTAAAAACATCTAAAAGTGGTACAAAAAAACTCTCATGAAAGAGTACTTCAGAGGCAATGATAGTATCAAATTGTCCTAATTCCTTGGGTTTTAACCAGTCTAGTAGTTCTAAACGAATATTAGACAAGCAATTATTGATGCAGGCTGATACACGAACAAAATCTAAAATTTCATCTTTATAGTCTGTAATAGTAACTTTGTGTCCAAATGATGCTGCAACCATCCCTGCAACTCCAAGTCCTGCGCCTAATTCAAGCATTTGTTTACCTGGCTCAACAGGAAAAGTTGCTACTAGATTTGCTAGTATAACCTCTGCCTCCCATATTTTAACCCAAAAAGGAAACTCTAGGCTATTTGCAAAGATATCATTCCCCGCTATTAATGGTTCAATATCTTTTATATGTAATATTTTTAACTTTTTTCCTCTAATAGTTACGTTTTCAAATTCTAAGCTATATTTATTTTGTAGTTTATTGAATGTCTGCTCTACCTCTTGTGGTATACTAACCCCCTGAAGTTCCATATTATCTCCTTTATACTTTAGATTTTTATACAAATTATATTATAGTTATAATAGCATTTCATAGATTTTTTTTCATCGAGATTAAACACAAAAAAACTCTTGAATTAATAGAGTTATCATATTAATGTTATGCCTCGTTAGGATCGGGGCGTGGCGCAGCCTGGTAGCGCATCTGCTTTGGGAGCAGAGGGTCGGGGGTTCAAATCCCTCCGCCCCGACCAT
>CAZODM010000025.1:0-24469 GCA_964578585.1 uncultured Desulfobacterales bacterium | reverse complement strand
ATAGTTTTTTGATCTAGTCTTGCAAATAACTTTAGTTTTTTAATAATACTCTTTTGATAATACGATGTAGATTCAGGAATAAGCTCTATTAATTTATTTAAAATATTTCTTCTTATGCTTTGCGGAAGCCTCTTGTACCAAAGAAGCATCTTTTGAGCAAGATATCGCTGATAGCCACCAAAAAGCTCATCCCCACCATCACCTGAAAGAGCAACTTTTACCCTTTTAACAGTATGATCACATAAAAACCATGTAGGGATCGCTGAAGAATCTCCAAAAGGCTGTCCATAGTGCTTAACAAGTCTGGGTAATAGCTCTTTTATAAGCTTTATAGTAAAATTTAGTTTTTTTTCATGATGTGCAGTGGAAAAATAACAGGCTACATCTCTTGCAAAACCTGTTTCATCAAAACTATCTTGATCAAATCCTATACAAAAGGTGTGAATCTTACCATGAGGAATATTTTTCTTAATTAATGAAATAATTATACTAGAGTCAAGACCTCCAGATAAAAATGCCCCTAAAGGCACATCACTTCTTAGCCTAATATTTACTGCATTATCTAAAATCTCAAGCAACTCATTTTTAAATCCTTTTTCATCCTTATAATCTTCTATCTCTAATGGTGGAGTCCAAAATCTATTTATAAAAATTTCATTATTTGAATATTCAAGATATGTTGCAGGCCTTAGCTCTTTAATTTCTTTAAAAATGGTCTTAGGAGAACGAATAAATCCATACTCAAGATATTCATAAATTGCCTCTTCATTTAGAGTAAAATCAATATTTAACTGTTTAAAAGCACAGAGTTCTGAAGCAAAATAAAAATTATTTCCTATTTGGGCATAAAATAGAGGCTTTTGTCCCATTCTATCCCTTGCAATAAAAAGTCTTTTTTCATAATTATCCCAAATTGCAAAAGCAAACATACCATTGAATTTTAAAACACTCGCCCTTCCCCACTCTATAAATGCTCTCAAAAGAACTTCTGTATCTCCATCTGTGGTAAATTGAATACCTTTAGAGATAAGCTCATCTTTGATCTCAAGATAATTGTATATTTCACCATTAAACACCAATACAAATCTACCAGTAGGATCAACCATTGGCTGTTTACTTGCCTCAATATCTATTATAGAAAGTCTTGCATGCGCTAGTAGAACCTTATCCTTTATATAGAAACCAATTTCATCAGGACCTCTATGCCTTATAGCAGATAACATAGTCTCTATCTGGACTTTATAGTCGTCTGAAATATTTTGGGTGACAATGCCACAAATACCACACATAAGTTAGTGTTTCTCCAAGATCTCTCTATAGAGTTCTATATATCTTTTAGCACAATTTGGCCATGTAAGATCTTTTTTTATCATCCAATCTCTTGCACTCTCACCTAAGCTAGAGATGATATGTGGATTCTCTATTACTTCCTTTAAAATTTTATAAAGTCCATCAGGAGAACCTGCCTTAAAAAGCAGGCCATTTTTTTTGTGTATTATAAGTTCCCTACATGCCTTTATATCTGAAGTAATAACTAATCTAGCACATGCCATTGCCTCAATAACTACATTGGGCCTACCTTCTCTTTTACTTGGAAGTACTAAAACATGATGCCTACCTATTAGATTGGGGATATCAGAAGGGGCTATGTTACCTAAAAAAACACAAGATTCCTCTACCCCTAACTTCATACAAAGCCTCTCAAGACTAGAACGCATAGGTCCATCCCCTGCTATACTAAGCAACCATTTATGCCTATCTTCTTTTATTAGAGAAAGAGCAGATATCAAAAGATCAACTTGTTTTAGCTCTATAAGACTACCTATGAATAAAAAACGAATGGGATACTCAATACGTTTTAATAAAGGTATGTTATAAAATTCTTGATCTACACCATTTGGAATAAAAAATGCTTTGTCTTGACACCTAGGATCTAAATCAATAAGTTCATCTAATAAAGATTTACTAACACCTACTAAAGCACTAGAATTTTTTACACATATCTTATGTAACAAATTATACAAACTAGAACTCTTAGCTCGATGTATATCTGAACCTCTAAGTGTTGTAACAATAGGAAGATTATGAAATTTCTTGGTTATTCCACATATAGCTCCACATATAGACCAATGTGCATGTATAATATCTACATCTTTAGAAAGACGTACAACGTGTTGTCCCAACTTAAATAAAAAATTAGGGACTTGAAGATATAAAGATGGCCTCATTTTAAGGGCGGTAGGAATACCTCCAGCAATTCCTGTTAAACTATTAGAAGGATCTGAAGTATATTTAAATCTATAAACTTTAAAATCTTTAGGCCAATCTTCCTCTAGATTACCAGAAAAAGGACACAAGACATGACAAACTATTCTTAGCTTAGTCTGTGCCCTTATAAGTCTATATACAAAGGCTCCAGAAAAATCCTTTGGACCTCTTGGAAAAGAGGTTGTTACATGAAGTACTCTCACAAGATCTCAATAACTTATCTTAAATGTCTATTGTAGTCCATATCAAACCACATAGCAAAAAATAGCGATTGTAACCCAGATATAAATAAAAATGCAGCAAAAAGTGCACTCGTACTTGAAACAGGACCTATAAAAATGCGATAAAAAAACAAATATGTCCCAAATAAAAATCCTATTGGAGTAAGGGTTAATCCTAAAAGATAAAAAAATACCAGTGGATGAAAATCTTGAATAACATATTTGAAAAATAAACGTCTAAAAAAACCCTTAAACAACAACCAAGGAATTGTAAATATTACCTTCCTTACCTTGATCCCAGACTTCTCTCCGATATTATATACAGGCCTTACTGGTACATCTCTAACCCTCATATTTAACTCATTCAACCTGATTAGAATATCATTTGGCATACCATAACGCTTATAAATCTTATCTAGATCAAGAAGTCTTAATGCCTCAAGAGATATAGCTGTATATCCAGATTGAGAATCTGCAATATGCCAATAACCAGATGCAACTTTTGTAAGCAGTGACAAAAAGGAGTTTCCAAAAAATCTATACTTAGGCATCACCTTCCACGCTTCACCATGAAACAGCCTATTGCCTTTAGTATAATCAGCTTCACCTTTAGCCACAGGTTCAACTATAGCAGGAAGGTCTGCAGGGTCCATCTGGGCGTCTCCAGCCATAACAACGCTAATATCTATTTCATGATCTCTTGCCCATTTATAGCCTGTTACAATAGCTCCACCAACACCTTGATTCTCTTTATGTTCTATAAGAATGATCTTAGAATTGTCTTTCATACAAGATTTAACAATTTCTTTTGTATTATCTTTGCTAGCGTCATCCACTACTACGATAAAGTCTACAAACTCAGGCATTGTATCAATCACTTTTTTGATAAGATGTCCTTCATTATAAGCAGGTACAACTACAGCTACTTTTTTATTTAAAAACATAGAAAAACAATCCCTTATAAGTAATTGTTTTCTTTAAGATAATTGATAATCTTAGAGACACTTTGATCTATATCTTCTATATGAGTGTTTATCAATATATCAGGATGTTCTGGTGGCTCATAAGGATCAGATACTCCTGTAAAATTTTTGATTTCACCCAGACGTGCCTTTTTATACATGCCCTTTACATCCCTCTTTTCTGCTACCTCTAATGGACAATTACAAAATACTTCAATGTATCTTCCTATTAATTTACGATTTTCTTCTCTTACTTCTCTATATGGTGCAATTGCTGCAACAACTGTAACAATACCATTTCTAGTAAGAAGGTGGGAAACAAAACCAATTCGTCTTATATTAATCTTTCTCTCTCTTTCACTAAATCCTAATTCCTGACTAAAATGTCTACGAATTACATCTCCATCTAATAATTCTACACGGCGTCCTAATCCTTTAATATATTCAAAAATACGTCTTGAAAGTGTTGTCTTCCCAGAACACGGAAGTCCTGTAAACCATATTGTAAAACCTAACTGAGTATTCAAATGCACACCTCCATCTTTGTGATTGTATTTGTTTTACAACTTATCTGGTACTACTTTCCATATCTGATATACAGGAGTAGCAATACCTACTGGTACAAAATAGCTTTGCTCTTTTAATCGGATAAAAAGTTGGTTGAATATAGAATCTGCTATATTTTTTTTCATTAAAGCCCCGTATTGAGTTGGCGTAAAAACTTCAAAATAGAATCCTGTATTTCTAGGGAATTCATATACCCTTTCTTTTTGAAAATCTCTAAAAAGCAAATAACTAAGAGAAACAGCTCCTCCAAAAAATGTAAGGGTACCATCTGCTGGATAAAGTCTTAATCCTCTACTGCCTATAAAGATATCTCCTCGTGGTCTAACTCCAAAAAATGGAATATAAAGAGGATGTATACCACAAAAACGTTTAAAATTCCAAGTTCCTATCCAAAACCACCAATAAGCAGTTCTAGTAAGACGACTATCCAAAAATAGATATACAGGCCTAGCCTTTCTCGGATAGAAAAAGTTAAGCCAATCCTCAACGCTTTTATATTTAGAAGTAGGAGTTATATTCGCCTCAGCAATTATATCTTTAGAAACATTAGGAGGATTACTAAGAACTTTTCTTATAAATGCAAAGGTCTTGGCAAAATCCCCCCCAAGAGCCTTATTAAGCATATTTATACCTTTTATTCCTCTTGCCACATAAAAATGCATAAAATTGGCAGCATATTCAAAATCATCTGTCGAAAGAGGAATTGCATTACATAGTGCTCTTTCTCCACCATGAAATGTACCATCAGAGATAGTAGCCCTTCTCGACCAGTATTTAAGGATATAACCTTGATCCCACCACGCCCATATTACAGCATCTTTAGGAGTAACCTTTCCTGCCTTAACCATACCAGCAATCATAAGAGGATTATCTCGAGGATATAGTCTTAGATTTAAATCGCTTTTTATACCTGGGACAGAAAGTGCTATTATAACAGCAGGTACTAATAACTTGGCTAGATTAGGTTTTTTAATATAATCCCATACGAGAGAACACAAAAAACCTGTACCTATACCAATAATAGGTGCCATAAATATCAAAAACCTCTTAGCAAACAAAAGAGACAAAACTGCTAATCCCAAAGGAAGATATAGAAAAACAGACTTTTTAATATGCTTATAAAACAGTAATAAAAGACCTGTTACTCCTGCTATAAAAAGTGGAACACTATCTGTAGTTTTTGCAATAACCTCCATTAATGTTGGTCGTACTTGTTCTGAGACAGTAATACCCATTGGTGGGAAGGCATTTATCTTTTCTTTAGAAATATATCCAAAGATAGTCTTTAAGGCATGAATGATATTATCGATCCCTAAACCCTTCCATACAAAAATAGAGGCTAAAGCTAATAATAATACCAAATAAAAAACAATACCTTCTTTTTTAGAAGGCCTATAAAATAAAGCTAACGCAATTAATAAAGGAAGTAAGCTAATAACAGTAACTACTTGAGGAGTTGAATCCCAACACCATAAAAATAATACATAAAATATAAAACCAGCTATTACATAGCCATAACGTATTCTTTCTTTTAGAAAACCAAACATCATAAAGCAATAAAGTACTGTATAAGTAAATGTAACGTTTAAAAAATCTGTATCAAACCAACCTGGGGCACTTCTATAAAAATAATAGAAAGATATAAGACATAAAAATGCACCAATTAACCCACAGACACTGCCACCAAAGAGGGAACCAATTGCAAAGACAGGAATTGCAAGCAAAACTCCAACAACAGCAGGTAAAAGTACAGCTGCCCAATTAAGAGAAATATTAAAAATCTTTGATACACTAGCTGCTAATACAGGTAATAGTGGAGGAGGATATGGCCTTTTAGGACAATCAGGGACTGCTCTATTGTAATCTCTAGGAGTATAATGGCCCTCTTTTAAATCTCTAGCAAGTCCAAGATAATAATAACCATCAAAAGTTGTTAAAAGTGGCTCTGATTTAAAAAAGAATATCTTAGGATGTGCTTTCCAATATAAGATATGATCAAGACGTAAGAACATACCAAATAATATAATGATTACAAGAAGAGATAATTCAAAATAATGAATTAAGCTTTTGTTTTTATTTATATTAATTTCCATATAATTAAAACCTCACAAATAAAAAATTCCATCTCCTCTTGAATCGGCAAAAACAACAAAAAAATAATCTTAACTTAAAATTTCATCAATAGTTTAACTTTAATTTTTATTACAATTTTCTATTTTTTTATAAAAATTTTTTATTTTGATTTTATTATTGCAATCTAATTAATTAGAGTTACTCATTAAGTATGAAGAAAGATATAAGCTTTTTGTTGATCATATCTAGCCTATTTATTCTTTTTCTTTTTTCATGTAGACAACCAGTGCTTACGTCACCATTAGGTAAAAGTGGCTGTAAAAAATGCCATAGTTTAAATCTAGATAGATTTCATAAAATTAAATGTACATTTTGCCATAGGGGAGACAATAAAGCATCAAAATTATCTATAGCTCATAAGGGACTCCTATATCATCCCGCTGCTATAAAAAATTTAAGTCTTACCTGTAAAAGGTGTCATCCTAGAGAGGTGAAAAGACTCCTTGTATCTAAACATACTACATTAAAAGATGAAATCTATTTTGTATGGAAAGCCTTCTTTCCAAAAGAATCTCCACCTAGTATACAAAAACTTATTTACCTAGATAAAACTAATAATTTAAAAGATCCTCACAGCTTAGTAGCAGATCTTCTATGCAGAAGGTGTTTAAGATGCCATTTATATAGTAATGGTGATAACTATAAAGCAGTAAAACATGGCATGGGATGTGCTGCCTGTCATATGTTGCCTATTTATGATAGAACTGCCCAGTATCATAAATTTTTAAAGATTATCCCAGATAAAGTATGTCTTAGCTGTCATTATAACAATTTTGTAGGATGGGATTTTTATGGACGATTTGATAAAGACTTTGATGAAGCATATAGATGTCCACTTATAAAAGGCAACAATCCACCTCGTCCGTATGGGATTGAGTGGCATGAAATGAGTAAAGATATTCACAAAAAAGCAGGATTTTCCTGCATAACCTGCCACATAATAGGTGCTTGTGGCTGTAGCGTAGAAGCTAAAAATGACAAGGTATTCTTTAAGGGTAAAGTATATACACTTCCTAAAGACCTTGTAGGACAAAAAACATTAACTTGTCTTGACTGTCACCTTTATGCTCCTAACAATTGGACATTAGCAGGGCCTAAATTAAATCAAAAGATCGTAGGACATAGAGCTCAAGATATAAAGCGAGTCTCATGTGCCTGCTGTCATGCAAGGTGGGCATTTGTAGATATAGGACGATATCTTAGTCTACAAATTTATCCAGACTATCAAATGTGGCAATATCTTAAAGTACAAGAATGTAGTGAAGTTGAAACCTTGATAGATCGTCATACAAAGTATCTAGATTTGCCTTCTCAAGCATATATAAAGAATCAATTTACTAATAAAGAACTTTCTGGAGTTTGGTTAGAAAGCTTTTATAAAAGAAGATGGTCTCCTATCGCTCTAGGATTTAATAAAAAAGGTAAATTGGTAGTTGTTAGACCCTTATTAGATATCTATTTAAGCTACATTGATAAAGATGGGGAGATAATATTCTCAAACCTACATCCTAAAAGGACTTGGTTACCTTATTGTCCACATACAATATCTAAAGCAGATATTTTTAGAACTCTTAGTATACAAAATTGGCTATTGGGACGAACTAAGACACCTGAAGGACTATGGCTTATTAAAAATTCTCAAATACTTTAGCCCTTTTTAATGCTTTTGGGAAACGACAAAGAAGCCTATCTGGTTCAAGAAAAAGTGCGCAACCCCATATATTAGAATCTACTGCTATTATTACATAACCTGAAGATATATCTAGTGGATACTTAATTTCTCCTTCATTAACCAAGGCTTTTAATAGTTTACAATCTATACTTATAACGTTTTTCTGTGCTAAATATCCAAATCTTTGGACAGCCCATGTAGTTGGTTTTAGATATCCAGCAACATCCCTTATAAAAGGGAGTCCTATATTTTGAATCCTTATAGAAGAAAATCTTAGAATATGTTCACTTTTCTTTATTAAATAAATAGTTCTAGAAGAAGCAGCTAATAAATAATTGTTAAATACTGCTCTTGATATACCAAACCGATCTTTCCAATAGGTAAATATTTCTCTTTGTTCATCCCGGTTTAACCACCTTGGCCACGAAGAATCCCACTGAGTCGATAAAATGTGGGTAAAAACGTCTACACTTTGTACATCTTTTATCATAAACTTTTTCCTTAAACTCTGTAATGCCCTGAAAGCTCTCTATCCCCTTAGGTGGATTCCAAGGTAAAATTTGTGCATCTCTCTTTTTTAACAGATGAGTTATAACCCCTTCATTTTCTTCAGGATTAATAGTACACGTTGAATATACTAATATTCCACCTGGCTTTAAAAGATCAAAGGCTCTTAGAATTAATCCCTTTTGTATTGCAGGAAGATTTGTATTGCCTTGTTTCTCAAAATATATTCTACCATCTCTACTAAGTCTATATTTCCCTTCTCCAGAACAAGGTGCATCAAGTAAAACTTTATCAAAATTAGTCAATAAAGGAAAATTTTCACCTTTATAAAAGGTTACAATTGTATTAGTAATCCCTAGTCTTTTTAAGTTAGCTGTAAGGGCTGTCAAGCGATTTATTTTTCTATCATTAGCGACAATTGTACCTGTATCTCCCATAAGCTGAGCAATAAATCCTGTTTTACCACCCGGGGCTGCACATATATCTAAAACACATTCATTGGCTCTAGGCTCTAATGCTAAAACTGGAAAAGCAGAAGAAAGGGCTTGTGGATAAAAGAAGCCCATGTGATAAGGAACTAAATTACCTAACTGCTCATTACTATAAATTCTAAAAAAACACTCGAGACCTCCTATTCCTACAGGGATAATATTTAAATCATATTGTTTTAAAAATTCTATAGCCTTAAGTAAAGAAATTTTAAGAGTATTTATACGTATATAAGCTGGAAGAGGAGTAAAAAGAGAATTGATATATCTATCTGGATCTGGAATAAAACTAAGATAGGAATTAATTGGTTCTGGAACTAAATATAAACTATTCACTTTCATCAAAAGGAGGAAACCAAATTGTAACCTTTGTCCCTTTTCCCTTCTTGCTTTCTAGTTTTATATGTCCTCCATATTGCTTTACAATACCATATACAGTAGAAAGTCCAAGCCCTTGTCCTTTACCAAAGGGCTTGGTAGTAAAAAATGGCTCAAAGGCCTTTTCAATAACATCTTTTCCCATTCCAATACCAGTATCAGAAACACTCACTACTATTAGGTGATCGTTATCAAGACGTTCAGTTTTTATATATATAATTCCACCATTAGGCATAGCATCCTTTGAATTTTTTATTAAGTTATCAAAAATTTGAAATAATCTTAACTCATTTGCCTTTATAAAAAGGGGTTCCTTTGCTAAATCAAGTTTTACACTGATAATTGCAGGAAGAGACTTGATTAAGTTATTAACAATGCGCCGAATATAGGCATTAATATCTAATTTTTTTGAACTTAAGTCTTCATATTGAGAAAATAGTAATAACTTGTTAGTGGTCTCCGCCGCCTTACTTGAAGCCCTTAATATAGAATCAAATACCTTTTGGATGTGATCTTCTTTAAAACGATCTTTAAGCATTTGTATATAACCAGATATAGCAGTCAGTTGATTATTTAACTCATGAGCAACCCCACCAGCAAGTCTGTGAATAGCCTCCATTTTTTGAGCATGTCTAAGCTGCTCTTCCATTTTTCTCTGTTCAGTAATATCTATGCCTGTACCTACCACCCATTTAATCTCACCATTTTCTTTAATTAAATCATAGGACCATACTACAAGCAATTTTTTACCATCGTGAGTCCTAAGTTCCTTTTCTATAGAACCAGGCTTTGAATGCTTTAAGATTTCTTCAAAGTGTTTTTGTGCCAATTCTATATTAGAAGGTGGCACCCAAACCTGCCAAAATGGTTTGTTTTTGACCTCTTCTAACTTAACAGCCAGTTTATCTTCTGCTGTTTTGTTTAGATGATATATACGCCCCTTACGATCTAATACTACAACCAAAGCTTGAACTGTTTCTAATATTGTTTCTTTAAACAAAACTTCTCTTTTTAATGACTCCTCAAGTTCTACCCTTTTACTTATATCTTGAACTAAACAAACTCCTCCAATAATACTATCTTCTTTATTCTTTAAAGGAGTAGCAATAACTGATATTTGCAGGTCTTTCCCAGAAATCTCAGAACGATAAGGTCCTTCATAATAATTCTCTTGTCCACGCAAAAGTTTTTTAGCAACAGAACGAAGAGTCATATTTTTAGCATTTAACATATTGTACCCAATAAATTTTTCTTTAGGTGCCCCAAAAATCTTAGCAAGTTGATCATTACAATCTACAATATTTCCAAATCTATCCACATATATTATACCTATTGGAGCTTTTTCGAATAAAAGCTGATGTCTAAGACGAGCCTCAGATAAAGCAAGCTCAATTTCTTTTTCTTTAGTAATATCCTTTAGTATCCCAACAACAGCAACCACCTTATCATTATGTTGAATAGGTTTAGCTTTATCATCAATCCATATAGCTTCTCCATTTTTAGTAATTAATCTGTATGATATCTCCCACCCAGACATCTCTCTTTTAGCCTTATCTAATATAGCCAAGACTCTTTCTCTATCTTCTGGATGTATAAGGTTATCTAAAAATTTTTTTGTTCTATAAAATGCACTAGGCTTATACCCGCACATCTTTTCTATTTGATTTGATATATAACGTGGTGAGTGAGGATTTATAAAAGAACTGGCATATACTACAATGGGAAGTTGAGATATAACTTCTAACTCAGTGCAATCTCTAACAATCCATAATAGATAACCATCATTTAGAGGTTTAAAAATTGATTCAACTAAAAGAGGCATTTTCCCCTTAGTAGCCCAAGACTTATAAACCAATTCCTCTTTTTGACTATTAGATTTAAGAGCGTCTATAATTTTTGATGGTAGGCATGGCAAAACTGATTGAATATCTTTATTTATTAATTCTTCTTCTTTTTTAAATTTGTTAAAAATTGACAGAAACTTACTATTTAATGCTTTAATATATCCCTCTTTAATTAAAGCTGTAGCAAAAGGGAAACATTCTATTATATTAGAATAAATTAACTTTTCCTTATTAGAAATCATTATATCTTTATATCTTTTACTTAAGGATACTAATTAAAAATAATTAAAAAAATGTTATTTAATGAACACTAAGCACTGTTATAATAAACAAATTGATAAATCATCTTAGAGATTGGATCTTGATAAAAAATAACACATATAATAAAGTATGCCAATAATAAAAGATAAACTATAACTGTTAATGAAATACAACTACAATTTAACCACTAAATTAAATATACTATCTATTTTATACACTTTTTTTGATGAATTTATATCAGGTTTTGAATTTGTATGTAAACCAGGTTGTAATATTTGCTGTACTGTAGACATAGTATGCACTACTTTAGAAATACAATTTTTGGCTAAGCATTTAAAAATACCTAAAAAACTACCAACTAAATACTATAGGCCTAGTATCTCAATAAATAAGAGTGCTCAATTATATATTAATAAAAAAATACCACCACCAGAGAACTCTGATAGATCATTAATTGCATGCCCGCTATTAGACAAACATGGACTTTGTTCTATATATCCATATAGGCCTTTTGCCTGTAGAGCAATGATAAGCCGAACAATATGCCAAAAAGATAGAGAAGCAGATATACATCCATTTTTAGTCTATGTATCCTTAACCTTTATGCAGTTAATTGAACACTTAGACAATGAAGGACACAGTGCTAATATGTGGGATTTTTTAACTAATAACTCTAAATATTTTATCAAAAATCAGCCTTTTCCTGGAATAATAGCTCCCATTGAATACCGAGCAAGAATAAAATCAATGATAAGAAGGATTCTTAATCTAGAGCTAGAAGATAAAAAACTCTCTTATTATTTTAATCTTACTATATAAAAAATAAAAAGGGAGCAAGAGAGTATAATCTTGCTCCCTCATAAAAATAACTATTAAAACAAACTAATTATGGCCAAACAGGTTTACCATTTGCTTTAATTTCTTTAGCCCAAAGTTTTTCTACAATCTTTACGACTTTCATTGGAATTGGTACATAATCAAGCTCAACTGCAGCCTTTGCTCCGTGGTGATAACACCAATCAAAAAATTTTAAAATTGCTTTTATCTTAGCTGCATTTTGATATTGCTTATGTACTAAAATAAAAGAAGCTCCAGTTATTGGCCAACTCTCTTTACCAGGTTGATTCACCAAAATCACAGCCATAGCAGGTGTATGTTCCCAATCTGCACCTTTTGCTGCTTCTTCAAATGTCTTAATAGTGGCTTTAACAAAATTACCATCTTTATTTTTTAGCAAGACAGAACATAGATGATTTTGAAGTGCATAGGCATACTCCACATATCCTATAGCTCCATTTATACGACTTACATAAGCTGAAACTCCTTCATTTCCTTTACCCCCAAGTCCACATGGCCACTGTACAGCCTTTGCAGCCCCAACCTTTTCCTTCCACTCTTTACTAACTGCACATAAATAGTGGGTAAATATCCAGGTTGTCCCAGAACCATCTGAACGATGTACTACTGTAATAGCTATATGAGGTAATTTTATATCAGGATTGATTGCTTTAATTTTAGGATCATCCCACATCTTTATTTTACCTAAAAATATATCAGCCAGTAATTGGCCAGTAAGCTTTAACTGGTTGATAGAGACACCCGGAATCTTTACCACAGGTACAATTCCGCCCATTATCATAGGAAATTGTACAAGATTCCACATCTCAAGCTGTTTAGCTGTAAGAGGGGCATCAGATGCACCAAAATCAACGGCACTTGCTCTAATCTGTCTTATCCCTCCACCAGAACCTATAGATTGATAATTTATAAGAATACCTGTTTCTTGAGCATAGTCATGGGCCCATCTAGCATATATTGGATAAGGAAAGGTAGCACCGGCTCCTGTTATTACTTGAAAAGAAAAACTAGTAGTTGCACAAAATGTTAAAATGATAAGTCCTATTATTGTGAATATAAAACCATTCTTTGCTAAAGACTTAAGACACCTAATCATAAAGAACCTCCCTTGGATAATATGTTTATTCCTTTGTCCACAAAGCACGTCTTACTTCTTCCATAGTAGCCTCTGCTACTTTAGCAGCTTTTTTAGCTCCTGCTTTTAATATGTCCTTTATGGTATTTGGATCTTTACTTAATTCTGCCCTCTTTTCTTGAATAGGTCTTAAAAAATTAATAATTGCTTGAGCAAGTTCCTTTTTACACTGGACACATCCAAGTCTTGCTGCTTTACAATCTTTAACAATCTCATCTATTCTTTCCTTAGGAAGATAAAGCTTATGCAGCTTAAAAGCTACACATCGATTTTCAGGATCTCCTGGATCAGATTTGCGTGGCCTTTCAACATCTGTGACCATCGAAGATATCTTTTCCTTTATAGATTGTTCTGAATCAGATAAAAATATCGTATTCCCATAACTTTTACTCATCTTTCTCCCATCAAGACCAGGAAGCTTTGGTACCTCTGTAAGCATTGGCTCTGGTATTGGGAATATTGGCTTATAAAAATAATTAAAACGACGAGTAATCTCTCTTGTAAGCTCTAGATGGGGAAGTTGATCTTGACCAACAGGCACCTTATGCGCTTTATAAATAATAATATCTGCTGCCTGAAGTACCGGATATCCCAAAAAACCATATGTAGATAAATCTTTTGATTTTAACTCCTGTTTTTGTTCTTTATAGGTTGGATTTCTCTCAAGCCATGACACAGGAGTAATCATAGAAAGAAGAAGGTGAAGTTCTGCATGAGCTTTGATATCTGACTGCACAAATACCACAGCCTTCTCTGGATCTATTCCGACACAAAACCAGTCAAGAGCCATCTCTGTAATATTTTGAGGAATATCAAATGGAGAATCGTATTTTGTAGTAAGTGCATGCCAATCTGCTACAAAGAAAAAACACTGATATTGATCTTGTAATCTTAGCCAATTTTGAAGAACACCATGAAGATGCCCTAAGTGCAATTTACCTGTAGGTCTCATTCCACTTAAAATTCTGAGCTGTTTTTGTCTCTCCACCATATTAAAATACTTTTCCCCCTTTTTATTTTATTAGAATCTAGCTGCCATTGGACCAAGAAGTAAGTGATTTAAAAAAGTAATAAGAGGAATGATAATACGATCTGTAACCCCTGTAAATACAAGAAGAAGAACTATAATAAAACCATATCTTTCTAATCTATAAATATATATAGCCCAATCAGCAGGAACAATCCCTGCAAGTATTCTACTACCATCTAAAGGTGGAATAGGAATTAGGTTAAACACTCCAAGTCCTATATTTATCTGAACACTTAAAAAGGTCATAATAAGTATAGGATTGATAATAGCAGGTGTTAATATGTGAAAAAATATAGGTAGAGAAAATAATGTGGGTAAAAGTCTAAGCACAATAGCACTTATAACAGCTAATATAAAATTGGCTACAGGTCCAGCAAGTCCTACCCACATCATATCGCGCCTTGGATTTTTAAAATAACGAGGATCTACTGGTACAGGTTTTGCCCATCCAATTGTTTTTGTTAAAAAAAGAACTATTGTACCAATGGGATCTAAATGCTTTAATGGATTAAAACTAAGGCGTCCTTGTGATTTTGCTGTTGGATCTCCAAGTTTATAAGCCATCCACCCATGAGACATCTCATGGAAAGTAATGGAAAATAATATAGGTGGGGCAACTAAAATTAACAGCCTTATTTCGTTTAAAATTCTAGCTGAATCCATAAAAATAACTATAATTTATTCTTAAAAAAATGCTATAAACAAAACCTTGCTGGATCCAAAAAAATGTCATCTAATATCATGAAAGCAACTAGAATATTTTTATTAAGACATCCTCATATAAAAAATGCAGGGAAAATTCCCTACAAAGATACTCCCATATCTGAACATGGATTTAAGCAAATAGAAATATTAAAATCAGCATTTGACACAATCAAAATTGATTTCATATATTCAAGTGATTTAATAAGATGTATAAAATTTGCTGAAATATTATCAGAAGTTACAAAAACAAAAATTATTTTTAAAAAAGAGTTACGCGAAGTAGATCAAGGAATATTTTGTGGATACTCTTTTGAAGAAATTCAAAAAAACTGGCCTAATGAACTAAAATCTCGGATACAAGATTTTATCAATTTTTGTCCACCAAAAGGAGAAAGTATTGCTCAAGCCTGTGTTAGAATAAATTCTTTCTTAAAAGAGATAAAAACACTACCTATTGGTAGTAAACTAATAATAATCACCCATGGAGCAGTAATCAGAATAATGATTGCATTAATGCTTAATATACCACTTTCAAATATATTCTCTATTGAACAAAATTATTGTGCACTAAATATTATAGATTTATTTAGTGACAATACATGGGTTATAAAATTATTAAATTATAGTGCTAATAATAGCACGTGCATAAATAACTTAATAAAATCCTTAAAATAAAAAGGCTACACTATTTTAGTGTAGCCTTCATTACCTACAAAGCTATGAATTAGTATCCAATTAAAAGACAAAGCACAATGTCTTTTGTGCAATTTCTGCTAAATGTACCAACCACTGAGGATCAATTCCTATATAGATTATTCCAACACCTGCCAAAATGATTGCTGCTGTGGCAGGAACATCTAATGCCGCAGGTTTTACCTCTCTTATAGGATCCTTCATATACATCATATACATAACACGTAAGTAGTAATAGGCAGCTATTGCACTTGTCAAAATACCCATTGCAGCCAAGAAGATATAACCTTGCTTAATAGCCGCAGCAAATACGTAGAATTTTGCTACAAATCCTCCAGTAGGTGGAAGACCAGCCATAGATACTAGGAAAAGTGACATCATAAATGCCAAAAATGGATACTTAAACCCAAGCCCTCTATAATCATCAAGGGTTTGGGCACCACGCTCCTTGTTATCAATGATAAAGATAACACCAAATGCACCTAAACTCATAAGAGTATACGCAACTAAATAGAATAAAACTCCTGCTCTTCCTTGTCCTGATGATGCTAAGATACCAAGTGCCATATATCCTGCATGAGCAATAGAAGAATAAGCAAGCATTCTTTTTACATTGGTCTGAGAGACAGCAATTAAATTACCAAAAAGCATTGTAAGAAGTGCAACCCACCAAAGTACAGGCTTCCAATAACCGACTAAAGCACTTAAAGAAGCAGTAGAAGCTAAGGTAGGTTGTCCACTAAGACTCAATATTGGAGAAAATGCAACAGTAAATACCTTTATAAAGGCACCAAAAGCAGCTATCTTAACCGCTGTTGCCATAAATCCTGTAATTGTAGTTGGGCTTCCTTCGTAAACATCAGGAGTCCACATATGGAATGGCACAAATGCCATCTTGAAGAAAAGCCCTGCCATTATCATGGCAATTGCAACAAATACCGCGGGTTGTGAGAATATCCCGTGAGAAAGCACCTCTGCTATCTGAGTTAGATTAATACTGCCTGTAAGCCCATAAGTAAGAGCCATTCCAAATAAATAAAATGCTGAACCAAAACTACCTAGCAAGAAATATTTAAGAGCACCCTCCATTGAGAAGGCATCTTTCTTTCTAAATCCTGCTAGGATATAAACGGACAGGCTCATTACTTCAAGAGCAATAAATAACATTAACAGGTCTACAGACTGTACCATCGCTACAGCACCATAGACTGCAAATATGAGTAAACTAAAATATTCGCCTGTCCTATAGAGTTCATTCTGTTTCATGTAGGCCATGCTCAATAGGGATGCCAACATTCCTGCAAACACAATTGTTGCTATAAGAAATACTGTAAATTTATCTAATGAAAACACCCCTAAGAGCACACCACCTACAGTGTTCCAGTCCCTATCTGTTACATGACCAAAAATTGCAAAAAGCAATAAAAAGGTCAGCCAACCTAAGATACAAATCCTTGACTTAGAATTTGTATCTCTAAGGACTACAAGATCAACAAATAACACTATAAGCGCGGCTAGCACCAAAAGTATCTGGCAACCAGCCACCTGCCAAAGTTGATGTAAACTGAAGGCAAATCCTACGTCACTCATGGACATTACTCCGCTGCCGTTTCAGACATGTGTTGTTTTTTTACCTTAAGTAACATGGCCTGATGTTGTGCGGGTACAAAATGACCCGGGTTTACTATCTGCACCTGACTAATAAAATGATCTACGGACTTATGCATCTTCTTTAAGAAGAAGTTTGGATAAAGTCCAATCCAAAAGATCATTATTAGTAAAGGTGCCATGTAAACAAACTCTCTAAGATTTACATCTTTAAGTTTTTCATTTTCGGGCTTTGTAATTGGCCCATAAAATACACGCTGTACCATCCACAGCATGTAACATGCTCCTAAAATAACTCCAAGTGCTGCAATCGCAGCAACAGCTTTGTTAACCTTAAAGGCTCCCAACAAGATAAGAAATTCACCAATAAACCCATTTGTAGTGGGGAAGCCTATGGATGAAAGAGTTACTATAAGGAATATAGTTGCATATATAGGCATTGACCTTGCTATACCACCATATTCCTTGATGAGCCTTGTATGTCTTCTTTCATAAATAATACCTACCAACAAGAACAAGGCTCCTGTAGAAATACCGTGGTTTAGCATCTGTAAAATCGATCCCTCAACACCTTGGCGGGTCAATACATACAAACCTAACATACAATAACCAAGGTGTGAAACCGATGAATAAGCAACAAGCTTTTTAATATCTGGCTGTACAAGAGCCACCAATGCACCATAAATAATCCCTATTACTGCTAAGGCAATAATTAAAGGTGCAAAGTATGCAGAGCCTTCGGGGAATAGGGGCATCGCAAATCTTAAGAAACCGTATGTTCCCATCTTAAGTAAGATACCTGCAAGGATTACGGATCCTGCAGTTGGTGCCTCAACGTGTGCATCAGGCAACCATGTATGGAATGGGAACATAGGAACCTTAATTGCAAAAGCAAGAGCAAATGCAGCAAAGAACAATATCTCATAAAGCCGTGGTAAATGTGTACCATAGAGCTTTAGTAGATTAAATGTAAGCTCTCCAGTTTCTTTTTGATGGAAGTAAACTAATCCAATAATACAAACTAGCATCAATAAAGAACCAACGGCTGTATATAAGAAGAACTTAATTGCTGCATAAATCCTTCTTGGTCCTCCCCAGACACCAATGATTAAATACATGGGGATAAGCATTGCTTCCCAGAAACAGTAGAACAGGAACAAATCTAAAGATAAAAATGTTCCTATCATAGCTGTCTCTAGGGCAAGCATTGCTACTTGGAACTCTTTAACTCTATAGTCTATAGCTCTCCACGTAGAAAGTATTGTGATTGGTGTAATAAATGTCGTTAAAAGTACCAACCACAATGAAAGTCCATCAAGCCCCATGTAATAGTGAATACCAAATCTGGGGATCCAAGACCACTTCTCCACAAACTGGAAACTTGCTGTATCTGGGTTAAACCCAAAATATAGTTTTAATGACAGCAAGAATACCAGTATGGAGGTAACAAGAGCCCCTACCCTAATACAGTTCTTACCTTTCTCGGAATTCTGTGGAAACCACAGAATTACCAAGATACCCAACAGCGGGAAAAATGTTACGCATGATAAAAGTGGACTATTCATCATCCTTATCCTTGGTCCCTCACTCTTCTATAAAGTGATAACCTAGACCAATCCCTCTCCTCCATTAAACTCTCAACACCTCTTTCACCTTAAGCCCCATTAAAAGGCAGCTCTAAGCCAGCCCATTATTGTATCTGTAATATAATGTGGGCTAAGGTGTAAGAAGTACCACAATATGCCAACAATACCAATGAGCATAAAGGCACCATAGGTACTAATATAGCCATTGTGTGCCTCTCTGCTCACAGCAGAACCCTGCTTTACTAGGAAGCCTGCCCCATTTACTCCAAGACCATCGATAATGAATGCATCGATGACCTTCCAGAAGAACATACCGCCCCAGTAAACAGGCATTACAACACATAGATAGTATATCTCATCTACATAGTACTTGTTGTAGACAAGGTTATAGACACCAGCAAACTTCTCTGCAAGTTTCTTTGGAGCATCCTCTGGACGAATCATATAGATATAGAATGCTGCCGCAAAACCTGTAAGTGCTAAGAGTACAGAAAGCCCCATCATAGCCCATTCAAATGAATGGGAATAATGAGTTACATGACCATACTTTGCCACTATCTCTGCAGAGTGTTCAAATACAGGATCTAAGAAATTCTCTAATACATTGGGTACATTCCCTAATTTTTCACCTAATAGAGGTGAAATTCCAATCCAACCACCAACAAGAGAAAGTGTACCTAAAACTATTAGAGGAAATGTCATAGATATAGGAGACTCATGCACATGATGCCATTGTTCTTCAGTACCCCTAAACTTACCGTGGAATGTCATAAAGATTAAACGGAACATATAAAATGCAGTCACAGCAGCACCAATTGCACCAAGTGCCCAATATATCTTTCCTGCAACAGGATAAAATGGGAAATTAAATGTACGCCATAATATCTCATCTTTTGAGAAGAAACCTGCAAAGGGTGGAATACCAGCTATTGCTAAAGTAGCAGAAAGCATTGTCAAATAAGTAATGGGCATCTTCTTAGCAAGACCACCCATATGTCTCATATCCTGGTCACCACCCATAGCATGGATAACTGAACCAGAACACAAGAACAAACAAGCTTTAAAGAATGCATGTGTCATAAGGTGGAATATACCTGCCCAGTAGGCAGTTACTCCAACACCCATGAACATATAACCTAACTGGCTTACTGTAGAGTAAGCAAGCACCTTTTTAATATCATTTTGCAAGATACCAATAGTTGCTGCAAACAACGCTGTTGTAGCTGCAATCCCTGCTACTACCAAAAGTGCAGTAGGTGCCAAGGTATAAAGGATATTAGACCTTGCCACCATATAGACACCTGCAGTAACCATAGTTGCAGCATGGATTAATGCAGAAACAGGTGTAGGACCTGCCATTGCATCTGGCAACCATACATAAAGAGGTATCTGAGCAGACTTACCAGTTGCACCAACAAAGAGTAGTAAACAAATTGCAATTAATGCTGGATTGTTAAGACCAAGCTTTCCTGCTTCATAGAGATGATATGCCTTGGGGAAAACCTGTAGATATGAAAGAGATCCAAAGGTTACAAACATCATAAACATACCCAAGGCAAAACCAAAGTCACCAACACGGTTTACAATAAATGCCTTTTTACCCGCATCTGCGTTTGGTATCCCTTGATACCAAAATCCAATTAATAGATAGGAGGCTAGACCAACTCCTTCCCAACCAACAAACATTACAAGATAATTGGCGCCCAACACCAGCATACACATGAAGAAGACGAACATATTTAAGTAGGCAAAATAGCGCCAATATGACTCGTCATCATGCATATAACCAATGCTGTAAATGTGGATAACAAAGCTTACACCAGTCACGATTAAAATCATGACTGCTGAAAGCTGATCCACCAGGAAGGAGACGCTTACTTTAAAATGTCCAAGTGCAATCCAGCTCCAAAGATGCTGGACAAGTTGTCTGTCTTCGGGCGGCCTACTTATCAGTGCTGAAACAACCAACAGTGCCACCCAAAAAGCTAATCCTACACTGGCACATCCTACAAAGGATACAAATCCCTTGCCTAGCCTCTTGCCTAAAAGGCCATTTAATAGAAAACCAAGCAGGGGAAGCAGTGGAATCAGAAAGATTAAGTGTTCCATCGATAACCCCTTCTTACCACTTCATCAGCCGGTATTTGGTTATATCCACGCTACGCATGTGCCTAAAGAGGGCGATTAGGATTGCAAGCCCAACCGCTACCTCTGCGGCAGCTACTGCGTAGATGAAAAACACCATCACCTGACCTGCCATGTCTGCCCTAAATTTTGAGAAGGCTACTAGCATTAAATTGACTGCATTAAGCATCATTTCTACAGTCATAAATAGTATAAGTGCATTTCTACGCACCACAAAGCCAATAGCCCCCAGGGCAAACAGGATTGAGGAAAGTATTACATAATCTGTTAAACTTGCCATAGGTACCATCCCTTATAGCCTTTTCTTTGCCAAGTAAACACCACCAATTAGTGCCACTAGTAATAATACAGAGGCAACCTCAAAGTGAAGCAAATATTGTTTAAATAAGAGATCTCCAAATACATGGGGATCTCCAAAACCTTTAGGAAGCTTCTCTGGGTTTACAAGCTGATCTATACCCTTGGCACCTATTGCTAAGTAGCACATCATTAAAAGTCCCAAGAGAAAGCCCATAATCCTAAAACCAATATTTTTCTGCCGTCCCATCTGATCCTCATCTGGAGTCATCAGCAACATGATGACAAATACAACCAAGATAAGGATCGCACCGGCATAAATCGCCACTTGGAATATGGCTACGAGAGGTGCGTGCAGATGTACATACAAGGCTGCTAAAGACATAAACACTGTAAGCAGCCCCAGTGCGCACGGAAGCGCATCTTTATAACTTATGGTAAAGATTCCTGCCGCAACACCAATAACGGCAAAGATCCAAAAATAGATATCCATAACTTACCCCTCGGACTTTTGTTCTTTTTCTGCCTTTTTGGCTTCAGCCTCTTTGGCTTCTGCCCCCTTTGCATCACTCTTTTTACTCTCAGCCCCTTTTGCCTCCGCCTTTTTAGCTGCTGCCTTTTTAGCTGCTGCAGCCTTAGCTGCTCCTGCTTTTTTAGCTGCAGGTTTAGCCGGAGCTGCTACCGGCACAGGCTTTTTAGGTGGCTTAAGCTTACCTTCTTCCTTGGCCTTATAATAGTTTGCCAATAAACCTTCTTTGGTTAGTTGGCATTCCTCTCTTGTATATTGAGCAAGTTCGTACTCAGGGCCTAAAACAATTGCACCTTTTGGACATGCCTCTTCACAAAATCCACAGAAAATACAACGTGTAAGGTCTACTACAAATTCTTCAGGATAGGTCTTACCAGCATATTTTGACTCTTCTCCCTCTGCAACCTTACCACGTTTAACAGTAATACACTTAGCAGGACATGCCCTTGCACACATACCGCACCCTACACACTTAATCCTTCCCTGGTCATCCAACATAAACATGTGAGCTCCCCTAAAGATAGGGGCTATCTCTCTCTTATCTTCAGGATACTGCCAACATGTGGGCACAGTATGTGGCCCTGGTCTAAAAGAAGCTCTTACATTAAACACAAAGTGTTTAAAAGTGAGACCAAGACCCTTAATAATCTCAATCAGATAAACCCGTTCCGTAAGGGTATATTTCTTTTTTACTACTGGTTTGGCCATAGCAATTAATACCTTTCCCTTTCTTTATACTGTCAACTGGATGACAAGTGCTGTAATCAACAAGTTAAACAAGGCTAATGGAATAAGAGTCTTCCATCCAAGCCTCATAACTTGATCATACCTAAAACGTGGTACTGTCCAACGCACCCAGATAAATGACAGTAAGAATACCATGACCTTAAGCCAAAATACTATAAATGAAGCAATACCATAACTAATTGGTCCTAAGAATTTACTCATATCAATGTATGGCAAGTTCCAGGCACCAAAATATAAAGTGACACACAAAGCAGATAAGGTATAGAGATTTACATATTCACCAAAGAGATATAAACCTAATCTCATACCACCATACTCTGTGTGATAACCTGCAACTATCTCACTTTCTGCCTCAGGTAAGTCAAATGGGACACGATTTGCTTCAGCATAAGCAGCTACTGTAAATATCAAAAACCCTAAAGGCTGTTTGAAAACACCCCAATTAGGTAAAAATCCCAAAAATGTACCTGTTTGTTCAAGTGCAATCTGTCTTAAATCAAAAGTACCATAGACAAACACTGCTGCTAAAAGAGCAAGCCCCCACGGTACCTCATAAGAAATCAACTGAGCAGTAGAACGAAGACCACCTAAGATAGAATACTTATTGTTTGATCCCCAACCACCAACAACTATTCCATATACTGCTAGAGCACCAATGGCTACTACATATAAAAAGCCAATATTTACGTCTGCTACCTGTAAGATGATCTCTTTACCACCTATGACAATCTTGTCTCCAAAAGGAATTACTGCATAGGCAGAAAAAGCCGGAATAGCAAATAATATTGGTCCCAGATTAAAGAGGATCTTTCTTGCTGTCTTTGGTCTAAACTCTTCTTTTGTGAAGAGTTTAATACCATCAGCAATCGGCTGGAACAAACCAAAAGGACCTGCTCGATTAGGACCAAGACGATCCTGAATCATAGCTGAACCTCTACGTTCAGCCCATGTCATGACCGTGGCCCATAGTAAGCACCAGGTCCAGATGAAAACCACTTTTATTATGGCAATCACCCAGTTCATGAATTCACGCCTCCCTACCGGTCTAATTCACCGGCAATAATGTTTAAACTACTCAAACAAGCAATAAGGTCTGCTATCATCTCACCCTGAACAAGCTCAGGAAACGCCTGATATACCATATAACAAGGCGGCCTGATCTTGATTCTATAGGGCTTATCACTGCCATCTGACTTTACCCAAAAACCAAGCTCTCCATTCGGAGCCTCTATTGCACTATAAACTTCACCTACAGGTGGTTTAATAGTCTTAGGCACCTTTGCCATAAGAGGAGCATCAGGTGGAAACTCTTTATATATCTTTATAGCTTGATCAATAATTTTAATAGACTCTTCCATCTCTATCATTCGAACCATATAGCGATCAAAGACATCTCCATGTTTTCCAACAGGAATTTCGAAATCTACTTGATCATAAAAACAGTATGGTTCATCTTTTCTTAGATCTCTCTTTACACCACATGCCCTAAGACATGGACCTGTAAAACCCCAATTAAGAGCATCTTCTGGAGAAAATGCCGTCACTCCAATCGTTCTATCCATCCAGATACGATTATGAGTAAGGAGCTTATCTGTCTCATCTATAGCCTTTTTAAGATTAGGTAAGAGTTTTCTCCACCTTTCTTCAAAATCTTCTGGGAGATCTGCATCGACTCCACCAATACGACCAAATGTATTGGTAAGCCTTGCACCATTGTACCATTCAAATATCTCATATATCTCTTCACGCTGTATAAACAAATAGAAGAATGGGGTAAATGCACCTAAGTCAACACCCAAAATTCCAATACACACAATGTGATCAGCGATACGGGC
>CAZODM010000024.1:0-25145 GCA_964578585.1 uncultured Desulfobacterales bacterium | reverse complement strand
GCGGATGAGCTTCGGACTTGGTCCACAGACTCGAAGGCCATGGATGGCCGAAGAAGATAGCCAATAGCCTGGTCCGTCAGGACGCTGAGCCAGGACGGCGGAGCGCAAAACAGAGAATCTGGTACAAACCGAGAATAAGAAGCGGAAAAAGGAGAAATAGAGAACTAGTCATCCTGTGAAATAACCTCTAAGAGATTGGGAGTCTTTTTTAAATGGTGGAGGCGGTGGGAATCGAACCCACGTCCGGAAGCATTCAGCACAAGCCTCTACGTGCGTAGCCTGAGCTATTGACATTCATCCTAAGATCCCCGCTCAGGCTGGGCATCTTAGGACTATCCCGCAACAGTTTAGCCAACCAGAGTGCGGGCGACCCTGGTTAGCGAGCCTGTCAACCCGTCACCCATTAGATCCGACAGGCAGGATCTAATAGGTGCTGGCTGTCATTATGCAGCCAGTGCGTACTCGTAATCAGAGTTGGCGTTTGTGTTTTTCCTGCCTTTTTACGAGGTGGCAGGACCTCGGCACGCCACTTGTGCCTCTTTACCCCCGTCGAAGCCATATCGCCCCCATTTCTAAGGCTAGACTTCCTACGAGGTAGCATTACAAAATTAAGTGCAATGCAATAGATTGTCAATACTTAACTTAACTATAATGAAAAAACAAATTATTGTCTGCTCTCAATTTCTTGTTCAACTTGAGACCAGATCTTAAAACCTTGCATTACATATTGAAGCCCTGAAAATACTGTAAGTATTGTTGTAAATACATAGAGTCCATCAAGTGCAATATTAGGTTCTTTAAATACTGTTTTAGACAGTATTGCAAGAGCTGTTATAAGTTGAAAAAAAGTCGTCATCTTACCAACAATGGTTGGTTTTATATCTATAGAGCCAACAGTTAAAAAAAGTATTAAAACTCCTGCTACAATGATTAGATCTCTACTTATCACTACAACAGCAAACCAAGAAGGTACTTGCCTAGTAATTGCAAGGGTTACATAAGCACTTGAAAGAAGTGTTTTATCCGCTATTGGATCAAGTATGGCTCCAAGCCTTGTCTTTTGATGAAGTACTCTAGCCAAAAAACCATCAAGCCCGTCTGTAACTCCAGCAACAGCAAATACCATAAGCGCATGTGTATATCTATCATTTATAAGGAATATTACCAAAAGAGGAGTAAGAAAAATCCTTACAAGTGTAAGGAAATTAGGTAAGTTCATTACTGATGGAACAGTTGCTATTTGTTTTTCTTCAATACTCATAACTTAATTTATCCTATTTATTTTTCTCCATATCCTACTAGAACCATTAAGCATTAATTCCTCTGGTGTAAACCATCTTATAGTTGGATCAGACTTAAACCATGTAAGCTGACGTTTTGCATAGTGCCTAGTATCTCTTTTCATCTGATAAATGGCCTCATGCCATGAAAGAGAGCCAGAAAGATACTCCACCATGTGTTTATAGCCAATAGACCTCATCGGTTTAAGGTTCGGGCTATAACCCTTTAAAAGTAATGATTTCACCTCATCTAAAAGTCCTTGATCAATCATAATATCTACTCTTTTATTTATAATTTCATAGAGCTCTTTTCTTGGCCGTATAAGTCCGATCTTAAACAATTGACTCCTTAAGCACTCCTTATCATATTCTTTTTGAGCATTATTTGAGGCAATTAATATTTCAATATTTCTGATAAGTCTGTAGGTATCATTGATATGAATCTCCTGTGCCTTTTTAGGATTAAGTTCATACAAGAGCTGCCATAAAAAATTTCTTCCTTTTTCTTTCATCATGTTTTTAAGCCATTGCCTTAGGGCAGGATCTCTTGAAGGAGCAGGATCTAGCCCATATTCAAGTGATCTTAAATAAAAACCTGTACCGCCAACAAAGATCGGGACCTTACCACGTCTTCTAATACAATTGGCACGCCTTATGGCAATTGTTACAAACTCTGCAGCATCAAAGGGCTCATCTGCCTCTCTTATATCAAAAAGGTGATGAGGTACTATTGAACGTTCTTCTTTTGAAGGTTTAGCAGTGCCTATGTCAAAACCTTTATATATCTGCATTGAATCAAAGTTGATAATCTCACCATTTAATTCCTTTGCAAGCAAAATAGAAAGGTTTGTTTTTCCTACTGCAGTAGGTCCAACAATTGCTATAGTAGGGAAGGGCATTAGATGTGAATTTTTTTTATCTCTTAAAGCTTTTATATAAATCATTTAGATCCAATCTAAGAGCTATTGGGCGACCATGTGGACAGTGATGGACTTGTTCTTCTATAATCTTATCCAACAATTCTTTAATTTCATTATTATGGAGTTTTTGTCCTGCCTTTATTGCACTATGACACGCAATTGAGGCTACAATCTCTCTTAATAAAAGCTCTTTTGAAAGATGAGGATTTTCTAATACCAAATCAATAATCTTCTTTATAGATTCTTTTGTCGTCTTAGTCTTCATAAGTACCTGAGGCATACTATGGACTATTATATAGCCTTTACCAAAATCTGATATTTCAAGTCCTATAGATTTAAAAATATCTTTTGCTTCATCAATCTTTGCTATGAGTTCAAAAGAATATTCAAGTATTTCTGGCATTAAAAGCCTTTGGGCAACAACATTAGCATTTTTTATCTGTTCTAGTATCTCTTTAAATAATATGGCTTCATGAGCAGCATGTTGATCAATTAATAAAAGCCCTTCTTTATCGGCACATACAATAAAGCTATCAGCAATTTGTCCTAATATTTCTATTTTTTTTATATCTTTTATAATTGTCTCTTTTAAACTAGAAGTATCTAGTCGATCAATACATAGCCCATTTTTCTCTCTAGGTTTATATTTTAACTCTTTATTGTCTCCTAAAAGATTATAATTTTCTAAAAAAGAAGGCTTTTGTTCTTCAAAAAAACCAATTTTTTCAACAAAATCATCATTAGTTGAAATATTATTTGATTCTGTTTTAATGTTGCTATCTTCATCAAGAAAATTGTTATTATTTTCTATAGTGCCATGGATCTTTTTGCAATAGGATTCTAATGCCTCTTTTATACTGTGATACAACAACCTATAAAAATGATTAGGTTCATCAAAACGAACTTCTTGTTTAGTAGGATGTACATTTACATCAACTAATGCTGGATCTACTTCTATAAATACTACCCCCAATGGATAAGAGTTTTTCTGTATAAACCCTTTGTAGGCATCCATCGTAGCTCGCCATAAAAGGGCACTTCTTATAGGACGCTTATTAATAAAAAAGTAAAAATTTTTTGTATTAAATCTTACTTCTTCTGGAGGGGATATATATCCCCATATACAAGTATCTGTTGTCTGAGCATCTATTTCTAGCACTCTAGAGGCTAGCTTCTCCCCTAATAAAGGGGTTACAATAAGAGAGCCACAAGGATTAGGTAAACTTCTAAATAGCTCCTTATTTGAAGATGTTAGTTCAAATCGTATCTCCGGGTGGGCTGTTGCAAAAACTCTTACTACATGCGTTATATGTGAAAGCTCAGTTGAATCTCTTTTTAAAAATTTTCTTCTAGCAGGTATTTCTAAAAACAGATCTTCAACAATTACTTGAGTTCCAAAAGGCGCTCCAACTGCCTCAATCTCCTTCTCTTTTCCAAATTCAACTTGTATCTTCCATCCAGTATCACTTTGTCTTTGACGAGTTATAATAGTAAGTCTACTTACTGAAGCAATGCTTGAGAGTGCTTCACCCCTAAATCCAAATGTATATATCTTTTCAAGATCTTCAGAGGTAAAGATTTTACTTGTGGCATGAGCTCTTATACAAAGTTTTAGATCTGAGGCACTCATGCCAACACCATCATCAATTACCTTAATAAGTTTTTTGCCACCATTTTTAACTTCTATATGAATTGATTTGGCGCCTGCATCTATAGAATTTTCTATTAATTCTTTAACAACAGATGCAGGTCTTTCTACTACTTCACCTGCAGCAATTTGACTTGCTACTTCTTTAGGTAAGATATGGACAGGGCGGTAGAGTTGTTTTTTCATTTGTTATAATATTATTTTTGTTTATTAAAATATTCAAATATATTTTGTGCTACAGACTCTGGTATTCCTTTTATTGATTTTAGTTCTTCTATAGAAGCCTCTTTTATCCTTGCTACAGAGCCAAAGTGTTTAAGAAGTATTGCCCTTCTTTTTTTACCAATTTGAGGTATTGATTCAAGTTCACTTATTAATCTTGACTTATCCCGTTTTCTTCTATGAAAGTTTATACCAAACCTATGGGCTTCATCCCTCATCTTTTGAAATAAAAGAAGTATCTTATGATGACGTGGAAGTAAGATTGCTTGACTTTGTCCTGGCTTATAAAATTTATCTTTTCCATCTATTCTGTCTTTTGCAATACCTATTACTTCTACATCTATTGAAGACTCTAATATAGCCTTATACGCCATATTAACTTGTCCAATCCCTCCATCGATTAAAAATAGATCAGGTAGGCTATTGTGTTTACAGGCATTTTTAAGCCGCCTCATTATTACTTCATAGATCATTGCAAAGTCATTTTGTCCTATAACAGTCTTTATATTGTAGTGTCTATAAAATTCTTTTTTGGGCTCTCCATCTATAAAACATACAAGACTTCCAATAGCTAATTCATCTCCTGTGTTTGAAATATCAATTGTCTCTATACGTGAAGGCGGATGTTTTAATCTAAATATCTCTTGAATCTCTAAAGAAAGTCTTTCCCAAGACTCCTCTTTTCTTAAAAGCTGGTTTAGTATTTGTTTAGCATTTTGCTTAGCTATTTTTAGCAATTGTGCTTTATTACCACGTTTAGGTTGGATAAATTGGACCTTTTTACCTAATTCATCTTCTATAATAGAGCTTATAAGCTCAATATCTTTAGGTAAAAATGGAACAATAATCTTTTTAGGTATGTAGTCAATATCTTTATAAAATTCCTGTATAGAAAGAGCTAATATCTCTTCTGGCTCAGCCATATCTGCCTTTAAAAATTCCTTTACTTCTTGTCCTTGAAGTAGCCCATCTCTTATCTTATGCCTTACTACTACTGCTATATTATTATGGGATTCTAAAGAAAAGACATCTAAGTCCTCACCAGGATTACATACTACAAATGCACGTTCAACTATCTTTTTTATAGCAAATAGTTGGTCTCTATAAAGAGCAGCCTTTTCAAATTCTAGATTATTGGCTGCATCTTCCATCTTTTTTTCAAGCTCTTTAATAAGCCATGAACCCCTTCCTTCTAAAAGTGCTTTTGCATCTTTTATACGCTGTTCATATTCTTCCACACTTACTTTTCCAACACATGGGGCACAACAAAGCCCAATCTGATATTTAAGACAAGGCCTTTGTCTAGATCTCATCATATTGTTTGAGCAAGTCCTTAACCCAAAATTTTTGGCTAATAATCTTAAAGTTTGTCTAAGAGCACTTGAAGAAGGGTAGGGGCCAAAATAAAGGGCACCATCTCTTTTTCTTTTTCTAACAACATATAACCTCGGAAATGGGGAACCTTTAGAAATCTTTATAAATGGATAAGCCTTATCATCCCTCATTAATATGTTGAACTTAGGCCTATACTTCTTTATAAGAGAAGCCTCAAGTATTAGAGCTTCTTTTTCTGTTTTAGTAAGTATTAATTGTAAATATCTAGCCTGCTTTAGCATAAGAGATATCTTTGAAGGAAGGTTTTTTTCATCTGAGAAATAATTTCTAAGCCTTGCTCTTAGATCTTTTGCCTTTCCTACATAAAGAACATCCTCTTTACTATCTTTAAAGAGATATACACCAGTTTTTTTAGGAACATAAGACAATTTAAAATTGTTTTTTATCTCAAAATCCATAGTCCAACTTTTTAATTAAATATTCAATAGATAAAATTATAACTTTAAAATAATCTAAAATTAATCTAACTCTAACTATGGCACTTTATTTGATTTGCTTTAATGTTATTATAGTCTATGATCGTTTAGTTTCAGAGGTGGTAGTGTTAATATATTTTAGCTTGCTAAACAAGTAAGGAGGCAAAATTATGGCACAGGCAAGTTACAACGCAGATTTTGAAAAGGCTCTTAGCATAGGACGACCCCCAAACATAACAAAACTGTTTCCAAATTCAAAGGCACTTATTGTAAGTGGCAAGGTTATTGATAGGGCAATGCTTGCCAAAGGAAAGGCAATGTCTATTGCTGCAAATGGTAGGAATTATTTTGTTATAAAAGGAGCACTTATGGCAGCTCAAAAAGCAAATGCTGCCATTATTATTGAGATTGCTAAGTCTGAAGGTGGAAGAAATGCCTACTGTGCAGTCAACTATTGGAACATTGCCCGTATAGTAGATGCTCTGTGCAATGAATTAGCTATTACTGTGCCTGTTGCAGTTCATGCAGATCATTATGCAATAAAAGGTGAGAAAGATATTGAAGATGCAAGGATAGAAATCCCAAGTATGTTTGATGCAGGTATTACATCCATTGCAATAGATGCTTCTCATTTACCTGATGATCAAAACCTCTTAGCGAATATAGAGCTTAATCCATACATACCTAAATGGGCTGGACTTGAGACAGAGGTTGGAGAAATAAAGGGGAAAGAGGGCCTTTCTACTCCAGAAGAGGCACTATTTTTGATTAGAGGCTTAAATGCACATGATATATTCCCTGATTGGATAGCACTAAATAATGGTACTACTCATGGTATAGAAGAAAGTGCTCAAGGGATACAGGTAGATCTTACCAAAAAGATTCATGATGCCTTAGAACCCTATAAGGTATCAGGTGCTCAGCATGGAACTTCAGGAAACAGCTCTGATAGACTTCGTGAGATTGCACAAAAGACTCGTACCACAAAGGCAAATGTTGCAACAGCGCTTCAGATGATCTCTTGGGGACTTGAAGTAAATGACTATGGCAATGCTATTATGGATGAAAACGGTAACTTTATAAAGATAAAAGGTGAAGGGGTCTCTGAAGAACTTTGGCAGGAGATGGTAGAATATGCAAAAGAGCACGGCCTTAAGGGTGGAAATTATAAAAAATTAAATCTACCCTTTGAAAATAAACTCCATGCCCAACCAAGAGAAATTAGAGAAAGGATGGCAAATAGAGTATGTGACTTTGTTTATAATCTACTTGTAAATGTATTTAATGCCAAAGACACTGCTCCTCTTGCTATAGAAGCTATATTAAAGGCTGGTTCTTACGATCTGGGGCCTAAGGCAACTCGCATAGAAGATCCTAATGAATGGACAAAGGAGAAGATTATAGAAAGGGCAAAGACATTAAATACTGATAAAGGCCCAGAAGGTGATTTTGACGACTAATTTTATCTCTTAGGCTATTTAAAAAATGAGAATAACAGGAGGAACGGCCCGAGGTGTAAAATTATTTACACCAAAGGGTCGTTCTATACGTCCAAGTTTAGATAGGGTTAGAGAATCATTATTTCAAATCATCTTAAACTATTTTTATCAAGACCTTGAAGGAAGAAGGGTCTTAGACCTTTTTTCAGGAACAGGTGCGTTAGGACTTGAAGCGCTCTCAAGAGGAGCAGCTACTTGTGTATTTGTTGAAAATGATATAAGGGCAATAAAGGTTATAGAAAAAAATATCAAGCATCTAGGATTACAAGATAGATGCCTATTAATAAAAAGTGATGTAAGAAGGCTTTCGGCGACACGATTTAAGGAGCTTATTCCCTTTGATATTATTTTGGCTGATCCACCATATAGAAAAAATTTTGTATCTGTTATACTAGACAAGGTATGTAATTTAGGGCTTCTTTCAGATGAGGCAATATTAGTCATCGAGGAATCAAAGGACACTGATCTTCCAAGTTCCTTTTTAGGAAAAGATAATAATTGCAAGCTCATCTGTGATCAGGTAAGAAGATATGGAGATACGGTCTTATCCTTCTATATTAAGAGATAAAAAGCTAGAGAGGACGTAGATGCAAGATAATGATAATAAAGAGCGGATTGCTGTATATCCTGGCACCTTTGATCCAATTACAAATGGACATATAGACCTTATTCACAGAGGGCTTCGAATATTTGATAAAGTTATTATAGGAGTAGGAACAAATCCTAATAAAAGACCTCTTTTTACACTTTCTGAACGTTTGTATATGATAAAAAATACCATTGCATGTAACGGTAGAGTAGAAGTAGAGGCTTTTGATGGACTTTTAGTTGATTTTGCAAGAAAAAAAGGGGCTTGTGCTATACTAAGGGGGCTAAGAGCTGTTTCTGATTTTGATTTTGAGCTCCAAAGAGCACTTATGAACCGTAAGTTAGATAGAGGTATAGAGACAGTCTTTTTGATGACAGGATTTAGATGGATATACATAAGCTCTACTATTGTAAAAGAGGCAGCAAAGTTTGGAGGTAATTTAACAGGACTTGTTCCAGAACTTGTTGCTCAAAAGCTAAAAGAAAAATTTTCAGAATCAATCTATTGATCTCTTTGTTATGAAGACATTTTTAAAGACGCTTTTTAGTATAATTTGTAGGATACTAATATTTCCCCTTTATCTACAGACAAAATTTTTTTCTATATTTTTAAAAACAGATCAACCATTTCAAATATCTTCACATGCAGTTAGTTTATTCCCTGGCTTTATAGGGAATTACTTAAGGAAAGAGTTTTATAGAATGACACTTGCTAAGTGTGCTCCAGATGTATGTGTAGAGTTTGGGACAATAATCCATCAATCCAGTGTAGAATTAGGTAGACGAGTATACATTGGAGTAAATTGTTCTATTGGAGAGTGTATTATAGAAGATGATGTCCTTTTAGGTAGTAATGTAGATATAATCAGTGGTAAACATCAGCACTATTTTGACCGCTTAGATATCCCGATAAGAGAACAAGGTGGACATTTAGAAAAGATAAAGATTGGTAGGGACAGTTGGATAGGAAACAGTGCTGTTGTTATGGCAAATGTGGGAGAACAAGCAATTGTTGCAGCAGGGAGTGTGGTTGTAAAAGATGTTCCAGATAGGGCAATTGTAGCAGGTAATCCTGCTAGGATTATAGGGAAAAGAGGAGAAGTAGAATCAGATAGATGAATATACTCTTTTTAACCCATAGATTTCCTTGCCCACCAGATCGGGGGGACAGAATTAGATCATATCATATAATTAAGTTTCTCTCAAAAAGGCACAATATATTTTTGGCATCTGTGGATGAATCAATCCCTTCATCAATCCATTTAAATTGTATGAAAGAATTTTGTAAGGCAGTCATATTTTATCAAATACCTCGTAAAAAGCAGATGTTAAAAGCCTGTTGTTATTTACCAACTTGTGTTCCTTTAAGTTTGCCTCTTTTTTATAACAGAAGACTCTATAAGGATGTAAAAAATCTATTATCAAAAGAAAAGATAGATTTAATTTTTACATATTGTGTATCAATGGCTCCATATACAGAAGAATTTAGTGATATACCAAAAGTTATAGATTTTATAGATTCAGACTCACAAAAGTGGTTAGACTATGCTGCAACTACAAAATCTATTTATAAATTTATATACTTAAGAGAAGGCTTTCTTTTAAGAAGATATGAAAAAAAGGTCGCTAAGTTGGCTCAACATGCCTTTGTAGCATCTAAAAGAGAAGAAGAAATATTTAAAAGATATATTAAAACTTGTCCTATTACTACTGTATTAAATGGGGTTAGTATCCCTAGATACATTAAAAAACATCCATCTAAAGATATAAATATAGTCTTTGTAGGAGTAATGGATTATTGGCCTAATGTAGATGCTGTTACTTTTTTTTCAAAAGAGGTCTTTCCAAAGATAAAAAAGGCCTTCCCAAATGCAAAATTTTTTATTGTAGGTAAAAATCCTTGTGAACAAGTACAGCAGTTATCTAATATCTCTGGAGTAGAAGTAACAGGTTTTGTCCCTGATGTAAAAGACTACTTATTGTCTGCAACATTATGTGTGGTACCACTTAGAATAGCTAGAGGAATACAAAACAAACTCTTAGAGGCAATGGCAATGAAACTGCCTGTAGTAGCAACTTCAGCTGCAACCCAAGGTATAATGGCTAAAGACCAAAAGGATCTATTAATAGCTGATAATCCAGATGATATGGCAGAAAAGATTATTAGACTTATAAAAGATAAAAGACTTCAAGAAGAACTCAGTAATAATGCATTTTGGTATATAAAAAGATATCACGATTGGGAACAGAATCTTAAAATACTTGAGGATATAATTGTAGATATCTATAAAAAATATGGACAAAGATAAAAAAGACATAAAAATATCATTTGTAATCCCTGCATTAAATGTGGAAAAGACCATTTCAAAATGTCTAAAATCTATTTTTGATCAAAAAACAGCAGAAAAATTTGAGGTTATATTATTAGATAATGGTTCAACAGATAAAACTGTAGAGTTAGCTAGAAGGTTTGGGATTAGAATATTTATAGAGCCGGGGAAAAGCGTTGCATGTCTTAGAAATCTTGGGGCAAAATTTTCAAAAGGAGAAATAATTGCATATGTAGATGCAGATTGTATGATAGCCTCTGATTGGATAGAAAAAGCACTGCCTCATTTTAATAACCCTAAAGTAGGAGCAGTTGGTTCCCCAACTCTAGTTCCTAAAGATGCTACTTGGGTACAAAAGGCATGGTATATACAGAGAAAAGGAAGTGATAAGCCAGAGGAGGTAGAGTGGCTTCCTACAGAGAATCTACTTGTTAGAAAAGAAGCCTTTATCAAGGTGGGTGGCTTTAATGAGGATCTTATTACATGTGAGGATGTAGATTTTTGTTATAGGCTGTCTAAAGAATATAAGATTATAAGTGATCCAAATATAAAATCTATTCATCTTGGAGAAGCCAAAAGTATAACACACTTTTTTAAAAAGGAATTTTGGAGAGGCAAGGGCAATATAAGAGGACTATTTTCTCATGGATTTAAAGCCTCTGAACTACCAAGTATTATCTATCCTATATATTACTTATTTTTTATTTTATTCTTTTTTATAAGCATAGCCTATTTAGTTCTAAAATTAGACTATATTCCTTTATTATCTACTATCATTATGTTGATTTTCCCTCCTATAGTCTTAGCTATCAGGATTTGTATAAAAAAGAAGGCTCTAAGATGGATACCAGCACTTACTCTCCTTTACTTTGTATATGGTATAGCAAGGGCATTGGCACTTTTGTTCTGGAAGGAAAATAGATGAAAAGAGCTTATATACTACTGGCTAGCTTTTTGTTGTTATTAAGCATTTTATTAAGAAATAGCTTTGCAACTAATTTTACTACTTTACTGCCAACACAAGTATTGGTTGTTGCTAATAAAAATGTCCCTCAAGGCGTTAAGCTTGCCAAATACTATATGTCTAAAAGACATATCCCAAAGCAAAATCTTCTTATACTTTCGACTGTAACTAAAGAGAATTGCTCTAGAAGGCAATATAATCTCTACATTGCTTCCCCAATAAGGGAATTTCTAAAGACACATAAAGGGATAAGATGTATTTTATTAATGTATGGAATGCCACTTAAAATTGGACCAACTCCTATTGATAATAAAGCCCAAAGAGAACTAAATAAGATTTTAAAAAGTATAACAGATATAAAAAATCAAATAACAAAGCTAAGGCTTAGTGCAAATAAGATAGATAAGAGCTATAAAAAAAGACTAAATAAATTTAGAAAACAACTTAGATTATTACAACATCAAAAGCTGTTTTTATCTCCAAGAGCAACTACCGCATCTGTTGATTCTGAACTAGCTCTTGTCCAAAACAAACCCTATGAACTTTGTGGTTGGATACCTAATAGGCTTTTTTTAGGAACGCCACCTTATCTTTTAAAGAATATACCACCTAAAGTTATAATGGTGTCTAGATTAGATGCACCAAGTACCAAAATTGTAAAAAGGATAATTGATGATAGCATATATGCTCAAAATCATGGCTTAGAGGGTATTGCATATTTTGATGCAAGATGGCATATGCCAAAAGCCAATCAGATAGAAAAAATAAAAAGAGACTTTAGCTATAAGTATTTTGACTGGTCTATACATCTTGCAGCACAAGTTGTAAGACAAAGTGGAGTTATGCCTGTTGTACTAGATCAAAAGCCTTCTGTCTTTAAACCAGACAGTTGTCCAAAAGCTGCTTTATATTGTGGTTGGTATAGTCTTGGACACTATGTCAATGCCTTTAGTTGGCAAAGAGGCTCTGTTGGTTACCATATAGCAAGTGTAGAGTGTAGCACACTTCATAATAAGAATAGTACAATTTGGTGTGTCAAGATGCTTGAAAAGGGCATTTGTGCAACACTTGGCCCAGTACGAGAACCCTATATTGAGGCATTTCCTATACCAGAGGTGTTTTTCACTTTGCTTTTAGATGGTAGATTTACTCTTGCACAGTGCTATGCATATTCAAAAAGATTTTGGTCTTGGCAAATGGTATTAATAGGAGATCCTCTTTATAGACCCTTTGCATATAGAGCCCTCCTTCATCCACTAAATGAAAATCCTATTAATGCTTACAGAAAGGTTATAATAGTGGTTCCACGTTTTTTAACTAGGATTATTCCTGAAATTAAGATTCCTAAAGACCTTAGTAGAGCTAGACATTAAATCTAAACTGTATTACATCTCCATCTTGTACAATATAGTCTTTGCCTTCAAGGCGTACTTTCCCCTGTTTCTGTGCATTATGATAACTTCCTGCGTTTATTAAATCGTCGTAGCTGACGACTTCTGCCCTTATAAAGCCTTTTTCAATATCAGAGTGTATTACTCCTGCTGCTTTTTGTGCTTTTGTCCCGCGTGTGATTGTCCATGCTCTAACTTCATCCTCTCCAACAGTAAAAAATGATATTAATCCTAAAAGTTCGTAAGATTTTTGTATTAGTCTTGTAGTGGCTGGTTCATCAAGTCCTAAATCTTCTCTAAAGACTTGAGCGTCTTCAGGGTCAAGTTGCATTATTTCCATCTCTAATTTCCCTTTTATCTCTATAAAACCAATAGGAGAGGGTAATTCTAATCTGGACTTACCAACTTCTACATCATCTCCACTATTTAGAACTACAATAGTAGGTTTTGCAGAAAGAAATGTAAAACCTCTTAATTTTTTAGATTTACATATCTGTTCATTAGTTCTAAGAGCTATGCCACTATCTAATAATTCTTTTGCCTTTTTTAATAGTTCATACTCTTCAGGATCTGGTTTTTTACCTTTTTTAGCTTCTTTTTCTAGCCGTTCAAGCCTCTTTTCTACAGTTATAAGATCTGCCAGTATTAACTCTGATTCAAGTGTCTCAAAATCCTTTTGAGGTTGAGCTGGTTGCCCTGCAAGTTCAAAATTTCTAACAACATGTAATAGTGCATCTGCTGGCCTTAAAAGATTTAAGAGTTCATCTAGTTCTTTTTGTTTTTTTTCATCCTTTGAACTTACACCACCAGCTATATCAACATATTGTATCTTAGCTGGTGTAGTCTTTTTGGGATTATACATATGAGATAATTTATAAAGTCTTTCATCAGGAACGTTCACTTCTGCAAGATTTGGTTCTCTTTTGACCCCAGAAAATACTGATGTCTGTGCACTTTGTCCAGTAAGTGCATTAAATATCGTTGTTTTGCCTGAACAAGCAAGTCCTATAATTCCTATCTTCATGGTCTTATTTATGTCTCTATCTTTCTAAGAATTATTTTCAACTGGATAGCAAGGGGTCTTATCCCCCCTTATTTTTAAGATGGCATGTCTTAAAACTGGTTTTATAACTTCAAGCCCTTCTTTGACAGCATTTGGGCTACCCGGAAGATTTATTATAAGACATCTTCCTCGTACCCCTGCAATTGCTCTAGAAAGCATGGCATAAGGTGTTACGGAAAGTCCTCTAGCCCTTAGAGCCTCACCAATGCCAGGGATAATCCTATGCACAACCTGCGCTGTTGCCTCTGGGGTAACATCAGAAGGAGCAAGACCTGTACCTCCTGTTGTAATAACAAGATCTAGGTGTGCATCATCTGCCCATTTTTTTAAAGTGGAACAAATGGCATCAATCTCGTCCGGTACCACAGCTGAAACCACTACTTGAAAGTCATTTTTTTCAAGAAATCCTTTTATCTCAGGGCCTGTGGTATCCGGACGAGTATTTGAAAAACTACTGTCACTTATAGTGAGCACTCCAGCTCTGAACACTATTTTTCCTCCTGCTCTTTTGCCTCTTGAATGATCTTTTCAGCTAGATTTGGTGGTACTTCTTCATAATGAGATGGCTCTATTGTAAATGTTCCTTGACCTGCAGTCATAGCATTTAGATCAAGTGCATAACGTTGTACTTCAGAAAGTGGCACCGTTGCAGTAATTACCTGCTGTCCATTGCCAATAGGTTCCATTCCCATTACCTTACCACGTCTGCTATTTAAATCACCAATTATGTCTCCAACGTTTTCATCTGGCACTGTGATAGTCAGTTTTACAACAGGCTCTAAGAGAGTAGGTTTTGCCTCAAGAACTCCTTTTTTGAAACACTGAATGGCTGCTATCTTAAATGCTATTTCAGAGGAGTCTACTTCATGAGACTTTCCATCATAGAAACGAACCTTTACGTCTACAACAGGGTAGCCAGCTAATGGACCAGACTCCATTGCTTCTTTGATTCCTTTTTCAACTGCTGGCACAAAGTTTCTTGGTACGTTCATACCTACAAGGGCCTCTTCAAACTCAAAGCCCTTACCACGTGGAAGAGGAGAAATATCAAAGTGGACCTCAGCAAACTGTCCTGCACCACCTGTCTGTTTTTTATGTCTATATATAACACCTTTTTTAGTTGCCTTAATAGTTTCTCTGTATGGGATTTTGGGAAGACTAAGCTCTGCATTAACTCCAAACTTGCGAGCCATTTTTTCCATAGTGGCATCTATATGGATTTGTCCCATACCAGAGATAAGTAATTCATTTGTTTCAGGATCTCTTTGAACTTTAAGAGTAAAGTCTTCTTCACAGAGTCTATTTAATGCCTGATTAATCTTTTCTTCATCGCCTCTACTCTTTGGTTTAACAGCATATGTGAGAACAGGGCTAGGAAGCTCAACAAAGTCATATATTATAGGATCAGATTGATCTGCCAGCGTATCTCCTGTAGTTGTAACTTTAAGTTTTGCAAGGGCAACAATCTCCCCTGGGCCAGCTTGTTCAACAGCCTTTTGGCCTTTTCCTTCAAGGACAAGTATCTGACCGAACTTCTCAGTTGTATCTTTAGTTACATTGTATACATTAGTGGAAGTAGTAAGTGTTCCAGAGTAAATACGCATTATAGAGAGCCTTCCGGCATATGGATCTGTAAGGGTTTTAAACACAAGAGCAGAAAATGGTGCATCTTCTTTAGGTTCTCTTTCCTTTTCTTCTCCTGTTTTTGGGTCTTTTCCTTTAACATTTCCTTTATCAATAGGAGAGGGCAAAAATTCTACTATTAGATCAAGTAGTAGGTTGGCACCAATATTTTTAGTTGCACTTCCACAAAGTGCGGGGACAAATCCACCGTTTAATATCCCTTCTTTTAGTCCTGATACAATTTCTTCAGCACTTAAGTCTTCACCTTCAAGAAATTTCTCAAGTAAGTCATCATTGGATTCTGCTGCATATTCTATTAGATTACTTCTTAGTTCTTCTACTTGATCTTTAAGATCATCTGGAATATCTATGGGAGTTGCTTTACCACTATCATCACTAAAGCTATATGCCTTCATATGAATTAGATCAATGAGTCCAGAAAACGCCTCTTCTGAACCAATTGGTAGTGTAACAGGAACAACTCTAATACCAAGAGAATCCTTTATGGCATCTACAGCGTTTAAGAAGTTAGCCCTTTCTCTATCTAACTTGTTTACAAACATCAAAGTAGGAAGAGAAAACTCTTCTAGCATTGACCATATCTTTTTGGTCTGTGCTTTAACTGGAGTGACTGCATCTACAACAAAAACTGCGTTGTCTGCCGCTCTTAATGCGACTTTTGCATCTGCAACAAAATTATCCTCACCAGGGGTATCCATTAGATAGATATGATGTTTTTTCCAATTGAGATGGTGAAATGCGGTACTAATTGAGATGTGTCTTTTGGTTTCCTCAGGCTCAAAGTCCATAGCAGTGGTGCCATCTTCAATCTTTCCTAGCCTATTTATGGCTTTTGCTGTAAAGAGCATGGCTTCTGCCAGAGAAGTCTTTCCGCAACTAGTGTGTGAAACTAATGCCAAGTTTCTAATTTTGCTGACATCCATACCTTCTCTCCCTTCCACACCGTAATTTAATCCTGGGAATTAACCAGGTTTCTTACCTGTTTCACCCTCCTTTATTGGCCCGATAGGGGACTTAATAACTTATTATATTAAACTGTTGCAACATACTGAATAAAAAGGGATTAAGTCAAGAGGTATGGAACAACTTTCCTTAACAAAATACTAAAAAATATTATTTATCCTCAATTGTTTTTGAGATGGTTTGATATACAGAGCTAAATACTTCATCAAAGGTATCAGGAGAGACCTTACCAAGTTCAATAAACTTTACTACAACCTCTTTAGAAACCTTTAAAATTAATTCCTGTTTCTTTTGTTGATAATCTATGCGAGGGCTATTGTAGGCAGGTTTGTTAGATTTTTGAGCCATTTGTCTCTCCAAAAGAGAAAAAATAGAAATGCCTCTGCTGGGGAAGAAGGCCAATTCTTATGCAGCAGAGGCTCATTTTTCGGAAGAATCCTTTAAGACCCTCCCGTTTTTCTCATCTTTGGTGGAGCTGGGCGGGATCGAACCGCCGACCTCTTGAATGCCATTCAAGCGCTCTCCCAACTGAGCTACAGCCCCACTGGCAGGCTATTTATTAACATAACTCTTTTTGATAGTCAACAAAAAGACAGCTGTTAAATTTTCTGAAGTGTTGTATATTAACTAACTGAAAATTATTATAGATTAAATGAAAAAATTTTTGATTAAAATAGACTCACATTAGCACGATCGTTACTAATTTTTAATAAAAAAAGGAGTCATTTTGTGTCTGAAGGAAAGGTATTTTTAGTTGATGACGAAAAAAATATATTAACCACTTATGGGCTTAGGATTAAAAAACTTGGTTTTGAATGTCATACTTTTCAAGATCCTAGACAAGCCCTTAAGGCATTTTCAGAACAAGGGGCAGATGTTGTAATTTTAGACCTTAAGATGGAGATATTAGATGGCCATGAACTTATGAAAGAGCTAAAAAAGATAGATCCTGACATACCTGTCATTATATTAACTGCTCATGGCTCAATTGAAAATGCTGTTCAGCTTGTAAAGGACGGGGCATATGATTACCTGCAAAAGCCTCCTGAAATGAATGTGTTAGAACTAAGGCTTAAACGTGCTATAGAAGATTATAAGATTAAAAAGGAACTTTCTTATCTTAGAAAGTTAGTAGGGAAGGGGGATTTTTTTAAAAATATCGTCGCCCAAAGCCCTAAAATGAAGGAACTTTTTGATACTATCAAACAGGTAGCTCGTACAGATTCAACTATTGCTATATATGGAGAAAGTGGCACTGGAAAAGAAATAGTGGCAAATGCAATACACCACTATAGCCTTAGAGCAGATAAACCTTTTTTAGCTATAAATTGTGGTGCAATACCAGAGACCCTTCTTGAGGATGAACTTTTTGGACATGTAAAAGGTGCATTTACAAATGCATACAACAACAAAGCAGGCTTACTAGTACAAGCAGATCAGGGGACTTTATTCTTAGATGAAGTAGGAGAAATGAGTGAGGCAATGCAGGTAAAGCTCCTCAGAGTGCTTGAAACTGGAACAGTAAGGCCTTTAGGATCAGAAAAGGAAATTAAAGTGGATGTCAGGATAGTTGTAGCAACTAAAAGGAACTTACAACAAATGGTAAAAGAAGGAAAGTTTAGAGAGGACTTTTTTTATAGAATACACGTAATACCCCTTTATCTACCACCTCTTAGGGAAAGAAAAGAAGATATACTGCTTTTAGCTACCCACTTTATTGAAAAATTTTCTAGAAAGATGAATAAAAACATAAAAGGAATGGATAATCACTTAAAAGATCTACTTCTTGGATATAATTGGCCTGGAAATGTGAGAGAGCTAGAAAATGTAATAGAATTTTTAGTAGCAATGTCACCTGGCCCTATTTTAAAAGGTGAACTATTAAAAAACAGTGCTTATAAAGACTTAATAAAGCAAGAAATAAGACCTCTTCGTGAGGTAAGAGATGAATTTATTAGACAATATCTTGATAATCTCTTTAAAGTTACTAGAGGAAATGTAAGTAAGGCTGCCAAGCTTGCTGGTTATTACAGGGCAGATTTTTATAAATTATTTCAAAAGTACGGATTTAATCCTAGTGATTACAAATAGAGACTAACATGGGCTTTTTCTTAGCATTTTTAAAAAGAACAAACATATCAGGATCCTTTATCCTGAGTCTTAACAGATTTAAAAATTGACGTCGTGGAATAAGACGTGCTCCAAAACTCATCAAATGTCTTGTTGGAACCTGACAATCTACAAGCTTTAATCCAAAAGGTTTTAATCTTCTAATCATTGTTACAAAGGCAACCTTTGAAGCATCACGTTCTCTAAAAAACATAGATTCACCAAAAAATACACTTCCAATTGCCATACCATACAGACCACCTACGAGTCTTCCATCTCTATTCCACGCTTCAACAGAGTGGGCATAGCCTTGTCTATGTAATTCACAAAATGAATTTATTAGATCCATATTTAGCCATGTACCTTCGCCGGACTCTATTCTTATTTGGGCACATGAGGTTATTACATCTCTAAAGGCCTTGTCAAATGTGATAATAAACTTATTTTGCCTAATGGTTCTTTCTAGACGTTTAGTTGTAATAAGTTCATCAGGATAAAGGACAAGTCTTGGATCAGGTGACCACCATAGAATTGGTTCATTTTCACCATACCAAGGGAATATCCCTTTTTTATAAGCAATAAGAAGCCGTTCAGGTCTTAGATCTCCTCCAATAGCAAGAAGCCCGTGACTATCAGCAAAATCAGGATTTGGAAAATCCAGAGATTTTCCAAGTAAAAAAACATGCATAACTTATAAAAAGTCCTCTATACCTCTAGTATTAATTTATTATTTTTAACCTTTATGATTGCTTGCCCCCCGGACTTTAATGAGCCAAAAAGTATAGCATCTGCTAATGGATCTTTAATTTGTTCTTGTATAAGTCTTGAAAGTGGCCTTGCTCCATACTTAGGACTATATCCCTTTTTGGCAAGCCACTTACGGGCATTTTCAGTAAGCTTAATATGTATATGTTTTTCTTTAAGTTGTTCTTCTATTTCAGAGATAAGCTTATCAACTACAAGCTCCATTACCTTAAGATTAAGTCCTTTAAATGGAATCATAGCATCTAATCTGTTTCTAAACTCAGGACTAAATAGTTTCTCTATGGCCTTTTTACCCTTATTGGTTTGACTGTCTGTTGATTCATTTGTTTCAAAACCTATATTCCTTTCAGCCATTTCTCTTGCACCAGCATTAGAGGTCATAATTAGGATTACATGATGAAAATCTGTCTCTTTACCATTGTTGTCTGTTAAAGTAGCATAGTCCATTACTTGTAATAGTATATTAAAGACATCAGGATGAGCCTTTTCTATCTCATCTAAAAGCAATACACAGTGAGGATTTCTCCTAACGGCCTCTGTCATAATACCACCTTGTTCAAAACCAACATATCCTGGAGGAGCCCCTATTAATCTTGCAACAGAGTGTTTTTCCATATATTCACTCATATCGAACCTTATAAATTCAACCCCCAATATGCGCGCTGTTTGTCTAGCAAGTTCTGTCTTTCCAACTCCTGTTGGTCCATAGAATAGAAAACTTCCAATTGGTTTATCTGGATGAGAAAGACCTGCTCGAGATCGTTTTATGGCCTTTGAAAGGGTAGTTATTGCTTCATCTTGTCCAAAAACTACTTCTTTAAGTTTTTCTTCTAGATGTTCAAGTTGGTTTCTATCTGAAGAGCTAAGAGCCTGTACAGGAACCCTTGCAATTGATGCAACAACCTTTTGTATATCTCTTGAAGTAATTAGTCTTTTCTTTAAAGCTTTTTGTGTTTGAGTAAGCCTTTTTAAGGCTGCTGCTTCATCTAATACATCTATTGCTTTATCAGGTAGGCATCTATCATTTATATATCTTGCAGAAAGCTTTGCTGCTGCTTCTAATGCTCCTTTTGTATATCTAATTTTATGATAATTTTCGTAGTACTTACGGATGCCTTTTAATATTTCTATTGTTTCATTAATGCTTGGCTCTTTTATATCGATTTTTTGAAACCTTCTTGACAGGGCTCTATCTTTTTCAAAAAAGTTTTTATATTCTTCATAGGTGGTTGAACCAATACATCTAATATCTCCACTTGCTAAAACAGGCTTTAAGATATTTGAAGCATCCATGGAGTTACCGCTTGTGGCCCCAGCTCCAACAATGGTATGTATTTCATCTATGAATAAAATTGCTTTTGGATGAGCCTTTAGCTGGGCTATTACATCTTTAAGTCTTGCTTCAAATTCACCTCTATATTTAGTGCCAGCAAGAAGGGCTCCCATATCAAGTGCAAATATCTGAGCACCTAGAAGTGGCTCAGGAACATCTCTATTCCAAATCTTTAATGCCAACCCTTCTGCAAGAGCAGTTTTACCAACTCCTGGGTCTCCTACATATATTGGGTTGTTCTTACGACGACGACAAAGGACCTGCATTGTGCGACGAAGTTCATTTTCACGTCCAACTAACGGATCTATTTTACCTTGCGCTGCTCTTTCTGTGAGGTTTATTGTAAATGTCTTTAATGCCTTTGATGTAGTTGTACTAATACGGGAGGTATCAAATTCATCACTAGTTGAAAAATTATCTTCACTAAGTCCAGGTACAGAGAAACCATTGTCTTCAAAAGGTACCTTTGCAATACCATGAGATATATAGTTTAAGATATCTAACCTAGTAATCCCTTCAAGCTTTAGATAATAGACAGCGTGAGATTCTTCTTCTTCAAACATTGCAGCAAGAAGATCTCCTACATCTGCCTCTTCTTTACCAGCAGATTGTATCTGTACAATGGCTCGTTGTACAACCCTTTGTAGAGCAAGGGTAGGTTGAGGACTTTGATTAGACTCTTTAGGTAATTTTTCAAGTTTATATGTTAAAAAATGTTCTAGGCGTGCCTTTATACGTTCAACATTTCCACCACATGCCTTTATAACTTTTGCTCCTTTATCATGATGTAAAAGCACTAACAAAAGATGTTCAAGACATAGATATTCATGTCGGCGAAGGTGGGCTTCCCTTGCCGCTGCTCCCAACATAAGTTCAACATCTTTGCTTATCATAATCTACTCCTAAGTTAGTAAAAAATATATCTATCAAACAGGTTCTGTACTTGCCCTTAGAGGAAAACCCGCTTGTCTTGCACGTTCATGTACCTGTGCAACCTTTGTTTCTGCAACCTCTGCAGGATATACACCACAAACTCCTATACCTTTGTGGTGTACATTTAGCATAATAGCTGTTGCCTCTGCAGGTGATTTATGAAATATTTCTTCTAATATTTTTACCACAAAATCCATTGTAGTGTAATTGTCATTGTGCAAGAGAACCCGCATCATACGAGGTTCTCTTATTTGAAGCTCTTCATCTACCCAATCTCTTATCTCTGGATTTGTACCCATAACTTTTGCTATTACAATCGGTACCTAAAATTTTGTAAAAAATTATTTGATAATTTTGTATAATTCATCTATCTATGATATAACCATATAGAGAAAAGTGGCAAGTATATTTGTCACTTGTTATTTAATTTTAGATAACATAAAAATTCCTTATTTCCTTTAGGACCCAAAATAGGTGAAGGGCTAACACCCTTACATATTAATCCTAGTTCTTTAGTAAAAAAAGTGCATAGATCTTCAACAACCTTCTTTCTAATATTTTCGTCTCTAAGTACGCCTTTTTTTAAGAATTTTGCTCCTGCTTCAAACTGGGGTTTTATAAGGGCAATTATTTTTCCTCTTTCTTTTAGAAGGGGAATAACGCTTGGAATCACCAATTTTAAAGATATAAAGGATGTATCAATAGTTGCTAAATCACAAGGTTCTGGGATTTCATCTGGGCTAATATAGCGAATATTTTTTCTTTCCATAACCACAACTTTGTCATTTTCTCTAAGAGAAATATCTAATTGTCCATAACCTACATCAACTGCATATACTCTTTTGGCTCCATGCCTTAAAAGACAATCAGTAAAACCTCCGGTAGAGGCACCTACATCAATACATACTAAATCATCAACAGTTATATTAAATTCTTTAAGTGCATGTTCAAGCTTTAGTCCACCTCTACTTACATATGGATGATCTTTTTCTTTTAACTCTATAGATACATCTGGACTAAACTTCGTACCACATTTATCACATAGTTTACCATTCACAAATACCTTGCCAGCCCCAATGATTGCTTGAGCTCTGTGTCTTGAAGGTGCTAGCCCCCTATTTAAAAGGAGTACATCAAGCCTTATTTTTTTCTTGTGTAAATCAGACATTTTTATTAAAAGTTTTTCGTTTTTCATGTATTAGTGCTGTAGTATCTTACACATTACTTAGCTTTGATAAAAGGGGGTAAATAGAGATGAACATTACAAAGGCAGACATTGAAAAGATCTTAGGGCAAGTAGTACATCCAGAGTTTAAAAAGTCTTTGATAGAGCTTGAACTTATAAGGGATATCGAGATAATCCCTGGGGCTGTAAAGATTACACTACTTGTTGCAAGTAAGGCATGTACAATAAAAGATAAACTAGCAAAGTTAATCACTGATGCAATAAAAAAGGAATATAAAGACCTAGAAGTAAAGATTGAGTTTGCACTTATGACTTCTGCAGAAAGGGCAAAGCTTTTTGGTAAACAACCTTCAGAGATGGAAGGGATAAAGAAGGTTAAACATATTATAGCCGTAGCATCAGGAAAGGGTGGAGTTGGTAAGACCACGGTATCTGTAAATTTAGCAATTTCAATGAGTAAGATGGGACTAAAAGTTGGTATCCTTGATGCTGATATGCATGGGCCAGATATCCCTATTATGCTAGGGATAAAAGAACGTCCAGTTGGTTCACAAGGTTGGCTTCTTCCTGTAGAAAAATATGGGATAAAGGTTATGTCTACAGGTATGCTTGCAGGAGAAGGGGTACCAATAGTATGGCGTGGCCCAATGGTAAATAAAGCAATAAAAGAATTTTTAGGCCATGTAAAATGGGCTGAATTAGACTGTCTTGTGGTTGACTTACCTCCTGGCACTGGAGATGCCGCTATTACACTTGTAAAAAGTATTCCACTTGAAGGAGCTGTTATTGTAACTACACCACAAAAGGTTGCAATGAGTGATGTCAGAAGATCTATAGGTTTATTTGTATCAGAAAATATACCTATTTTAGGGATAATAGAAAACATGTCTTATCTAAAGGTTAAAGATGGAGATGAAGAAAAGATCATGCATGTCTTTGGAAAAGGTGCAGGGGAGAAGATGGCAAAGGCATTTAAAGTAGAACTCTTAGGACAAATTCCTCTTGATCCAAGTGTAGGGCAGGCTGGAGATGAAGGAAAACCTGTTACATTAAATGATGAGTTAGAGGTAGCTAAAATATTTATGGAGATATCAAAAAAGATTTATGAAAAGCTTGAGAAAGGAAATCTATGCCAAACTTTAAAAAAGAATATAAAAAAGGAAGGTTAAAGTTAATAATTAATGTAGAATAAAAAGTTAAAATTAAAGCTTTATTAAGATTATATCGAATAAATTGAAGACTGGGGAGACCAAAACATGTCTGAACCATCCTATAAGGCATTTTCTAAGTGTGTAGAGGAATATGATTCATGGTATGAAAACAATATACTTTTTAAAAATGAATTAGCAGCACTAGGAGTACTTGGTTATCCAAGTAGAGAATCTATTGAAATAGGGGTTGGTACAGGGCGATTTGCCCAACGACTTTGCATATCGTTTGGGTTAGAACCGGCTAAGGAGGCTGCAGAACTTGCAAAAAAAAGAGGGATAAATGTAATAGTTGGCAAGGCAGAGGAGATACCTATAAGAGATAATAGTTTTGAGTGGGTATATTTTATATTTTCTCTTTGTTTTGTGCAGGATCAAAAAAAGGCAATAAAGGAGGCTGTAAGAATATTAAAGAAAGGGGGAAAGCTTGTTGTAGGATTTGTTCCCAAGGACTCTCCTTGGGGTAAGCTATATATAAAAAAGGGTAAAAAGGGACATCCTCTTTATAGATATGCCAATTTTTTTACCCCTAAACAGCTAGATAAATGGGTATGTTCATTGGGTCTTAAAGAAGCAGAGACAATCTCTAGTCTAATATTTTTACCAGATCAAAGCCCTTATCCAAAACAACCTCCTGTAGAACAACTAGTTGAGAAGGCTGGCTTTATAGTAAAAAGTTACATAAACATATAGAGTTAGTGTTAATTGTTAAAGTATAAAAAAACAAAATAAAAAGGAGGTCTTAATAATTGCTCATAGTAAATGATATCACAAAAGATCAAGAAAGGTTTATTGATGTAAAGACAGGATTTAGAAATACCTCGGCATTCTTTGATGATCTGGATTGGGAAATAAAACGTCTAAATAGATATGGCCACAGGTTTTCAGTGCTTTTAATAGAAATCATTGGAAATGACAAAGTTAAAAAGAAATTTCCTGAGCTTGCCAAAAAGATATTAAGGGCAACAGATCTTTTATATGCCCTGGATGATGGAAAATTTGCTGCAATTCTTCCTTGTACTCATGAAACAGGAGGAGAATGCGCTGCACTAAGACTTAAAAGAGAGACTAAAAGGGCTCTATATATTTATGATGCTAAACTAGATATTAACATTGGTGTTATTAGCATAGATACTCATACTAGCAAAACCCCAGACGAAATTTATGAACTTGTTAAAAAAGACCTCTTTAAAGATAGGCTATAACCCATGGAGATATAATACTTTTTATTTTTAATAAATTTTAAAAATGTCCCATAAGATATATTATGTAAAATAATTTATGAAAT
>CAZODM010000023.1:0-25925 GCA_964578585.1 uncultured Desulfobacterales bacterium | reverse complement strand
TAACTAAGAGCTTAAAAGGTGTCAAGAAATGCTTTTTAAAAATTATATAAATTTTTTTCGGAAAAATTGTTAGTAATATCTAGTAATATTACAAGTAAAGAATTAAATAACACTTAAAGTCATAATAGCTACAAATTTAATAGATTTAATATCTCTAAAACTTTATTAAAAATTCTAAAGAAAAGGGATAACATTATGAAAAACACGCTGTTAAATATAATAAAAACATGCGTTGCAGTTATAGTGTTGATTGTCTTGTCTTTTAATTCAGGATTTGCATCTTCTAATAAGAATAAAAGGGCAATTATAGTAGCTAGTATATTTCCTCTATATGATTTTGCAAAAGAAATTTCTGGTCCCTATGCAAGAGTTTATCTTCTATTGCCTCCAGGAGCAAGCCCACATTGTTGGGAACCAAGACCAAGTGATGTGGCACTTTTAAGGCAAGCAGATATTATTATTTTGGTGGGGCCATTAGAGCCTTGGGCACATATAGTATTTAAGGCAATTGGCTGTAAAGCACATTTCATTATAAGGGCAGCCCAAGGGGCGAATCTTATTAAAAAGGGAGTTGGAGAGAAATGTATAGATCCTCATGTATGGTTAGATTTTAAGTGGGATACAGTTATTGTTAAGAGAATTGAATCTGCACTTTCTAGGTTAGATCCTGTCCATAGAACTTTTTATAAAAATAGAGCTAATAAATTAGTAAAATCTTTATTGGAGCTTGATAAAGAATATAAAAGAACACTTAAGTCTTTAAAAATAGACTACTTAGTTATAGCAGGCCATGGTGCCTTTTCTTATTTTTGTAGAGCTTATGGGATAAAACAGATTGCTCTAGCTGGTATCAGTCCTGATGCACAACCTACAGTATTAAGACTTGCTCGTATTATAAACTTTATAAAACAACATCATATAAGAGCGTTCTTTTATGAAGAGACAAGTTCTAGAAAACCTGCTCTTACTATAGAAGCAGAAACAGGGGTTAAGGCATGGCCCCTAACCCCTGCAGCATCTTTAACTAAAAAGGAGATAGAAAATCATATAACTTTCTTACAACTTATGTATAGAAATCTCTGTGTTATTAAAAGGGCATTTAATTTACATTCTTCTTCCCATACCAGCTCCCCTGCCTCTTCTTCCTAAAGGACGTCTAGGTCTTCTCATGAGGCGTCTGAAAATTGGATTGCCATTGGCGTTGTATAAGCCCTTTTCAATAGGGCTATTTATAATGCTATTAAATTCATTTTGAGATATGTATTTAGGAGTATATTTTTCTCCTGCTCTTAAAAGCATATGACTAAATGCACGCATATGATTTCTTGAACCTTTTAATAAATTTTGATATGCTACTTTTATGTCTTGATTGTCTGTATGTTTAAGCTCCATTTGTAAGTCATGAATATCTAGATCTTCAATAGTATCTCCTACCTTTAAAGCATCTACTACAGATTTTTCACCAGTAGTTACAAGCTGGTTATATAAAGATTTCATCTGGCTGGATTGAAATTCACCGGGTTTTAGGTTAGCAATAGGATCTTTCAAATTATATTTTTTAAGAAGTGCTTGCATTGTTTCCATATGTCTTTGTTCTGCTTGTGCGATCATATTAAATACAGGCATACGCCATTTATTATAAAGCGCTTTGTATACATCCCTAGCCAACTTTTCTTCTTCAGCCATTTTAATAAGCCCTTGTTTTTCTTGTTTAGAAAGTGATTGAGCGGGCATTCTAGCTACAAAAGAAGCAAGATTCCCTGCTGCCCCAAATGGACAGGTAGCAGCATTTCTACCCAATCCTATCCCTTGTCCTAAACCTAGAAAAGGCCTTTGCATCGTATTAGTTGAGGTAGTGTTTCCTGCTTGAGCCATTAACACTGTTGGAAATGCTAAAAAAATTGATACCATTAACAATTTTGTTAAAACATTTTTGCCTAAATTCATTATATCCTCCTTATTGATCTTCATTCTCTAATTAAAATAATTTTAATTTAAGTCTATTAATATTTTAAAAGAAAAGCAAATAAAAAATAGAAGCATTTAAATATTTAAAAGTATTTTTTTTAATTTTTATTGCTTGTCGGATTTTCTGATCTTTTGTAATTAATTTTTAATAAAAATAAAGGGATACATTACTGTATCCCCCTCATTTATTAAAATAATTTGTTAACTAACAAATAAATATAAGCCAGTTATAGTCCGGTAGGGAATTTGGGTAGATCTTTTAATGCCTCCTTTATCTTTTCTTCAGGATATTCATAGTCTTCAAGTTTACCTGCCAAGTAGTCATCATAGGCTGCAAGATCAAAGTGCCCATGTCCACTAAAACATACTACTATACATTTTTCTTCGCCAGTTTCTCTACATTTTATTGCTTCATCTACTACTGCTTTTATGGCATGGCTAGTTTCTGGAGCAGGTATTATACCTTCTGTTCTTGCAAATATTGTAGCTGCCTCAAAAACAGGATTTTGTGTATATGCTCTTGGACTTATAAGTCCCTTTTTTACAAGGTAACAAAGAAGTGGGGCATCTCCATGATATCTTAGTCCGCCTGCATGAATTCCTGGTGGTTCAAAGGCATGTCCTAATGTATACATTAACATTAAAGGAGTCATACCAGCAGTATCTCCATAATCATATTCATATAAGCCTTTTGTAAGAGTAGGGCATGAAGTTGGTTCAACGGCTATTATTTCTGCATCGAGTTTGCCATCTAATTTCTCTTTTACAAATGGGATAGCAAAACCACCAAAGTTAGAACCACCACCAACACAACCTATTAAGATATCAGGCTTTTCTTCTGCTAATTGCAACTGTTTTTGTGTCTCTAGTCCAATAATGGTTTGATGAAGTAATACGTGGTTTAAAACACTACCCAATGCATAATTAGTATCTTCATGTGTAGCAGCATCTTCTACTGCCTCTGAAATAGCTATGCCTAGGCTTCCATTTGAGTTTGGATTTTTTTCAAGGATTGCTCTTCCTGCATTGGTTCTATCTGTTGGAGAAGGATATACTTCTCCACCCCATATATGCATAAGTATTCTTCTATAAGGTTTTTGTTCATAACTTACTTTGACCATGTAGACTGTACATTGCATATCAAAAAGGCTACAAGCAAATGAAAGAGCACTTCCCCATTGTCCTGCACCAGTTTCTGTAGCAAGTCTTTTTACACCTGCAACTTTGTTGAAATATGCTTGAGCTACAGCAGTGTTAGGTTTATGGCTACCTGGTGGGCTTACCCCCTCGTTTTTATAGTATATTCTTGCAGGGGTCTTTAAGTATTTTTCTAAGTTCCTAGCTCTGTGAAGCGGAGATGGACGCCACAGTTTATATATTTCTCTTACAGCTTCAGGTATTTCTATCCACGGTTGTTGGCTTACTTCTTGTGCAATAAGATTATCTGGGAATATAGGTTTTAAATCATCAGGAGTTACTGGTTTACCTGTTTTGGGATTAAGTGGTGGAGCAAGAGGTTCTGGTAAATCTGGTACAATATTGTACCATGCATGAGGAAGTTCTTTTTCAGAAAGGGTTATACGATAATTGTCATTCATTTAAAAACTCCTTTGAATTTTTTATATGGGTTGTAAAATGAGGCTAGGGTTTTTTTAACATATCTTTATATTGGATGTAAATAAACATGAAATATAAAATAGCTCTATTTGAAGAATCAGGATGTGCTAAAAGAAAGATAGAGGGTATTAAGAAATATGCTCCAGAGATATTAATTTCTCCGATTATAGATATACCTTCTATAAGAAGTGATATTGTCATTGATGAACCAGATGAATTTTTAAGTATAGATTTTGATGCAGATATGGTCTTAGATTATATAAAACATCCAGATCTATCATATTTTTTGGTACAATTATGTAAAGAAAAAAAGATTCCTGTTGTTGCATCCGGACAAAAGATAAAAGGTGCTATTTGTCCTTTTACTTGTTGTGGTTTAGGATATCATAAGAGTATTGAGTTTTATTCAAAAAGATTTGGTTTCCCAGAATATAAGGTCTTAGTTTCTAATAACAAAATTAAAGAGATTATAGTAATAAAAGGTGCTCCATGTGGGGCAACATGGGAAGTTATAGATGGACTTTTAGGGCTTGATGTAGAAGATGCTTTGGTATTAATTGGCAGGCTAGTTCAATATAATTGTAGTGCCGATCCTTCTGCCTTTGATCCTATTACTCAAAAGAGCGCAGTTCACTTTGCAGGAAAAGTTCATCAACTTGCCCTTAAAAAGGGGTTAAAAATTGTTTAGACTAAAAAATTTTGATCTTATATTTTTTATTCTGGTTAGAGCATCACACACCCTTTTATTAAAAGAAGGATTTTCTATTTCTTTATAGAAATCGACTAATATAGCTTTTACATTTTCTGTAGATTGACATACAAGTATTAAGTCATGTCCTGCCATAAAAGCCTTCAGAGCTTTTTGAGAGATTTTACCCTCTCCTGTGCCTTCCATTTCCATATCATCGGTTATAAGTATCCCTTTAAATCCAAGACTTTCTTTTAGCAGAAGTGTAGCAATACGATACGAATAAGTAGCAATGTTTTCATCAAGACATTGATATATAACATGAGATGTCATTATACATGGAATTTTTGCTTTTATTGCACTTATAAACGGTAGTAAATGGCGTTTTAATTCTTTTAAATTAGAGTTTACCAAAGGTATGTCTTTATGGGGATCTTTTGTTATAGAGCCAATTCCAGGAAAGTGTTTTGCACAACACAGTATTCTATTTTCATTAAATATCTGTATATACATTGAACCAAGAATTGATACCTTTTCTTCATCAGAGTTATAACAACGTTCTAAAAGCACCTCATTGGTTATATCTGTTTTTAAGTCTAATACAGGAGCTAAGTTTAGATTTATGTTTGTTGATTTTAGTACATTAACAATTTTAGATGCCTGTTCTACTATCTTGGTAAAGGGATCTTCAGATTCTCCAACATCTTTATTAGAAGGGATAGATGGCCAGTAAGGGGGAGCTAATCTTTGTACTCGTCCACCTTCTTGGTCTATTGCAAAAAGCGGTGTAGGAAGTCTTTGTGTTTTGCAGAGAATTTTTATATCATTTATAAGTTTTGATAGCTTAATTGGATCCTTAATATTCTTTTTAAATAGAATAAAATTACATACACCATAGTTGGTTATTAGCTCTTTAGTTTTGTTATCCAAAAAGTATGTTTCTATGGGAGCAATTATTAGGTTACCAAGGTCTTTTTTTGAAAACATAATTTCTCCTTATTTAAATAAAAAAATAAAAGTATTCTGCTTTTAAAAAGATGCAAGTCTTGACTTTATTCTTTAAAGAAGTTTTAATCTTTTATAACAAAAGGAGATTGTTATGGATATAGAATATATTCAAAATCTTACACAAAAAATTGATATCTTGTTAGAAAGTTATCAAAAGCTATGTCAAGAAAATGCACATCTTAAAAGAGAATTAGAAGATAAAAATGCTATGATTTTAAGGCTACAAGATGAGCTTAACTTGCTCAATAAAGAGCGCGATACAGTGAAAGAGAGAATCTCAGCTATTATTTCTAGAATTGAACAGGTTGAAGCAAGTGCTTCTAATTCAGAGGATGTGCAACAAGGTATAGAGGCAAATGATATGGGTTCTTCTCAAGAAGAATTTTAACATTAAAAAAGATATTTGAATTTTGATGTGAATGAGGATCATGTAAAAGTTGAGATATTGGGGCAAACCTATTGGTTTCGTTGTGATGATGCAGATATAGATGCTCAAGAGGTGGCTTCTTACATAGAGAAGAAGATAAAAGAGGAGAAGGAACTTTATAATAGTCTTCCACCTCAAAAGGCTTTAGTCTTAATAATTATGAATATTGCAAAAGATTTGATAGTAGCAAAGAATAAATTGACTAAATTAGAACAACATATGATGGTTTTGGCAGAAAAGATCGAAAATATAATAAAACAAGATTCAGAAATTGCTCAAAAGGAGAGATGAGGATATAATTATAAAAAAATAGGGCAATTTTCCCCTGCCCTGTGCGTGTCAACAGCCAGGTTGTTGAGCCAACACCCTAAAAAAGGGAGTCTCCTCTCTGAGAGGGGCGGAAGAGGCCAAAAGCTTCTTCCAAACTATCTCAGATGAGACACCCACCTGAGTCTCTCAGGTTCAATGGACCCTGTTGACACGGCAATGGCGGGGGATTTTGGCTATAACCCCGTCTGGGTTTACATATAACGAAACGGATTATGGCTCAAAAGTGCCGTTAGGGCGCGGGAGAAAAGATGGGCGTATTACGGACAACTTTTATAGAGTTGGCCGATATTTTAAAATTTTTAAATGTAGTTAATGACGGACTCTTTCAATATTTTTACAACAGGGGGAGGGCTAAGGACTGAGAAGGACTAAGTAAGTCAAATTTTTTAGCTAAAAATTTATTATTTATATCCCCTGTTGTTGATAGTTGAGATATATAATGAGGTATTTTGATAGAACCTATATGTAGTTTTTGATTATGATAACTATTACCTCAACGATATTGGAGTCCGTCAGGTGTTTTTCTTTTTATTCTAAAGGGTCTTCCGGCCCTGTCGGTATCGCCTATTTAAATCCGTTCCGGGCTGTAATCCAATTGCTCTGTTAGGGCTGGATGGGGTGTGGCAATCCTAAATAGAAAGGGGGTGCCACCCATCATGGAATCTTTATATATAATCATTGCAATTATAATAGGATTATTGATTGGTGGTGTAGTTGGCTATGTCTTAACAAAGAAAAAGACAGAGGCCATGCTTGCACCTATGCGTGAAGAAGCTGAACGCATAAAGCAACAGGCAGAAGCTGATGCTAAAAGGCTTCAAAAAGAGATTCGAGTTCAGGCTAAGGAAGAGGCTTTACAGTTTAGACAAGAAGCTGAAAGGGAACTTAAAGAAAGAAAAAGAGAACTCCAAGAGCTTGAAAAGCGTTTAGTCCAAAAGGAACAACAGTTAGACAAAAAGCAGGATCTTATCTCAACAAAAGAGATAGAGGTCCTTGAAAAGGAAAAGGGGCTAAAAGCAAGAGAGTCTGAGCTAGAAGAAAAAGAAAAAGAGGTAGAAGGGTTAATTCAGGAACAAAGGGCAACCTTAGAGAAGATTGCTAATATGTCTGAACAACAGGCAAAAGAACTTCTTTTAAAGAATGTGGAACAGGAAGCAAGAGAAGATGCTGCAAAACTTTTAAAGCGTATAGAAACAGAGACCAAGGAAACTGCGGAGAAAAAGGCAAAAGAGATCATTGCGCTTGCTATTCAACGTTGTGCAGGAGATTTTGTTGCAGAGCAGACAGTTTCTGTGGTTGCTCTCCCTTCTGATGAGATGAAGGGTAGGATTATAGGTCGTGAGGGTAGAAATATAAGGGCTATTGAAGCTGCAACAGGGGTTGACTTGATTATTGATGATACTCCAGAGGCAGTGCTCCTTTCTGGTTTTAATCCTGTAAGGAGAGAGATTGCTAGAATTGCTCTTGAAAGGCTGGTAGCTGATGGGCGTATACATCCTGCTCGTATAGAAGAGGTGGTTAAAAAAGTTGAAAAAGAAATGGAGACCACAATCAAAGAAACAGGTGAGCAGGCTGCCTTTGATGTTGGAGTATATGATATACATCCAGAATTAATAAAACTTCTTGGAAAATTGAAATTTAGAACTAGCTATGCCCAAAATGTACTTCAACATTCTATAGAAGTAGCATTTTTATGCGGAGTTATGGCGTCTGAATTAGGTGTTGATGTTAAAAAGGCTAAAAGAGCTGGGTTATTGCATGATATAGGAAAGGCTGTAGATCATGAAATAGAAGGTCCTCATGCACTTATTGGGGCAGATCTAGCTAAGAAATATGGAGAGCATCCAGATATTGTGCATGCAATAGCTGCCCATCACGAAGATATAAAGCCTGAGACAGTACTTGCTGTTTTAGTTCAAGCAGCAGATGCATTATCTGGTGCACGTCCTGGAGCAAGGCGTGAAATGTTAGAGACATATGTAAAACGTCTTGAAGACTTAGAACGCATTGCACATTCTTTTCCTGGAGTGCAAAAATGTTATGCAATTCAGGCAGGTCGTGAGATAAGGATTATGGTAAAAAGTGATCAAGTATCAGATGATGAGGCAGTACTTCTTAGTAAAGAGGTGGCCAAAAAGGTAGAAAGTGAACTTAGTTATCCTGGACAGATAAGGGTCACAGTTATAAGAGAAGTACGTGCTGTTGAATACGCAAAATAACTAGCTTAAGGGTGGTTAGGACAGAGATGGAAAAAGATATAGATAAGCAGTTAGAACTGATTAGAAGAGGAGCGGTTGAGATTATCGATGAAAAAGAGCTTAGAGAAAAGCTATTAAAGTCTATAAAAGAAGATAGACCATTAAGAGTAAAGGCTGGGTTTGATCCAACTGCTCCAGATCTGCATTTAGGTCATACAGTTTTAATTCAGAAACTAAAGCATTTTCAGGACCTAGGACATGAGGTTTTATTTTTGATTGGTGATTTTACTGGAATGATAGGTGATCCTACAGGAAAGTCTGAAACTCGAAAACCCCTTACTCCAGAGCAGGTTCAGGAAAATGCTAGGACTTATAAAGAGCAGATATTTAAGATATTGGATCCGGAGAAAACAAAAATTGTTTTTAATAGTAAGTGGTTAAATAGTTTAACTCCTATAGATATTATAAAACTTTGTGCAAAGTATACTGTAGCTAGGATGCTTGAAAGAGATGATTTTAAAAAGCGTTTCTCAGCTAGAAAGCCCATTGCAATTCATGAATTTTTATATCCTCTGCTTCAGGGATATGATTCAGTAGCGTTAAAGGCAGATGTAGAACTTGGGGGGACAGACCAGACTTTTAACCTGCTTGTGGGAAGAGAGCTTCAAAGAGATTATGGACAAGAGCCTCAAATAATTATAACCATGCCTCTTTTGGAGGGCTTAGATGGAGTTCAAAAGATGAGTAAGTCTTTGGGTAACTATGTTGGTATTACAGAGCCTCCCAAAGAGATGTTTGGAAAACTTATGTCTATTTCTGATGAATTGATGTTTAGGTATATGGAACTCTTAAGTTCTATTGATCTAGATGAAATAAAAAGGCTTAAATCTGCTATAAACCAAGGAAAACTTCATCCCAAGAAGGTCAAAGAAGATTTTGCTTCAGAAATAGTTGCTCGTTTTCATGGGGTGGATGAGGCTCAAAGGGCAAAAGATGCATTTAGAGCTCAATTTAGTCAGGGGAAAATACCTGATGATATCCCAGTGTTTAATATTCCTAAGGGGCATAAGGTAGTATTTTTACCAAAACTTTTAAAGGATTCTGGTATACTTTCTAGTACTTCTGAAGCAAGAAGGCTTATAAAACAAGGGGCAGTTTCTGTAGACGGAGAAAAGATACATCAAGAAGAGATAGAATTTAACAAGGATGAAGTAGTATTGAAGATAGGCAAGAGAAGATTTTTAAGGGTAATTTTTTCTTAGAGGAGTTTCTTAGAGGAGGAGTTATGCATCATCACAATTTATCTAAAAAATATTTTGAAAAGGCTAAACAGGTGATACCTGGGGGAGTAAATAGTCCTGTTAGGGCATGTAAATCTGTAGGTTGTGATCCTGTCTTTATAGAGAAAGGGGAGGGTTGTTTTTTATATGATGCAGATGGCAACAGATATATAGATTATGTCTGCTCTTGGGGTCCTATGATCTTAGGGCATTGTCATCCTGATGTTTGTGGTGCAGTAAATGAGGCAATGTATCAGGGTATGAGCTTTGGTGCTCCTACTTGGAGAGAGGTTGAGCTTGCAGAAAAGATTGTTTCTATGGTTCCATCTATAGAAAAGGTTAGATTGGTAAATTCTGGTACCGAAGCAACAATGAGTGCCATTAGGCTTGCTAGAGGTTATACAGGCAGGAAAAAGATTATTAAATTTGATGGTTGTTATCATGGACATGCTGATTCCTTTTTGGTAAAAGCGGGTTCTGGTGTAGCTACCTTAGGAATTCCAGGAAGTCCTGGTGTGCCAGAAGAGATAGTTTTAAACACAATTGCTCTTCCATATAATCAACTTGATCCAGTAAAAGAGGTTATTGAAAAGCAGGCAGATGATATTGCTGCTGTTATTGTAGAGCCTGTAGCTGCTAATATGGGAGTAGTATTACCTGAAGAAGGTTTTCTTGAAGGCTTAAGAGAGATTACAAAAGAGTACGGAATAATCCTTATATTTGATGAGGTAATAACAGGCTTTAGATTAGCTCCTGGCGGAGCTCAGCAATATTTCAATGTAATGCCAGATCTTACATGTTTGGGCAAGATTATTGGCGGTGGGATGCCTGTTGGGGCATATGGAGGCAAAAAAGAGATTATGGATCATATTGCACCTGATGGTCCAGTCTATCAAGCTGGTACACTGTCGGGAAATCCTCTTGCTACTGCAGCAGGGCTTGCTACATTAAATGTTTTGTCGAGAGCTGGTATATATGAAATTTTAGAGGAAAGAGGTAGTTTTTTGGCAAATGGTATTAGAGAGCTTGCTAAGAAGTATGGTGTTAAGTGTCAAGTACAATCAATTGCTTCTATGATGACATGTTTTTTTGGGGTAGATGAGCCTGTTAAGGCATTTAGTAATGAATTAGATACCAATATGTATGCTAAATTTTATAGGCTTATGCTTGATGAAGGAATATATTTAGCGCCTTCACAATATGAGGCATCATTTGTAAGTGTTGCACACAATTGGGATGCTATAAATAAGACATTAGGAGCCGCAGATAAGGTATTTAAGAATTTGTAAAAATATAATGAGTCTGTTTTATCAAAAATGAGTAGAAATTCATTGACACATTAGTCTTCTCATGATATGAATTACACGGTTAATATCGACATAGAGAGGAGTTGTGAGGAAAAGGATCTTTTAAAATTGGGAGATGCTGATTTTTTAAATTTAATGGGAGAGGAGTTTATCTCTGGGCGGTATAAAAGAAGAATTCGCCAGTTTATTTAGAAGTATGAGTAATGCCATGACCATTGCGTTGGCAGTGGTCATGTCTACTTTTGCTGGGCTTTTTACAGGTTATTGGCTAGATACAAAGGTCTTTCATAACAAGACCTTCCCATGGCTAACGATAATATTTTTCCTATTTGGATTGGCAGGGGGGGCAAAGAATTTTTTTATTTTAAGTAAAAGGTTTTCAGAAGAGTTAGACCCTAAAAAGAAGAATCAAACCCAAAAAGAGATAGAGAAAGATGAGCATACAAACAATAACAAGAATAACACAGATTCTTAGGGGAGATTTTGATACAGATTTTATCAAAATTTTCCATTATATTAATTGGGTTTTACTAATAGGTTTTGTTTTTGCCTCCTATTATATATATAATTTGCGTATTGCTATTAGCGTTTTATTAGGAGCATTAATTGCTACACTAAATTGTATAGGACTGGATAGGGATTGTGTTAATCTTTTAAGGTTAAAAAGTGTATTTGCATATATGAGTAGATTTGCTGTTAGATTAGGACTAATACTATTAGTCGTGACAGCTTTATTTTTGTTTTTCCCTAAACAAATTTCAAGTTTTGCTTTTTTAATAGGTTTGTCAGTGGTAGTAGTAAATTTTTATATATGGGTGTTGGGAATATTAATCTTTAAAGTAATAGATAATAATAGGGAGGCTGCGTAAGATGGTTGAACCAATTTATTTTTTAGCCCTTATTTTAGAGGCGTTTGGTTTACCAGGCTATGGTACACCAAATAGTCCGAGTGTTTTGGCTCAGGTTTTAGCACCTTATATGCAATATAGTTACTTAGCTTTCTTTGTTTGTATAATTTTAGGAATCCTTGCGGTTTCAAAATTAGAATTAGTAACTCCAAAAGGATTACAAAACATTATGGAGTTATTTGTAGGAGGAGTATGGGACTTTATATATGAACAAACAGGGCATGATCAGAAGCAGACAGAGCTAATTTTCCCTATAAATGCTACTTTCTTGTTTTATATTATGGTTTGTAACTTTATGGGGTTAATTCCAGGTTTTGCATGTCCCACCTCTAATCTAAATGTTACTCTTGGGTTAACTGCTATTGCCATTGGTAGTTACCATCTATTAGGACTGCGTTTTCATGGTATTAAATATTTTAAACATTTCTTAGGTCCAATACTTTGGATGGCTCCTATTATGTGCCCAATTGAAATATTTAGTCACATCGGAAGAATAATTTCTTTGTCAATCCGACTTTTTGGTAATATGGTCTCTAAAGAGATTTTGTTAGGACTATTATTTATGCTTGCAGGTCCATATCTAGCACCTTTACCAATTATGTTATTAGGTGTTCTTGTATGTGTTTTGCAGGCATTTATTTTCTTTGTGCTTTCAATTTGTTATGCTACAGAGGCAATGGCACCTGCGCATTGTGATCATCATGACTAATAACTTAATAATGTGAGGTTACGAGTTAAAGAGGTCAATAAAGGGAAGAAGGCCTAATATATAAATTTTTTAAAGGGAGGTTTAAAGCCGTGAAGAAAGTTAGTGTTATTTCCATCTTAACCATGGTAATGGTTTTAGGTTTTGCAGCTCTCGCCTTGGCTGGAGGGGCTGATCAAGCTACTGTAGCTGCTGGTGGACACATTGCATTCTTGATGGGTATGTCTGTTATTGGTACAGGTGTAGGTGTCGGTATCGCAGCATCTGGATGTGGAGTAGGAATGGGTCTGTGTTCAAAGGGTTGTATGGAAGGTTCTGCTCGTAACCCTGAGCTTGCTGGTAAATTAACTGTTACCATGTTCATCGGTCTAGCTCTTATCGAGGCATTGACTATTTACGCTCTTGTTGTTGCACTTATTGCTCTTTATGCTAATCCACTTATACCAAAGTTAGCTCATATCTTTGGTGTTAGCTTAGGTTAATTTTTAGACTAGTTAGAACTTCGAAAGGAGGACTTTTAAGTCCTCCTTTTTTATTTTACTTCCCGTCTATAACCTCCTATAATCATAATAAGAATTGTACCTCGTATTATAGGGGGATAATATGAAAAAAGCAGCATTTTTTGAAACATTAGAGGACAAAAAGGTAAGATGTAAACTTTGTAATCATCAATGCGTAATAGCCTCTGGTAAAAGGGGTATTTGTGGAGTCAGAGAAAACCAAGATGGTAGTTTAGTAAGTTTAGTATATGGTAGACTTGTTGCATTAAGTGCTGATCCTATTGAGAAAAAGCCTCTTTTTCATTTTTTGCCAGCAAGCTCTTCTTTTTCTATTTCTACTGTAGGCTGTAATTTTAGATGTCTGCACTGTCAAAATTATCATATCTCTCAATATCCTAATCTATATGGAGGCAAGATTACAGGCGATCAATATAGCCCGTCCGAGGTAGTAGGTGCAGCAGAATTAAATGTCTGCCAAAGTATTAGTTATACGTATGTTGAGCCTACAATATTTTATGAATTTGCCTTTGATTGTGCTAAACTTGCTAAGGAGCGAGGTATTAAAAATGTTTTTGTGTCAAATGGATATATGAATAAAGAGGTTGTACAGGAACTATCTAGTGTACTTGATGCAATAAATATCGATATAAAGGCATTTAGTGAAAGATTTTACAAAGAGGTATGTGGAGCAAGACTTAAACCCGTTTTGGAAAATGTTGCCCTTTTTTATGAACTAGGTGTTTGGGTAGAAGTTACAACACTTGTAATTCCAGGTCATAATGATTCTCCAGAAGAGTTAAAACAAATCGCTACTTTTATAAAGGATATCAGTCCCTCAATTCCTTGGCATGTTACAGGGTTTTATCCAACCTATAGGATGTTAGATGTACCTCCAACTCCTGTTTCTACCCTAAATATGGCTAGAGAGATAGGACTTAGTGTTGGATTAAAGTATGTATATCAAGGGAATAGACCTGGAGAAGGTGGTGAAAATACTTATTGTCCTTCTTGTCAAAGGCTTCTTATTGAGAGATGGGGTTTTAAGATCATAGAAAATAAAATTATAGAAGGAAAGTGTCCTTATTGTGGTGAAAAAATTGATGGTATTTGGAATTAAAAAATATAAATTTGGTGCCGAGGGGGGGATTCGAACCCCCACGGGCGGTTGCCCACCACCCCCTCAAGATGGCGTGTCTACCAATTCCACCACCTCGGCTTTTAATTAAAAGAATATGCCAAAAATCAAAACTACTTACATTATCCCTAGCGGGCGTTATTTTAACCATTTAAAATTTTTTCGCAAGAGAAAAATTTTTTAAGATTTTATAATTGTAAAAACTCTATTAGGTGTTTACATTTGGCATCGTCTTAATTTTATTCTTGCTTGGATAGTTAGGATGAGAGATAAAGCTGTTTTTTTAGATAGAGACGGTACAATTATTGAAGAAGTAGGTTATTTGAGTAGGATTTCAGATATAAGACTTTTGGAAGGTGCAGCATCTGGCATTAAGTTACTTAATCAGGCTGGCTTTAAGATTATTGTTGTTACAAATCAATCTGGTGTAGCTAGAGGTTTTTTTGATGAGGATTTTGTGCATAGGGTACATCAAAAGATATCTGAATATTTGAATGAACAAGGTGCCTATATTGATGCTTGGTATTACTGTCCACACCATGTAGATGGAAAGATAGCAAAATATAGTTTTGATTGTCCTTGTAGAAAGCCTTCAACTGGTATGATAGAAAAGGCTTGTAAGGACTTTGCTATTGATATCAAAAGAAGTTTTGTAGTAGGAGACAGTGAAAAGGATATACTTCTTGCAGTAAATGTAGGTGCAAAACCAGTACTTGTTACCACAGGATACGGTAGGCAGACACTTAACAGCCTTAGTCCTCATATAAAAGACAAATTAGCATTTATAGTAGATAACCTTAAAGAGTTAGCGTTATTAATATGCGGATATTAATAGTAAAATTAAGTGCTATAGGAGATGTTGTACAATCTCTTTGTGTAGCATCTGCCCTAAAACGAGGGATAAAAGATGTTGAGATATCATGGGTGGTGTCTGAGGCAGCATATCCTATTTTAAAGAATCATCCCCTTATAGATCATGTTTTTTTATTGCCCAGAAGTCGCTGGGGTAAAATGAGTAAAGATTTATGGGCATGGCCTAAACTAGTTTCAGAAGTTCTTTCATTTATATCTGAAATCCGAGCACAGGACTTTGATATTGTTGTGGATCTGCAAGGACTTTTTAAAAGTGGACTTGTTACCTACTTTACCATTGCTAAGAGAAAGATAGGTTTTTCTAATGCAAGAGAGCTTAGTCATATTTTTTTAAATGAGAAACTTCCTCCATATGATATTGAAAAACACGCGGTATTAAGATATGTGGAGATTGCTTCTTATTTAGGTGGGGATACTTCCAATATAGATTTCCCTCTTGCAGTTTCAAATCGTGACAGGTCTCAAGTGGATGAATGGCTTAAAGGTTTTAATGATTTTGTAGTATTAAATGTTGGTGCATCTTGGCCTAACAAAAGATGGACTATAGAAGGTTTTTTTGAATTGGCCAAGAAGATATATGAGATATGGGAATTACCTTGTGTAATTAGTGGTGGTAGGGAAGATGAAAGTTTTGCAAAACAGTTAGAAGACAAGATTAAAAGAGTTGGATTAAAGGTATTAAACCTTGCTTCTAAGACCTCTCTTTTAGAATTAGCAGCTTTATTTGAAAGATCAAAACTAGTAGTTACTCCAGATAGTGGACCTATGCATCTAGCTGTTGCAGCAGGTGCTAGGGTAGTGGCCCTTTTTGGCCCCACTGCTCCCTGGCGTACAGGTCCTTTTGGAGATAAACATCAAGTAGTAAGAACAGCTATTTCTTGTAGTCCTTGTTTTAAGCGAAGCTGTAGTGATCCCAAGTGTATGAAAGAAATTTTAGTAGATGATGTAGTAAATGCGATAGAAAAGGTGTTAGGTGAATTAAAATCTGATACTATTAAGCATGCCTTAAACTAGGATAAGGAGGCCGTTATGGCAGAGGGTACGATTAGTACAAAATTACTAGATATATTAGTTTGTCCTAAATGTAAGGGAGATCTTGAACTTAATTCCCAAAAAAATGGACTCATTTGTCATAAGTGTAAACTTATATATGAGATAAAAGATGGGATTCCTATTATGTTAATTGATGAGGCAAAGCCCCTTAAAGATGGAGGTAAATAACATTGGTAGAGGTGAGTCATAATAAGTTAAAAGGGGCTATTTCCAAATTTAAAGATAAAAGGATTCTTGTTATTGGTGATTTGATGTTAGATAGGTTTATTTGGGGTAAAGTTTCTAGAATATCTCCAGAGGCCCCTGTCCCTGTAGTAGAAGTAGAAAAGGAGGATTTTTTATTAGGTGGAGCTGCAAATGTTGCTCACAATTTAAGAGCACTTGGTGCAAGAGTACTTATGGCGGGGGTAGTAGGAGATGATGATAGTGCAGTAAAGCTTTTGGAATTAGCTGCATCATCTGGTCTTGATTCTAGTTTGGTTATAAAAGATGATCGTCCTACCACTGTAAAGACTAGAGTTATAGCACAGGGACAACAGGTTGTAAGGGTGGATCGAGAGTCTAGACAGATTCTATGTAATCAGACAATAGAAAGGCTTTGTAAGCTTTTAGAAATGCATCTAGATACTATAGATGGTGTAATAGTGTCTGATTATGCTAAAGGTGTTATTAGTAAGGCTCTTATGGATAAAGTAAGGGCACTGTTTGTCCAAAAAGGTATTCCTGTATTAGTTGATCCAAAGCCTATAAATAAAGAGTTTTATAGAGGTGTTACATTAATTGCACCAAATAAAGCAGAGGCAGAGGCAATTTCTGGTATTCTGATATCAGATGAGTCTTCTTTAGAAATAGCACTTAAAAGGATATATAAAGAGTTAGCTCTTGAGGCTGTACTTATTACAAGAGGTTCTAAAGGAATGGCACTGTGGCAACCTGAGCAAGGACTTCTTTCTATTCCTACAATGGCAAAAGAGGTTTATGATGTAACAGGAGCAGGTGATACTGTAATGGCAACCCTAGTACTTTCTAAAACAAGTGGACTAAGTTGGGATGAATCAGCTTATCTTGCCAATGCTGCAGCAGGTATTGTTGTTGGGAAGGTTGGCACAGCTACGGTAACAACTGAAGATCTATTAACTCTATTAGAACTGTAATTATTTTAAATTGTTTTGGGGGTAGGTGTGAGTAGGCTAAAGGAGCCAGTACCTGTTGCACCAATTTTTGCTATTTTTTCTTCTGATGTAGCACTTATAGAATCTGCTATAGAAGAAATAGAAAAAAAATGGGCTCCTATTTTAAAAAAGAGTGCCCTTTTTGATTTTAATCAAACAAAATATTACGAAAAAGAGATGGGAGCTAATTTAAAAAAGATTTTTGTTGTACTTGAGAGATTTATAAGTCCTAATTTTTTAATAAACTTAAAATATTGGGCATATGAATTTGAATTTCATCATCTAGAAGATAGAAAAAGAAAGATAAATATTGATCCAGGGCTACTTAGTAGTGAGAGGCTTGTTCTTGCTACAGGTAAAAATTATGTTCACAGAATATATCTTGGTAAAGGAGTATGGGTAGACTTAACTCTTATTTTTAAGAAGGGAAGCTTTAGAACACTTCCTTGGACATATCCAGATTATGCTACAGATTTTTCTATAGATTTTTGGAACAATGCTCGTCTCTCCTATTTAAATGTACTTAGATTTGGGCTTAAAGGTCAAGGAGTTGTGGAGTTTATCCCTGGGCTTTGGCCCTCTTTTTAGATTTAGCCTTTAAAGGAGTTAATACATGACGCTTAGGAGTATGACAACTTATGCTCGATTTGAACAAACTATTGAAGATTGGTGGTTATTTATTGAATTAAAGTCAGTAAATCACAGATTTTGTGATGTAAATATTAGGTGTCCTAGATTTTTGATACCAATTGAGGATAAAATAAGGAAGGCTGTACAAAAGACCTTAATAAGAGGGCGAGTAGATATTTCTATACAAATGGATGCAGGAAAAGAATCTGTTCCTCAATTTATTCCCAACATAGAATTAACCCGTTCTTATATACAGGCTGTAAAGGAGTTAAGTAATAGTCTTGGGCTAGAATATAATTTAGATGTTACAACTCTTCTTTCAATTGTAAGGGATGCAATTACTGCAAGGGATATTGAAAGAGATTATGAACAAATATGGCAAGTGCTTTCTAAGGGGCTAACAAGTGCACTTAATGATGCTGTGTTAATGGCTGAACAAGAAGGAAAGATTCTTGTTTCTAGTCTGAGAGAACATTTAGAGCTCATAAAAAGATTAATAGAGGATATTGATGCAAGGCGGGATCAGCATTTAAGGGAGGCTCAGGCAGCACTTTTTGCTAGAATAGAGGAGTTGTTAGGTTCTTTAAAAGAACTTGATATGCAAAGGCTTCATCAAGAAGCTGCTATTTTAGCAGATCGGTTAGATATTACCGAAGAAATAGTTAGGGCAAAAAGTCATATAGCACAAATAGAGAAGATATTATCTGGTGAGCCTCCTTGTGGCAGAAGACTTGATTTTTTATTACAGGAACTTTTTAGGGAAGTAAATACTATGGCTTCAAAGTCTTGCGATGATGATATTTCTCAAAAAGTAGTTGATATAAAGGCTGAGCTTGAAATTTTGAGAGAACAGGTTCAAAATCTAGTATAGTGTTTATGTAGTTAATTTAAGTTAAAATAGTTGACATTTTTTAAAAAAATAGCCAAAAATAAAGATTAGCTAGATTGCTTTTGGATGTAATGGCGGATAATTGTGTTATCTTCCTAAAAAAGGGGAGAAATACCATGGAATGTAAATGTAGACTATTAAACATTGGTTTTGGGAATTCTGTAGTAGCTGAGCGTATAGTTGCTATAGTAAACCCCTCTTCTGCTCCAATGAAGAGGCTTAGAGAAGAAGCTAGAGAAAATAATCGTCTTATAGATGCAACACAAGGAAGACGCACAAGATCTATCATTGTTACAGATAGTAATCATATTGTACTGTCAGCAATTCAAGCAGAAACAATTGCCCAAAGATTAGCCTCAGATATGTTCTCAAAACTTGAGGAAAAAGATCCTAAATAGTTAATCCTTTTAAGTGTTTAACAAGGAGAAATTGATTTTATGGTAAAAGGGGATCTTTTTATTGTTTCAGCACCTTCAGGCGCAGGTAAAACTACTTTGTTAAAATTGCTATTTAAGGAGTTAGATAACCTAGGTTTTTCAGTTTCTCATACTACAAGAGCTCCAAGGCAGGGTGAAGTAGACGGGCTAGACTACTATTTTGTAACCGATCAAGAATTTTCCGAAATGGTAGAAAGGGATCTATTCTTAGAATGGGCGTGGGTACATAATCATCGTTATGGTACAAGTAAAAAGGAAGTAGATAGGCTTTTATCCAAAGGCAAAGATGTAATCTTAGATATAGATGTACAAGGTGCTTTAAACGTAAAGAAAAAGATCCCTCAAGCTGTTTTAGTATTTATTCTTCCACCTAGTATTGAGGAGCTTGAGAGACGACTTCGTACAAGAGGAACAGAAAGTGAGGAAGAAATAGCTCTTAGGCTTAAAAATGCTAAAGATGAAATAAAAGAGGTAAAAAATTATGAGTTTGTTGTAGTAAATGCTGATCTTAAAGAGGCTATGTTAAGGTTAAAATCAATTATTATTTCATTTAGACAGCGTAAAGAACGCGTATTAGCTAATAGAGAACTTTGTAAGGCATTGGGATTAGATTCTTAAGCTAGCTTTTACAGCCAAGTAATTGGAATTTTTTTATGACAGCAAAGACCAATCTATTAAATGATGAAGCAATATTTATTTGGGGTATACAACCTATATTTGAACTTTTTTCAGCTAACAATATCAATTACATAAAGGCTATATATTGCTTAGAGTCCTTTGGACGTAAAAAGAATCAAAAACGCCTTTTAAATCTTATAGTCAAAAAAGGGCTTAGCCCTAAAAGGGTTAATAACTTTAAACAAATAGGATTAAAGAAAGATGTTGTTCATCAAGGAATTTGTGCATTAGTTGAACCTTTTTGGTGGGCAGATAAGCAGCAGTTAGTCCAACTTAGTGGATCAGATGCCATTTTGGTTGCCTGTGATAATATTACAGATCCTCAAAATCTAGGTGCTATCATAAGAAGTGCTCATGGATTAGGGGCAAGGGGTATAATTTTGCCACATAGGTGTTGTGCTCCTATTACAGGTAGTGTTGTAAAGGCCTCTTGTGGAGCAGTATTTAAAGTTCCTATTTTTAGAATAGGCAATTTAGCAAAAGAATTAGTGGGGTTGAAAAAACTAGATTTTTGGATTATGGGGTTGACTCCTGAAGCCAAAAGACCTATTTGGGATATAGATTTTTTAAGAGCAAGTGTTATAGTGGTAGGTTCAGAAGGTAAAGGAGTAAGGGCATTGGTTAAAAAGGTGTGTGATGAACTTTTAAGTATACCCCTTGTTGGTAATATTAGTTCTCTGAATGCATCAGTAGCTACAGCAATAGCCCTATATGAATCTTTGCGACAAAGAAGCCTTAAGAGAGGATAAATGATACTCGGATGCTATAAGCTAATAGCAGGGGTATGTTATCCTATTTTTAAGCCAGCCTTTTTAATAAAGGCAAAGCTTGAAGGTCCAGATAGCCTTTGGGCTGGAAGGCTTGGTGTATTACCTGAAGCTATATATGAAGGACCACCTCCAGATCTTTGGCTTCAGGCAGTATCTGTTGGTGAGGTTAATGTAGCGGAGGCTCTTGTAAAGGCTTTAGATCGTATTGCCCCAGGCTTTAAGATTTTTGTCTCTAGTTCAACTCCTGCAGGTTTTGCAAGAGCGCAGTCCCTTTTAGGGGATAGATGTGTAGTCATTCCATTTCCTTTAGATTTTCCACAGGTAGTAAGGCGATTAGCAAAACAATTGCGTCCTAGGGTATATGCGTCTTTAGAGACGGAGCTTTGGCCCAATCTTTTACATGCTATAAAGGCAAAGGGCTCTAGGATGGTATTATTAAATGGCAGGATTTCACAGAGGTCTTTTCCACTTTATAAGAGGGTTAAATCTTTAACAGCCCCTGTGTTAAGTTGTTTTTCAAAGTTTTGTGCAATTTCTGATATTCATGCCCAAAGACTTGAGGAATTAGGGGCTCCAAGAGATAGAATTTTGATTACAGGCAATGCTAAATTTGAGGGACTTCTTGATAGACCTTCTTTTAAAAAGGCGGAATACCTTAAAAACAAGCTTGATATTAAAAGAGATGTTCCTGTATGGGTAGCAGGGAGTATAAGGGGTGGAGAGGAACCTTTAGTTGTTAAGGCATATAGTAAGATAAGGATGAAGCATCCTGAGCTTGTTGTATTTCTTGTTCCAAGGCATTTAGAAGGTGTTGAAAGGATAGAAGCAGCGTTAAAGAACGCGGGCTTTCCGTATCAGCTTTGGAGTGAAATAGAGATGGGCAAGCCTAGGAGGTGTCATATAGTTTTGGTAGATGTAATTGGACCTCTTTTTGATTTATATGGTTTAGCTACAGTTGCATTTGTTGGTGGTTCTTTAGTGCCAAAAGGTGGTCAAAATATAATGGAGCCTGCTGCATGGGGATGTCCTGTTATTTATGGGCCTCATACAGAGAATTTTGATGATGCCAGGGTTAGTCTTGATAAAGCAGAGGGTGGGATAGCTGTAGTAGATGAAGAAGGGTTAGTAAAGAATCTAGATCTTTTATTTAAGAATATGTCTTTGGCAAAAGAGATTGGTAAAAGGGCTAGGAAGGCATTAGAAGAGATTGCACAAGGAGCTGCTTCTAAGCAAGCAGAGGTTATTTTAGAGCAATTTAGAAAGAGTAAAACTATAGAAGATTAGTTATTTGATAACAGATTATTTTAAGAATCATTGTATAACCACAAGAAAGTCTCATTTTATTTTGTCTTAATTCTCTTTCAGCTTATGACATGCATAATTATTAAGCTAAGAAAATAAGGTAATAGTTACAATAGTCTTACCTCCAATCAATCCTAAAACTTATTTTAACTTATTTTGATAAATAATATTGATACCTGAGGCAATATATACAGAGAATATTTTATTAGATCTGTTATAAGGACCTTTTGTTTGGTATCTTACAAAGTAAGAGATTTACTTGATTCGTTATATACAAGATTACAAATTGGTTTAATTATTCTCTGGGGAATTATGGAATTAAACAGTTATATAAAAGATAAAAAATAAAAATAATTTAGGAGGGCTTAGATTTTTAGTTATTGACAGACAGTAACGGTTGATTCTTTGTCCCTTTAATTTTAAAAATTAAAATTAAATCTTTTCTCAAAATATACATAGAGAATAACAAAGCAATATCTTTAGAAAATATTTAATTTTTTATAGACTCGTTATGTAAGAAAATATGAAATTTGATTCACAAATTATTGGCAATATTGGACTTTATTATACATGCTATCGATTATCAAAGATGGGATGGAATGTCATGCCAACAGCTCGCAATGCACGTGGAATAGATATTATTATTTACAATAAAGAAGGCACAAAATTTTTTGGTATTCAGGTCAAGGCATTAAGCAAGCAGAATCCAGTGCCTTTGGGGGACAGTCTTAAAAAAGTCATGGGAGATTATTGGATCATCGTTACTAATGTTAGAGAAGAGCCAGATGCTTTTATCTTGCTACCTGATGAGGTTAAAAGATTAGCGCAGCAAAGAGAAAAAGATGGACGGACTTCATATTGGTTGCAGCCTAATTCTTACAATACTGAGCAGTTCAAGGAGGCATGGAATAGAATTGGATAAATCGTAAATAATTGAAAGATTTTTAATAGTAAGCTTATCTTACACAGAGATTAAAGGCGGCAAATGTAATAGAAATATGAACGAGACTCTATATCAGGATAAATATAAGTGGGATGCAAAGGAGTATGCAAAGTATTCTGCTTCACAGCAAAGATGGGCAAGACAATTAATTGAAAAGATAAAACTAAAGGGAGATGAACATATACTTGATATTGGTTGTGGTGATGGAAAAGTAACAGCAGAGATTGCAAGAGCTGTTCATAAGGGACGGGTAGTTGGAATTGACAATTCAGAAGATATGATATCTCTTGCCTCTAAAAAGTTCCCAAGCTCACAATATCCAAATTTATCTTTTAGAGAAATGGATGCAACTTCATTATCCTTTTTAGAAGAGTTTGACATTGTTTTTTCCAATGCAACACTTCACTGGATTATTAACCACAGGCCTGTACTAAAAGGGATATATCAAGCCTTAAAGCCAAAAGGGAAAGCTATCGTTCAAATGGGAGGTAAGGGAAATGCAGCGAGTTTGATTAAGTGCCTAGATGAAATTATAAGAGAAGGTTCATGGGAAGAATATTTTTATAATTTTTCTTTTCCTTATGGCTTTTACTCTCCCAGAGAATATGAACCATGGCTAAAAGAGACAGGTTTTAAGATTCAACATCTTGAACTTAAGCCTAAACTTATGGTTTGTGAAGATATTGAAAGCTTTAAGGGATGGATACGGACTACTTGGTTACCGTACCTTTGCCAAGTACCCGGAAATTTAAGAAATAGCTTTATTGAGCTAGTTGCTAAAAGATATATTAAAAAGTATCCACCAGATAGTGATGGAAAGATTAAGATTTTAATGAAGCGATTAGAATTTATAGTGTTAAAATAGATTTTAGCTTTTCATAAGCAAGAGCAAGTCCTTTTAGGGTTAAATCAGGGACGATTTCCTCTATCTCATTTGAATAAGAGGCTACTTTTTGAGCAAGTCCACCTGTTGCTATAACTAGGGTCTCTTCCCCCATTTCTTGTTTTAATCTTTTTACCATGCCGTCAGTTAAATATGCAAATCCAAGTATAACTCCAGCTCTGATTGCGCTTGGAGTATCTTGAGAAAGCGCATTTTTTATAGGAACAGATAGATCCACTCTTGGAAGCTTAGCAGTTTTTTCATATAGGGCATTAGAAGAACTTAATATACCTGGAGCAATGACTCCACCTAAATATTCTCCTTTGGAAGATATACAGTCAAATGTGGTAGCTGTACCATAGTCTACAACAATCGCTGATCTTTTATATAGTTCAAAGACTGCCAACGTATTTACTAATCTATCTGAGCCGACTTCAAAAGGTCTTTTATAGACTACTTTTATGCCAATTGGACTTTTAGGAGTTATATTAAAAAAAGTAGCAGATAAGTATTTTTGGGCGATTTGTTCCCATGAAAACAAAAGTGGTGGGACAACACAGGATAGCACTAGAGCTTTTATTTGGGATAAGGATATATTGTTTAATTCAAGTAAATTTTTTAATTTTAGGGCAATTTCATCAGAGGTTGAATATGGATTAGTAGAAATTCTCCAGTCTGCTAATATTGATTTGTTTCTTATAAGACCAATTACGGTATTGGTATTTCCTACATCAACCCCTAATATTAGATTTTTTTTATCCCTTTTCCCTATTGACATTTAAAACTCCTTTAGATAAATTACAGGACTTGCATAGCGGAACTGGTTTCTTTATTTATCATAAAAGGCCTCTCTTATAAAGTCTGAACCTGTTCCATGGGGTACGTTAATAATGCGGAACCCCATTTCAGAAAAAGGTTATATTTTAAATTTTGTGTTAGATTTTTTACTCTTTTTTAAAAGAGGGGCTTGACAAGTTAAAAGGAAACCAGTATTAAATCCGAGCCTGTTTCTTTATGCACACCTCGCTCTGCCTATTTTGGTAATTGAGGCAGGCGATAAGGGGTGCTTTGTTGTGTTTGATGTTAAGATTTGAGTTAAGGATTTTTAGCTCGATTTTAAAACATGAAAGCTAAAAGGAGCTAGGGGGATACGATGCCCACTATAAATCAGCTTGTCCGAATGGGCAGAAAGAAGATAAAGAAGAAGACAAAGGCTCCGGCACTTGAGGGTTGTCCGCAAAAGCGCGGAGTATGTACAAGAGTTTATACGACTACCCCAAAGAAGCCAAATTCAGCTTTACGTAAGGTTGCTCGTGTTCGTCTTACAAATGGTATGGAGGTTACTTCTTATATACCTGGTATTGGGCACAATCTACAGGAGCACTCTGTAGTATTAATTCGTGGTGGTCGTGTCAAAGACTTGCCTGGAGTTAGATATCACATTATTCGTGGAGCTCTTGATGCGCTGGGTGTTCAGGATCGTCGTAAGGCAAGATCTAAATATGGTACAAAGAAGCCAAAGTAGTTTTAGGTGGTGTTGTGTTGTTTAGGCAAAGGGATTAATAGGTTAGTTTTTTTAACATAACAATTAAGAGCTAGTTTTCATAGGTAGGAAGGTATGCCAAGAAGACGAGAGGTTCCAAAAAGAGTCATTGCACCAGATCCAAAGTACAATAGTGTACTTGCTGCTAAATTTATAAATGGCTTAATGCGTAGGGGTAAAAAGAGTCTAGCAAGAAGGATTTTCTATGATGCGCTTGATATTGTAGAGAAACGCACCAAGAAGGATCCTTTTAAGATATTTGAGCAGGCAGTAGAAAATGTAAAGCCTGTTGTTGAGGTCCGCTCAAGGCGAGTTGGAGGTGCAACTTATCAGGTGCCTGTTGAGGTAAGGCCAGAAAGAAGGCAGGCACTAGCTATTCGTTGGCTTGTGGGTTTTGCTAGAAAGCGCAATGAGAAGTCAATGGCCCTACGTTTAGCTGGAGAACTTTTAGATGCCTATAATGAGCGTGGTGGGGCCTTTAAGAAAAAGGAAGATACGCATCGTATGGCAGAGGCAAACAAGGCCTTTGCGCACTATCGTTGGTAGGGTTTGGGGATATTAAAGATTTTTTGTCCCTTATTTGAAGATTGATTTTTAGGTATGTGAGATATGCCAAATATGGAGGAGTAACATGGGAAAGAAGAAATTTGAGCGGACGAAGCCGCACGTAAATGTAGGGA
>CAZODM010000022.1:0-26786 GCA_964578585.1 uncultured Desulfobacterales bacterium | reverse complement strand
CTTTTTTATTCCACATTTTATAATTCCTGTTGTTTTTTCAAAAAATCTCTTATTTTTACTTATAACTTTTTTACAAAGTTTTCACATAATTGAGGATTGTTTAAAAAATGTAGATGTACATAGCTTGCTAGACAATTTTTATACAAAAAACCTTGTGTGTTAACCTTTTCCCCTTTTCTATTAAAGACTTCATAAGTATTTATTATTTCTTTATGTTTAACTTCTTCTAAATCAGTCATCTCTAAATATGAATAATGAAATTCATGTCCTCTTATGACGCTTCCTCTTTTTGCTAAAAAACAATCCACTAAAAACCTAACTTCCCTATAACCAAGAGCAACTAAACGTTTAGACAGCTTCACCCAAAAAGGAAACACTCCCAATAACTTAATACTCTCTCTTTCTAACTTAATCCCCTTAGATAAATAGAGCATACCCCCACACTCAGCATATAAAACTTTATTGTCTTCAATGAAATTCTTGATTTCTGATAATATGGATCTGTTTTCTGATAATCTTTTGGCATAAAGTTCAGGATAACCCCCGCAAAGATATATTCCTGTTGTATTAGAAGGAAGAGATTTATCTTCTAATGGTGAAAAAAATTCTATCCTTACCCCAAAGCGTCTTAGAAGATCTAGATTTACTTGATATAAAAAACAAAATGCTCTATCCCATGAAACAGCAAGCACCTTCTTCTTTTTTATTTTACACTTTCTGTAGGGATAATCTGACTTTTCTAAACTAGAACTATTATAGGCTTTATAACTCTTTGTTTTTAATTTTTCATATAAATTATCAAGATTAATTCCTTCACTAATCCATTTAAATAGTTTATCTCTAAATTCTTTATTAATTGGTGATTCTTCTGCTGTTATTAATCCTAAATGTCTAGAAGGGATTGTAATATCAGGATTCCTATTTAAAAATCCTACAAAATCAATAGACAAAGACCTAAGTGCTTCATCTAATAATTCCTGATGATTTTTACTACCAACATTATTTAAGATTACACCTAAAAAATCCAAGCTTGGATCAAACTCCAAAAAACCCTTTATTAAGGCAGAAACACTTCTTGCCATAGATTTAGCATTTACGATTAATAAAACCTTTAATCCTAATAGCTTTGCAATTTGCGCAGAAGAACCTTCTTCATTAGAACCACTCGCCCCATCATATAAACCCATGACTCCTTCTACTATACTTAGATCAAAGCCCTTACTCGCAGAAACATAAAGCTGTTTAACCCTATCAGGAGGTAACATCCAAGTATCCAAATTGTGAGAAGAAACCCCTAGAATAAGACGATGTAATCCTGGATCTATAAAATCAGGACCTACTTTAAAAGGACGAACCTTTATACCCTTACGCCTAAATGCCTCCATAAGAGCTAAAGTTACAGTAGTTTTACCACATCCACTATTAGTACCTGCTATTAATAAACCTGGGGCAATGGATATATTTTGTGATTTATTAATTTCTTTTGACATTCTTTCTTTTTATCACTATTTTTCTTAAATTGAAGAAATATTTTAAGGGGTGAAATAAATGCCGATCTCTTTTTCAAATATGATGAATAAAAACAAAAACAATGGTCGGCTAAATTTTATTAAAAATCCCCGAACGCGTCTATTACTTTTATCTGTTGTTCCAATGCTAAGAATGGCAATAAAACAGCCTATTAAAGGCTATGGCTGTGAACATGCAAGGGGTATAACAGATGTAGAAACAATGGCGCGTTATAAATTGCATCATACGCGCACAGGATTTCAAAATCCTTGGTTAGTAACTCAACCTGTTCATGGACAGGCTTTACATGGTATAGGAAAAAAACCTCAATGGAGCGCTCAACAAAAAATATCCGTAATACCTCCTGCTCCTATCCCCTTAGATATAGAAAAGTTTAATAAAATCTCTGAACCAGTCCTATGTTTTATAGGACATAGCACAGTGTGGATAAAAATAGCAGGATTAAATATATTAACTGATCCAATTTTTGGAAGTCTATTTCCATTTTTCCCAAGACTTCAGCACCTACCTTTTAAAGTAAAGGATTTACCTAAAATAGATCTAGTAATTATAAGCCACTCACATAGGGATCACTTAGATATCCCTTCTTTAAAAGAAATAACAGTAGCAAGATATGCAGTACCTCTTAAGTGTGGCTCTATAATAAAAAGACGTGTAAAAGACTCCCGTGTTACTGAACTAGATTGGTTTCAAGACCTTTACTTACACAATATGAGAATTACATGCCTTCCTGCTCAACATTGGTCAAAACGAGGTGTTGGAGATACAAATAGAACTTTATGGGCGGGTTGGTTTCTTGAAGTTGAAGGTATAAAGATCTTTTTTGCAGGAGATAGTGCATATTTCCCATATTTTAGGGAAATAGGCTCTAAGTTCGGACCTTTTGATCTTGCATTACTTCCAATAGGAGCTTTTGAACCTAAATGGCTTATGGGTCCAGTACACATGGACCCAATGGAAGCAATCTGTGCAGCTAAGGACTTAAGAGCTAAAAGATTTATTCCTATTCATTGGGGTACGTTTGATCTGGGTGATGAACCTGTAGACCTACCTCCTAAATTATTCTCAAGAGCTAGAGATGATGCAGGATTTTCAAAAGATATAGCCCCTGTGCTACGCCCAGGAGGAATATGGCAATTTATGAAAGATAGCCCCCCTAAGCCAAAATATCTTTATGAATGGAGCTAACCATGAAAGAAAGTGAAAGAATTTCAAAGATATTAGATATATTAAATAAAGAATATCCCGATGCTAAAATTGCTCTAAATTTTAAAAATCCTTATGAATTATTAGTTGCAGTAGTTCTATCTGCTCAATGTACAGATGTAAGAGTAAATAAAGTAACACCTGAAGTATTTAAACGTTTTCCTGACCCAAAATCTTTAGCTAAAGCAGATGTTAAAGAGATTGAAGACTTAATACGTTCTACAGGCTTTTTTAGAAATAAAGCCAAAAATCTCAAAAATGCCTGTAAAATCATTGTAGAAAAATATGATGGAAAAGTACCAGATACAATGAAAGAATTATTAGAACTTCCTGGTGTTGCAAGAAAAAGTGCAAACATAATCCTCTATAATGCATACAATAAAGTAGAAGGAATTCCTGTTGATACACATGTAAAAAGACTCTCTGCAAGACTAGGACTTAGTAAAGAAAAGGACCCTGTTAAAATAGAAAAAGACCTTATGAAAATTGTTCCTCAAAGCCAATGGGGCAAAATATCTTATAGATTAATTGAGCATGGAAGAAAGATATGTACAGCAAGAAAACCAAAGTGTGAAAAATGCCCTCTTTTTGATCTGTGTCTTTATCCTAAGAACAATGTTCTAAAAAAATCCCACAAGGCATAAACAAGCCAGATAATACCACCCGCAAGAAGAGCTCTACCTAAAATCTTTCCTATAAGCATAACTCTCTGATCGTTTTTTAAGGTCTCTTTAAAATCTTCTATAACTATAGCCGCTTGTTCGTCTAGAGCTTCAGCCTTTTCTTTAATCCCTGCAAGTTGTTTTAAGTTATTAAAATCTTTTAGTTTTTTTAGCAACCACTGTGACTGATTTAAAAGCTCCATTGCTTTTAGTCTAAGTCTCCTTGCCTTTGGAGAAAATATCTGAGTTGAACAAATTATCTCTAATTCCTTCTTCCTTCCTTTTATTGTAGAAACTATAGATTTTAAAATACTATAGCCTTCTTTTCTTAATTGTTGCCTAAAATTTGAAAGATACTCTGGAGCACTTATTAGGTCTGAATAACCCATATTAGATCTTTTCCCTCTCCAGTCTCTAAGTTTTATTTTATGAGGCTCAACAAAATCTTTACCTAACGCTGCTTCAAAATTATCTATTAAAAAATCTGTTTTCTTAAGCTCTGCCTCTATCCTTTCTTCTAATTCAGAAATAATGCTGTTAAATTCCTTTACTACTGTCCTTGTATATGGGATTAAAAGTGGCTCCATAATAGATGCGGTAAACCATCTAGGAAGAGTACTAAGCCGTCTTATGCCAGGACCAATAAATTCTGAACGTCGTCTTATGGCATATATAATAAGTCTCCAATAATTACATGGAGCAGCACTACCATCAGCATCTACTGCCTTAAAGATTGTCTCTTCTGCCTTTTCTAGCTCTCCTTCTAACAAATAAGCCCTAGACAACAAAAGAGCAGCATAGGCCTTATGCATTGGGATACCTGCATTTTTATAAGCAGAAAGCCAATGGGCTGTTGCCTCCTCAAGATTTCCAAAAGCAGTTTTTATAAGCCCTTTAAATATATAATAAATTGCTCCAGCTTTTTCTGGATCAAAGGTCTTTAATATCTTTTGCGCCTTTACTAAATCGCGCTTTTCAATAGCAGCAATTACAGCGCTAAAACTATGCTGATTTGCTGGTTTTATGGGAGCTATTCTAAGCTCTGATAAACTTGTTGCTGTGCTTAAACAAACTCTTATTGCAGTAGACCAATTAAAACAAAATCTTAACGATGCCTTTAAATCTGATAACCTTTTACCTTTTGAACCTTCAGCAGAAAGCATATGTTGGATTTCTAAACGCCAAAGCTCTGGGGGTTTTTTAGATAAAAAATTAATAAAATCTTCTTCTATACTTTCTCCCCATGGATTTGGACAGTTTTGTGTACTATGCTCATGACTGCCACAAAAAAAACACTCTCGTTTATAACTACCAATTAAAAATAGACTCCTAAAAGGAAAAGGATCTTTTTCAGGATAACACCCCTTTAGGTCTACAATCTCCCAAGGACCAATCCATGATGGAGAATTTTCAAAAGAACCAGCAGGTACTAAAAGACACCCTGGAGGAGCAATTTGCCAAATGCTTTCTGGTAATTCATTTATACAAATAACGGATTGAAAAGGAAGAGCTATTTCTTCTGCAAGATTAAAGGCCTTTCTTATTATAAGCTCTAGTTCTTTATATGCGGTTATTCCCCCAGCAATATCTTGAATGGGTATCCAAAGATCTTTATGATCGGCAACAGCAACTCGAGTATTTACAAATCCAATAAGAGCCTTTTCTATTTGACTCCTAGGTGGCAGAGGATATATCCACCACATAGGATCGGCTATTTTAAAATATAGCTTCATTAGGCGCTCCTCTCATCTTTAATAACCCCACCCAAACATTTAGATGCAAAATCCCTCATTTATAGTTACAATAGTCCCAAACATGAGCTTTTTATCTTTATGCTTTTACTTCTTGTTCTTTGTTATCGGAAATTTTTGTTGATTGTAAAAGTTTAAGTAGTTAATTAACCATTTAACATCAAAAGGAGCTAATAGATGTTAACACCTCTTTTTATATCAACTAAAGAAGGCTTAAGCCGTCTAGATGCTATAAGAAATAGAAACTTTGATATTTCACTTTATGAAGAACAGGTAAGAGAAATTCAAAAACAAATAATTGAAAGAGGAGATGAAGCCATTGTTGAATATACAAATCGTTTTGATTCTCCTAATCTTAAAAAAGAAGAACTAGTGGTGACAGATACTGAAATAGATCTAGCATACAAAGAGGTTTCAAAGGACTTTTTAAAGAGCATTAGAACATCTATAAAAAATGTAAAAGAATTCCACTGTCAACAACTTCCTAAATCATGGATGATAACAAAAGAGGATGGTTCTGTGCTTGGACAATTAGTTAGGCCTGTAGATGCTGCAGGATTGTACGTACCAGGTGGAAAAGGTGGAGATACACCTCTTTGTTCTTCTGTAGTTATGAATGCTATACCAGCAGTTATTGCTGGAGTAAAAAGGATTATAATGTCAACACCACCAAACCAACAGGGAAAGATCAGCCCTTATTTAATTGTTGCAGCTAAAGAAGTTGGTATAAAACACATATACAAAATGGGTAGTGCTTGGGCGATCTTTGCAATGGCATATGGAACTCAATCTATAAAAAAAGTAGATGTTATTGTTGGACCAGGAAATATCTTTGTAACGCTTGCTAAAAAACTTGTCTCTGGAACCGTAGGAATAGATATGATAGCTGGACCAAGTGAAATACTAATTATTGCAGATAAACATGCAAATGCCCAATACATAGCAGCAGACCTTTTATCTCAAGCGGAACACGATCCTATGGCAACATCTATTTTACTTACAGACAGTAAAGAATTAGCACAAAGTGTATCTAAGGCTCTAAAAGAACAAATAAATAACCTGCCCAGAAAAGAAATAGCACAAAAATCTTTAGAGGTTAATGGTGCACTATTAGTGGTAGAAAAGATAGAAGATGCACTAGATATTGCAAACCAGATAGCCCCAGAACATTTAGAATTAATGGTAAAAGAGCCTTGGCAACTTGTGGGAAAAATAAGACACGCAGGAGCAATATTTTTAGGAGAATATAGCCCTGAACCAATAGGAGACTATATTGCAGGAGCCAATCACGTACTTCCTACAATGGGAACAGCTAAGTTTTCTTCTGCCTTAGGAGTAGAAACGTTTTTAAAACGCTCTAGTATAATTTCTTATTCTAAAGAAGCCTTTTATAAAGAAGCAAAAGATGTTATTTGTTTAGCAAATGTTGAAGGGTTAGGAGCTCATGCAAACTCTGTTGCAATTAGACTAAAAGATGAAAACTAATTTTATAAAGATATAAGGGGGTTTAAATGGAGTTTTTTATTGATACAGCTAATCTTGCTGAAATAAAAATGGCTTCTGAACTAGGACTTGTAGATGGTGTTACAACCAATCCAAGTCTTATTGCAAAAGAAAAATGCGACTTCAAAGAACGTATAAAGGCTATATGTGATATTGTAGATGGACCTGTTAGTGCAGAAGTAGTTAGCATCCAAACACAACAAATGGTAGAGGAGGCTAGAGAATTAGCCTCTATTGCACCTAATGTAGTAATCAAAATCCCTATGATTACAGAAGGGTTAAAGGCGACAAAGATTCTTGCTCAAGAAGGCATAAAAGTAAATATGACGCTTATCTTTTCTCCTCTTCAAGCCCTTCTTGCTGCAAAAGCTGGGGCATATTTTGTAAGTCCTTTTGTAGGAAGATTAGATGATATATCTCATCGTGGTATGGATTTGGTTAGAGATATTGTAGATATATTTGAAAATTATGCATTTGATACAAAAGTAATTGTTGCAAGTATTAGAAATCCTATTCATGTATTAGAGGCAGCTTTAATTGGTGCAGATATTGCTACAATTCCATATAAAGTTATTGCTCAACTAGCTAAACATCCTTTAACAGATCAAGGACTTGAAAAATTTATGGCAGATTGGGCAAGTCTTACTAGAAAATAAAAAGCTATAAAGTTAAAAAGAAATAATATATAGTCGATTTTTAAACTTGACATTTATGATAATTTCTTATATCTATCTTGCTTGCTCTTTTAATAAAGAGAAAGGGTTTTTTTATTGTCTTAAATAGGGAGTAAAATCATGAAGACACCTTTACCAAAGGTAAATGAAATTGAACGCAAGTGGTATGTTGTTGATGCAAGTGGAAAAACTTTAGGCCGTCTTGCATCTCAAATAGCAATAAGATTAAGAGGAAAACATAAACCTATCTTTACTCCACATTTAGATACTGGAGATTTTATTATCGTTATAAATGCAGAAAAGATTCGCCTTACAGGAAAAAAATTAGATCAAAAGAAATACTATAGACACAGTGGTTATATGGGTGGATTAAAAACCCGAACAGCTAAACAGATGTTAGAAAAAAAACCTGAGGATGTTATACGACTTGCAGTAAAACGCATGTTGCCCAAAAACCGTTTAGGTCGTAAGCAACTAAAAAAATTAAAGATTTATAGTGGGCCAAATCATCCTCATCAGGCACAAAACCCTGAACCACTAAACTTGCCATACTAAAAGATTGGGGTCAAAGATATGAACGAGATAAGCTATTATGCTACAGGAAAAAGAAAGACTGCTATAGCAAGAGTTTGGATTATTCCTGGATCAGGAAATATTACAGTAAATAAAAAGGCTTTTGATGATTATTTTGATGTAGATACTGCAAGGATTATTGTAGAAAGGCCTTTTGTTATTACAGGGACATTGGGGAAGTTTGATGTAAAAGCCACTGTTAAAGGTGGCGGTAAAAGCGCACAAGCTGAAGCTATACGACATGGTATTGCAAAAGCTCTGTTAGAGGTAAATCCAGAATTTAGACCCACTCTTAAGAAAGAGGGTCTTATAACAAGAGATGCAAGAGTAAAAGAGCGCAAAAAATACGGTCTTGCTGGTGCAAGAAAGCGTTATCAATACTCTAAACGTTAATTTCTTGTTGTACATAACTCTATTTTCATTGTATAAAGAGGGAAGGATATACCTTCCCTCTTTTTTGATATTTTTTTGTGTTAGCTTTATTTAAAAAGGAATTTTACAAATGTTACGTGTTGCAATTATTGGAGCTTCAGGTTTTACAGGTGTTGAACTCTTAAGATTACTAGCTCTTCATCCTGGTATAGAAGTTGTTGCTGTAACATCGCGTCAATATGAAGGTAAATCTGTAACAGAAGTTTTTCCAAGCCTTCCCTATTATTCTGATCTTCATTTTTCTGCTCCAGATATCAAAAAATTATCTAATTTAGCAGGAGCCTTTTTTACTGCTGTACCTCATGCTGCAGCGATGAAAGTTGTGCCAGAATTACTAAATGCAGGCGCTAAAGTTATAGATCTATCTGCTGATTTTAGATTAAAAGATGTAAATGTTTACAATACTTGGTATGAACCTCATTTGTGTCCAGAATTTTTAAACGAAGCTGTATATGGACTTTGTGAAATAAATAGAGAAAAAATAGCTTCCTCAAGGCTTGTTGCAAATCCTGGCTGCTATCCAACAAGTGCCCTTTTGCCACTAATACCTCTTTTGAGATCTGGGATAATAGATACAACTTCAACAATTGTCATAGATTCCAAATCCGGAGTAAGTGGAGCTGGTAGAAAGGCTTTACTTGCTACATCTTTTTGTGAGGTAAATGAATCATTTAAGGCATACAAAGTGGGAGAGCACCGTCATACTCCTGAAATAGAACAAGAACTCTCTATTGCTGCTTCAGAGGAAATAAAAGTTTGTTTCACACCTCATTTAGTCCCGATGACTCGCGGCATCCTTACTACAATATATAGTAAACCACAAAAACAAATTTCTACTAAAGAGGTTTTAAAAATATTAGATGACTTTTATTGTTCAGAGCGATTTGTAAAAATTCTAAAACCCGACCTTCTACCCTCCATAAATATGGTAAAAGGCAGTAATCTTTGTGTAATAGGAGCCAAGGTTGACAAAAGAACTAATACTATTATCCTTGTTTCTACTATAGATAATCTAGTAAAAGGGGCTTCTGGGCAAGCTATACAAAATCTAAATATCATGTTTGGGTTTGATGAATACTTGGGACTAGATGTAATACCTCTTTATCCATAAGATTAAATTTCTCCTTTAGATGAGAAGAAATATCAAACTTATCTTAGAATATGATGGTAGTTTTTTCCACGGTTGGCAACGACAGCCAATCTCTCCAACAATTCAAGAGGTCTTAGAGCAAGCTATATCAAAAATTACAGGAGAAAATATACATATTATAGGCTCTGGACGAACAGATGCTGGAGTCCATGCCCTAGCTCAAGTAGCAAACTTTCACACTAATACTACAATTGCATGTGAAGGACTACTAAAAGCCCTTAATTCCATATTACCAGATTGTATCGCAGTTAAAGAAGTAGTAGATGTTGATCCCAGCTTTCATGCTCGTTACAGTGCTATAGCTAAAAAATATATATATAAGATACTGTTATCAGAAACGAGATCTCCTCTTTTAGCCAAACGGGCATGGCATATAGGAGTTAAAGAATTAAACTTAACGCAAATGAACAAAGCTGCCTCCTATTTAATAGGAGAACATGATTTTTCGAGCTTTAAAGCTTCTGGATCTGAAGTAAAATCTAGTGTTAGAAAAGTAATAGATTGTGGCTTTAGAGAACTAAGTCCTGAAAGTTTTTCTCCAAAAGACTCCAAAGTTATAGTATTTTATATTGTGGCAACAGGCTTCTTAAGGTATATGGTTCGAAATATTGTAGGAAGTTTGATAGAAGTTGGTTTGGAAAAAAGAGAACCAAGCTGGATAAAAGAGCTTCTTTTATTAAAAGACAGAAGATATGCAGCCAAGACAGCCCCTAGCTGGGGATTATATTTAAAAGAGGTCTTTTATAATTAGTAAATAGGAGGAAGACAATGTCATCTATAGAATCCTTGCTTTCTGAGCGAGTATTAAAATTAAAACCTTCTCCAACTTTAGCCATAGATGCAAAGGCAAAAACATTAAAAGCTCAAGGTATAGATATAGTAAACTTGTCTGCAGGAGAGCCAGACTTTGATACTCCAAAACATATAAAAGATGCTGCTATTGAAGCAATTAATCAAGGTTTTACAAAATATACACCAGTAGCAGGTATAGTAGAATTAAGAGAAGCCATCTGTAACAAATTAAAAAAAGACTATAGCTTAGACTACAGCGTAGAAGAAATTGTTGTATCAACTGGTGGTAAACAAGGTCTATTTAATATAATACAAGCAATAGTAAATCCAGGAGATGAGGTTATAATTCCTGTACCCTATTGGGTATCTTATCCGCCTATGGTAGGCCTTGCAGGGGGAAGACCAGTATTTTTACAAACATATCCTGAAGATAACTTTAGTATTGATATTGATTCCTTAAAAAAACTTATATCTAAAAAAACCAAAGCTATTATTTTAAATAGCCCATCAAATCCAACAGGAGCTATATATAGTGAGGAACTTCTTGTAGAAATAGCAAAACTTTCCATAGAAAATGATTTTTTGATAATTAGTGATGATATATATGACCAAATTAGATTTGATGGTAAGAGCCCATATAATTGTGCTTCTTTAGTAAAAGAAGCAAAATCTAATGTAATTATAGCAAATGGAGTTTCAAAAACCTATGCTATGACAGGTTGGCGAATAGGCTACTTAGCAGGCCCTCAGCCTATAATAAAAGCGGCGACAAAGATTCAATCACAAAGCACCTCAAATCCAAATTCTATAGCTCAAAAGGCAGCTCTTGCAGCTTTCAATGGACCTCAAGAGTGTGTAAAAGAAATGACAAAAGCATTTAAGGAAAGAAGAGATTATATTGTTAAACGTCTAAATGATATAGAAGGTATTAAAACTCCTATACCAGAAGGTGCGTTTTATGTATTTCCTGATCTTTCAAGTTTTTATGGAAAGAGAGCTGGAGAAAAACAAATAAAAGATTCCCTTTCTTTAGCAGATTATCTTTTGGAAGATGCTAAAATTGCTGCTGTACCCGGTGTTGCTTTTGGAGATGATCACTTTATTAGATTTTCATTTGCTACAGATATTGACACCCTTAAAAAGGGAATGGATAGACTTGAATCTGCTCTTAAGGAACTTAAATAGTATATCTAACTATCTTAGATATAAATAAAGATAAAAAAGCGCATCTATTTGATGCGCTTTTTTATTTATTGACGTAAGAATCTAAATATATTTATTATCTTCTTCTTGCAGCTCTCTTTGCAGCTTTTAATGGATTTATCTTCTTTCCAGATTCATCTTTTGCAACCTCTGGCTGTACATGAGTAGCAAAATTACAAACACCTCTTCTCCATTTCATTTCTGGATGAGGATAAACAGAACAAAATTTTCCTGCTTCTGTAGTAACAACTCGAGCACATCCTTCACACTTATCAATAATTTCAAAACATACTCCACCGGGAAAGGCACATCCCTTTTTTGTCATAAAAGAGCACTCAAATCCCGGCCTCTTTGTAGTACACTTCATCTTTATGACCTCCCTAGCTGGTGGTTTTTCTATAAATTGAAGACTTCAAAATCTAAACTGAAAACAAATTTTTTGCAATACTATATTTCATTAAAAATTTTATATAAAAACTTTTTTAACAACAAGCTCTTCTTGACTGAATGCTCAAAACCTGATAGTGATCTATTATGCGGTGCCGCAAGGCTTAATAGGGAAGCCGGTGAGAGTCCGGCGCGGTCCCGCCACTGTAACAGGGGACGAAAGCCAAAACATACCACTGTTTCACAAATAAGTGAAATGGGAAGGTTTGGCAAGTAGGATGATCCTGGAGCCAGGAGACCTGCCGCATAAAATATTTACACAAAGCTGCGAGGGTTCGGCTTTGTGAGGACTTTAATGATAAAAGGCTATAAACTGGGTGTCGCCTTTTAGACCTTTGTGTTTAAAAGGCGTTTTTTATTTTAAGAAAAGATTATGAAACGGGTTTCTTTTTTTACAATATTAATATCGTTAGCTTTTATTTTAATCCTATTTATTATTTTGTCTGCATCTATGGGATATATAAAAATACCCCCTATTGAAGTATTTAAAATTATCATTTCAAAACTTTGTTTTGATAATTCTTTATTAAAAAATATCAAACCTCTTTATACAGATATTGTAATAAACGTTAGATTACCAAGAATTTTAGCAGCCTGTTTAGTAGGTGCTGGCCTAGCTTTTTCTGGAGTAAGTTTTCAGGGCATATTATTAAATCCCTTAGCAGAACCATATACTTTGGGTATATCGGCTGGAGCGGCTTTTGGTGCATCTATAGCTCTTTTATTTATAACAAATCAATTTGGTATATATATAGTAACAGCTTTTGCCTTTTTAGGTGCAATATTTACTATTATAGCTGTCTTATCATTAGCATCTAGTGTTGGTTATATATCTTCTAATAACTTAATATTAGCAGGTATAATAGTTTCTTCTATACTTTCTGCAGGAATAAGTCTTCTTAAATATATAGCTGATGAAAGAGTATCTGTTATTATTTTTTGGTTATTAGGTAGTTTTGCTTCAGAAACATGGTTAGAAGTATTAATGGTTTTTATATTTGTTGTAATAGGTTTTTTAATATGTTTCTATTTCTCTAGAGATTTAAATGTAATTTCTCTAGGAGAAAGAACTAGTGCCTCTTTAGGAATAAATGCACAACAAGTTAGAATGATTTTATTAATAACCTGTTCTTTAGTTACAGCAGCATGTGTTGCTATATCTGGAATTATAGGATTTGTAGGTCTAGTAGTCCCACATTTAATGCGACTCTTAGTCGGTGCGGACAATAGAAAACTTATTCCTCTTTCAGCTCTTTTTGGTGCAATTCTATTAATTGTAGCAGATACCCTTACAAGAGCTGTATTGCCATGGGAAGTACCTATAGGAGTTTTGACTTCATTAATAGGAGGCCCATTTTTCTGTTATATATTTAAAGTAAAAACAAAACATAACGAATTAATAAAATGACAAATATATATACACTACATAATATAAACTTCTCTTTTAAAGATAAATTAATCATAAACAATTTATCCCTAAATTTCTATAAAGGTTTATTTTATGGAATAATAGGTCCTAATGGAGCTGGTAAAACTACTCTATTAGATATATTAGCTGGAATAAAACCTATTAATAAAGGTAAAGTAATACTATTTAAACAAGACATAAAGACATATAATAGAAAAGAGTTAGCAAAACTGATTGCATTAATACCACAAGAGTATCATATAGAATTTGATTTTACAGTAGAAGAAATACTTTTAATGGGAAGATATCCTCATTTAACAAGATTTCAATCTCTTACAGATGAAGACTATTATATTATAAATGATACTATAAAATCACTTAATCTAAAGCCTATATTACATAAATATATTACTGAATTAAGTGGAGGAGAAAAACAAAGAGTTATATTTGCTAGGGCATTAATACAAGATACTCCTATATTACTTGTTGATGAAGGAACAGCTAATTTAGATATTTATTATACTATCGAATTAATGGATATTTTATCTAAAAAAGTAGAAAAAGGAGATACTGTTATTGCAACTATGCATGATATGAATTTAGCTGTAAACTACTGTGACTATTTAATATTTTTAAAAAATGGAAATTTAATTACACAAGGAGAAACATCAAAATGCTTAGATAGTAAAATAATTAAACAAGTCTTTAATATAGAATCAAATATATATATTGATAATAAAACGAATAGAAAATGTATATATTTCTTTAGAGGAGGAAGAGATGAATAACAAAAGAAGAAGTTTATTTATTTTATTAATTTTAAGTCTTATCTTAATTTTTATTTCATCTTATTCTTATGCTATAAGTATTATAGATAGAAGTGGCAAAGTAATAAAATTTTCAAAACCTTTTCATAAAATAATCTCATTGTATCCTGCTCATACAGAAAATATCTTTTATATGGGAGCAGGGAAATATTTAGTTGCTGTATCTCCTACTTCTAACTATCCTTCTGCTGCCCTAAAACTTCCTAAAATAAGCTATCATGAAGATGCAGAACGATTTTTAGTATTTAATCCAGACCTTATACTGATACGTCCAATGATATATCATGGACATAGAAAACTTATAGAAAAATTAGAAAGCTTAGGAATAACTGTAGTATCTCTTCAACCAACTAGTGTAAAAAAGATGTTTAAGTACTGGTTAGATCTTGGAAAACTTACTGGTAGAGAAAAAGCTGCTAAAGATATGATTAAATATTTTAAAAAAGAGATTGCTAGAATAAAACGTATAGTTGCTACAATCCCTATGTCTAAAAGAAAATATGTATATTTTGAATCTATTCATAGAAAAATGACAACATTTTCTCCAACATCTATAGAAATATTTGCTATAAAAACAGCTGGAGGTATAAATATTGCTTCTGATGCAAAGCCCATTCGCCATTCCAATATTGCAGAATATGGAAAAGAAAGAATTTTAGCTAATGCTGATAAAATAGATGTATTTTTAGCCCAACGAGGAAAAATGAATCCTGTAACATTAAAAATGATAGAAAATGAACCTGGTTTTAATGACATAAAAGCGATAAAAAATCATCAAGTGTATATAATAAATGAAGCAATAGTATCTCGTCCAACAATGAGATTATTAGAAGGAATAGTAAAAATCGCAAAGATATTATATCCTAACAAATTTAAAAATTTTAAGTTACAGATACCAAAAGAGATAATAAATTAACAAAAAATATTAAGTGCTTAATTGACAGCTTAAATAATTTTATTAAAATTGAATCATTATTCACATGGATTGTAGGTGCCTATAGGGTTTTAAACTCTTTAAGCCCTATGGGATAATCGGGAAGTCCGGTGAGAATCCGGCGCTGGCCCGCAACCGTGTGGGGGGACAAGGGTTGCTCGGTACTATAATCTCCTATAGTACCAGCCACTGTCCTTTTTATTCAGGATGGGAAGGCGCAACCTGAGGTTGATCCCCGAGCCGGGAGACCGGCCTACAATCCTCTACTTTTGCAAGGCTTCGGGGCTAACTGCCTTGCTACTGAAAGACTTTTCTCTTTCAGAAAGATTAGCCCCTATAATATTCTAAGTTAGGAGGGTAAAATGCGTAGGGGTTTTATTGCTTTAACAATCTGTGTGTTTTTTATGTGTAGCTTGTTTACTAACAAGTCGTTTGCAACGATTTCTAACAACGCTACAAAAACAAAATCTAGCCAAGTATTAACTCCAATTGTTGTAACTGCAACAAGAGTACCTGTAAAAGAAAATGAATTACCTGACTCTATCACAGTAATTACTAATAAAAATATTGAGACAGAACAAGTTAGTACTCTTTATCAGGTATTAGAAGGAGAACCTTCCATAACTGTAAAAAGAACTGGTTGGCTTGGACAGTGGACCTATGTACGTATGAGGGGTGGGAAAAATCAAGATATTGCTGTGCTTGTAAATGGTATAAGGATATTTGATCCAACTTCTCCAGCAAATGACTTTGGTGACATGTGGAGTATATTTAATTTATCTGATGTTAATAAAATAGAAATTGTAAGAGGTCCTCAAAGTTCTCTATATGGATCAAATGCCATGAGTGGAGTTATACAGATATTTACACCTAAAGGAGGAGGACCATTCCATACATTTGCAAAAGTATCTTATGGAAGATATCAGACTAAAAAAGGTTCTGTAGGTGTAAAAGGACAAGCAGGTCCAATTGGTTACTATATGTGTTATTCTGGTATTAACACTAAAGGACTTTATAAAGATTCTAAATATAGAAATACCACTTTTGATACAAACTTTAATACAAAACCTTTTAAAGATTCTAATGCTTATTGGTTAAACACATTTAAAATAAGTCTATACTTAAGATATACTTATGCATTCTTAAATTACCCTCAATGGGATTGGTCTTCCTTTCAAGCCTATAATGATCCTCAAAGTCAAAAAAGAACTACTCTTTGGATTAATAGCTTACATTTTACTGGTAAATTAAGACCAAACTGGGATTGGAGATTAATATTAGCTTATACATTTGACAAAAGAGACTATTGGGATCCTGATAATGGAATCTTAGCCTATAGTCCTGAAGGAACTCCTGTATATGATTCTTATTTTAAAGGATTATATAAAGGAAGAACCTATCCTGTTTCATTCCAAACAGATATACACTTTGGGACCAGTGTACTAACCTTAGGTGCAGAGTACTATAAAGAAAAAGGAAACTTTTTCTCTGCTTCTTCATGGGGTACAAAGAGATATTCAGGAAAAGTCGGAACTAGGGCATACTATATAAATCTATTTAGTTTCCTTTGGAATCGTGTAGGGTTAAACCTTGGTGGAAGAATAGATGATCACGATAAATTTGGTACATTTGGTACATGGAAAATTGGTACAGTAGTAAATTTATTTGCAGGTTTAAAAATAAAAGGAAATCTTGCTACAGGATTTAGAGCTCCTTCTTTATTTAACTTATATGATCCTAGATATGGAAATCCTGATCTATCTCCAGAAAGAAGTGTGGGTGGTGATATAGGAATTACTCAAAATATATTAAATGGAAAACTAAATTGGTCTATCACATATTTTAATACTCACTATAAAAAACGTATAAGTTTTAACTATGCAACATGGCATTATTACAACTGTGGAACAGCTAATGTAGACGGTGTAGAAGTTATAACCAATATAAAACCTTTATCTTGGCTAAGCTTAGGTATAAATTATACCTATACAAACGGTGAAGAAAACAACAAAAATAGCTTAGCATTAGTACCTCATAATGAATTAGGTTGTAGAGTCATTACAAAATATAAAAATATCACAAGTGGAATATATTTTATTTATGAAGGTAGAAAACTTGCTTATGATCAAAAACATGAAATCCCAGGATATGGTAGAGTAGATTTAACATTCTCTTATAATCCTATAAAATATTTGGAATTATTTGCTAGAGTACAAAATTTATTTAATGCTAAATATGAATCCGGAGCAGGATATAGATCTCCAAGACAGTCTATATTTGCTGGTATAAAAGTTAGCTATTAAAAAATAGCTTAAACTTTTTTATAGAAAAAGGGCTCGTTATGAGCCCTTTTTATTTGACATTTAAAATTTTTTTGCTAAATAATATGAATTATTATTCACATGGATTGTAGGTGCCTATAGGGTTTTAAACTCTTTAAGCCCTATGGGATAATCGGGAAGTCCGGTGAGAATCCGGCGCTGGCCCGCAACCGTGTGGGGGGACAAGGGTTGCTCGGTACTATAATCTCCTATAGTACCAGCCACTGTCCTTTTTATTCAGGATGGGAAGGCGCAACCTGAGGTTGATCCCCGAGCCGGGAGACCGGCCTACAATCCTCTACTTTTGCAAGGCTTCGGGGCTAACTGCCTTGCTACTGAAAGACTTTTCTCTTTCAGTATTTTATTAAAAGCCCTCTATTTTTAATAAGGGGAGGAGTGTGTCATGAAAAAATTATTAGTTTATCTCATTCTTTTATCTTTTTGGATAGTATCTTTATCATCATTAGTTATAGCTAACACTAGTGAAAATGTTACTCAATTAGCTCCTGTTGTAATTACTGCTACAAGAACACCTATTAAACTCTCTGAAGTCACCTCTAGTGTAATAGTTATTAATAGAAAACAAATAGAAAACTCTAGTGCCACAACAGTTGGAGAACTTTTAGCGGAGCAATCTATCGGACATATTCAAATGTATCCTGGAGCTCTTACAACTGTTAGTATTAGAGGACTAAGTGCAGATCATATGGGTGATATTTTAAGAAGTCATATATTAGTATTACTAAATGGAAGACCTGCAGGTACTGCTAATCTAGCAGAAATAGATCTAAAAAATGTAGAACGTATAGAAATTATTAGAGGTCCTGCATCTGTTCAATATGGTTCATCTGCAATGGGCGGAATTATAAATATAATTACAAGAAAGGGTTATGGTAAACCTAAACTTGAAATAAATGGTAAACTAGGTAGCTATGATTTTGAAGAGGGTACAATAAGTTCTTATGGAAAATATAAGAGATTAGATTATTCTATATCAACTACTAGTGAATCACAAGATGACTATATAACTGCAAAAAATAAAAAATACAGGAATACTGCATATAATGGTAAAAATTATTTCTCTACTAATATTGGTTATGAATTCTTACCTCATAACTATATAAGATGGATATTTAATAATTTTTATGGAGATAAAATAGGAAATCCTTCATATATTAACAACCCTAACCTAACAGCTTATTCAAATAAAAAATTTTGGACAGGGGATTTAATTTATATTGGTTCAAAAGGGTTCTTTTCATGGATGGCAAGATATTTTTGGGGTAGAAAATATAATAATTATAATGATCCAAGTTGGAACTATATATATAAAAATTCTATAGATCAAAAAGGAGTTCAAACACAAATATCTTTTAATATTCCATATATGTTATTAACTACTGGTGTAGATTTTGTACATTATAATATTAAAAAGACTTCTGCTCCATATAAATCAAAATATAGTAATCCATCATACTTTATTTTAGCTACAGGTAGACTACTTAATAATAAATTTATCTTATCTGGAGGCTTACGTTGGGATAAATATAGAGTAAAGATTAAAAATGATACAGGATATAATAGTAAAACAAAATATCATGTATGTATAAGATCTGGAATAGCTTATCTATTTGATAATAATATAAAATTAAGATTTAACTATGGACAGGCATTTTTAATGCCTGATGCTATGGAATTAGCAGCTAATTTTACTAGTAGTTGGGGTACTAAATATATTGGAAATCCATCTTTAAAACCAGAAGAAAGTCAAACATATGAATGTGGAATTAACTTTAATAATAAATATATAAATTCTGATGTAACATATTTCTTAACAGATTTTAAAAATAAAATACAAACCACATATACAACTTATGGTAAAACATGGATAAATGCAGGAAAAGCAACAATTCAAGGATTAGAATTATATTTAACTTCTCATATTTATAATCCGTTTAATATATCTTTAAATATTAATCCTTATATAAATTTAGTATATCTAACTCAATATCAAGATAGAGAAACTGATACAGCACTTTTATATGTACCAAAAATCTCTTTAAGTTATGGATTTTATTTAAATACCTATAATGGACTTAGTACAAATATTAATTTTGCATATACAGGAAAAGAAAAAGTTCAAGACTGGCCAAGTGGACTTTATCCAGTTCCAATAGTAGAAAAAGGAGGTTTCACTGTAGTAAATCTAACTATAACAAAACAAATTATGAAATCAAATAGACTTGGCAATCTCTATATTAGAGGAGAAGTTAAAAACTTATTTAATAAATATTATGAATATGTATTAGGTTATCCTATGCCAGGCAGAAGTATTTATCTAGGATTAAAATGGGTTTGGTAACATAACATTGCCTTCCCAAGCAGCCAGGTCCTGCCAAGCCCCCTAAGGGGTAAGGGATCGGATCCCCTCCGATCCCTTTTTTATTTTTTTAAATACAAGGAATCTTATCTTTTAGTTGGTAAAAACTATCTATATATAAGTCTGCATTAAGACTTGAATTTTTATATGATATAAATTTAATTCCAGCACTTTTAGCAATTTCTTCATCTACTTTAGAATCTCCAATATAAATAGCTTTTTCCTTTGATATATTTAACTTATCAAGTATTAAAAAAACTCCTTCAGGATCAGGCTTAGGATTTCTAACATCTAATGCAGAAACAATTATATCAAACCACTTATCTAATTCAAATATATCTATCAATTTAGGCATTGTAGTAGATCTATTTGTAGAAATAGCTGTTTTTATAGGTGGCCTATAAGCAAGAATAAGATCTTGCCAACCAGGTTCTATTTTTAGATATTCAAGAAAATCTCCATAATCTATAGTTAATGCCTTTTCTAAGGCTAGATTTATCAACTCTGGTTTATTCCTAAATAAATATTTAATCGATTCAACTGCAGTATGACAATGTATATATTCTATCTCATCATGGGTAATAGGTTCTCTATCAAATAAAGATATTATCTTACTATAATATTTGATATTAGCATCCTTAGAATTAAATAGAACTCCATCACAATCAAATATTATAAGTTCTAATTTCATTATTTTATCTCCAAACGATCTTTAATATTTCTTAACTTAAATCCTTTTAATTCTATATTAGAATCTAAACCTTTTGATTGAATCATAACTTTATGGGTATCACCCATACCTTGAGGTAAAAATAACATCTTAATTGCAGCAAGTTCAGGTGAAAAAGGATTAAAATTCTCTATTACTTCTTTAAGGGTTTCCTCAACATCTAAAGAAGCTAAAAAAGACCATTGACTTGTATATCCCAAGGTCTCAAACCCAAAAGATTTACCCCATCTATATAAATCTGAAAAGTTAACATGAGCAGTTATATCTTGTTCTCCAGGCATATCTAGTATATTCTCACTTACACTTTGTCCTTTATAAGACAAAAGTGTACCTCTATTTCTATTTGGATGAAAATATTCTTTCCATGTATATCCATAATCAATAGTTAAGACAAAACCTTTACTTAAAAAATTAGATATCTTTTGTATCCAATGTTTTATATCTAAGTTAACTTCTGTATTGTAATTATTAGGAATATAATCAATTAATAACTTTGAATATTCTTCTAACTCTTGATTAGATATTTGGCCTTCTATAGGTACAAAATTATCATTTGATAAACCAACATATATTTCTAAAATTCTATTATCTATTTTCTTTATCCAATGTACAGGAAATGCATCTAATAATTCATTAGATATAATACAACCTGTTATATCATTTAATTCATTAACATCTTTCAACCATTCAATAATCTTTTTATGTTCTATTAAATTATCCTTTTGTATTTTAATATTACTATCGAAAGGTTCTATAATTATATACCTTATACTGTTAAAAAAATCTTTTTTATATTCTCTAGTGTAATCTAATATATCTTTTGCTAAAAAACCTACACCAGCTCCCATTTCTATAATAAAAAATTCTTTAGGCTTATCCAAAATCTCCCAAAAATCCATTAACTGCCTAGAAATAAGAGCACCAAATAGTCTATGAGTATGAGGAGAAGTTACAAAATCTCCTGTTTTACCTATTCTAATAATTCCCTTTGAGTAATAACCTAGCTCTGGATAGTAAAGTGCAAGATCCATAAAATCTCTAAAAGTTATTAATCCACCAGATGCTTTAATCTTTTCTTTAATCTTTTCATTTAAATCTTTCATGAAATTTTTTCCTTTTTATGGTAAAAATATTCTGAAAAGTTTTTTATTTTTGATTATGTTAATAACAATGTTAAAAAATCTTTTATTTTTTTATCTTAAATAAAGTGTAAAAAGTTATAACCTAAAGATTAAAATTTTTTCAACATTAATTTTTCTTATTTATTAAAAAAATAAGAGTAGTTAGATAAGTTTTTAACAAATTAACATATATAATAATTATTAAATCTTTTTATATAAAAGGAGATAAAAATTTATGCTTCATGTTAAAGTGGAAAAACAATCTCTTACAGAACTTTTAACAAAGGCCCAATCCATAACCTATAAAAAAAGTACTATGGTAGTCTTAAATAATGTCCTCCTTTATACAAAGGATAATGAACTCTTTATAGAACGAACTGACTTAGAAATTAGCTATAAAGGAAGAACTAAATGTGAAATATTAGAAGAAGGATCTATTACCGTACCATCAAGAAAAATATATGAATTAATTAGAGAATTTCCAAGTTCTACTATAGAATTAATTGAAAATGAAAATGAATGGATTACGATAAAAGGTGATAATAAAATTGAATATAAAATTGGAGCAAATAAAATACCAGACTTTCCTAAATTTCCATCTATAACTAGAGATGAATCTGAAATAATCCAAATAGGAGCTAATCAATTAAAAAAGTTGATTGATAAGGTACTATTTTCTGTATCACTTGATGAAAATAAATATAGTTTATCCGCTGTATTAATAGATTATATAGAAGAAAATGGAAAAAGATATATTAGAACAGTGGGTTCTGATGGACATAGACTAGCCTTTTTCCAAATAGAAACAGACCAAAAACTAAAAATAAACGATACAGATATATTAATACCTAGAAAAACTGCAAATGAAATAAAAAAATTTGTAGATAGTGAAGAAAATATAGAATTTGGTTTTTATAAAGAATTAGGTTTTATAAAATCTAAAAATGAAGAATTAGCTTTTAGGTTAATGGATGGTAAATATCCAGACTATAAACAAATTATAAAATATGAAAAAAACAGATATTTTATAATAAATAGAGAAGAATTTTATGATGCATTAAAACGCATATCTATATTAATTCCTGATCCAATATATAGAGGTATATTGACATATATAAATAAAGATACTTTAAGAATAGAACTAATAAATAAAGAATTTGGAGAAGCTTGCGAATTAATAAACATTAAATATGAAGGAGAAGAATTTTCTTTTGCTTTTAATGCAAAATATATGATGGATGTATTAAATGTTATGGAATCAAAAGAAGTAGATATAATCGTCAATGAAGGTATAACTCCTTGTATTATTGAAGGAGAAGATGATCCAGGATTCTTAGGTTTAATAATGCCAATGACATTAGAAGAGTAAAAACTATGAATAAAAAAGAACAATATGGTGCAAAACAAATAAAAGTTTTATCAGGTCTTAAAGCTGTAAGAAAAAGACCTGCAATGTATATTGGAAGTACATCTTCTACTGGTTTACATCATTTAGTATATGAAGTTGTAGATAATAGTATTGATGAAGCATTAGCTGGTTATTGTACATTTATTCATATAATAATACATGAAGATGAATCCATAACTATTGAAGATAATGGCAGAGGAATTCCTGTAGATATACATCCCACAGAAGGTATTCCAGCTTTAGAGCTTGTTATGACACATTTACATGCTGGTGGTAAATTTGATCATCAAACATATAAAGTTTCTGGTGGATTACATGGAGTTGGTATATCTGTAGTAAATGCTTTATCTATTTATTTAGAAGCAGAGGTATATAGGGAAGGAAAAATATATAGACAAAGATATGAAAGAGGAGAACCTACTGGACCTATAGAATGTATAGGTAAAACAAACAAAAGAGGCACAAAGATTACATTTAAACCAGATCCTGAAATATTTAAAGAAACAACAAAGTTTGATTTTGAAATATTAAAGGCAAGAATGAGAGAACTAGCCTTTTTAAATCCTCAAGTAACAATAAAAATAGAAGATGAAAGAACTGGTATTTCAAAACAATATCATTTTGAAGGTGGATTAGTATCTTTTGTAGAATTTCTTAATAAGAATAAAGAAGTTATTCATGATAAACCAATCTATTTTTCAGGAGAAAAAGATCAAGTACAAGTTGAATTAGCATTCCAATACAATAGAGGATATCAAGAAAGGATTATGAGTTATGTGAACAATATTCGTACTAAAGAGGGTGGAACACATGTTACAGGTCTAAGACAAGCTCTTACAAAGTGTCTAAATGCTTATGCTACAGATGATATAGTGCCTAAAAAATTAAAAGAAAAGATGGAAGGAGAAGATGTAAGAGAAGGTTTAACCTGTGTATTATCTGTAAAAGTACCAAATCCTCAGTTTGAAGGGCAGACAAAGACAAAATTAGGAAATAGTGAAGTACGCTCTATTGTGGCATCTATTGTAGGTGAAAATCTCTCAGCATTTTTAGAAGAAAATCCAACTATAGCAAAAAGGATTCTCTCAAAAGCTGTAGAGGCTGCAAGGGCTAGAGAGGCTGCCAAAAGAGCAAAAGAGCTTGCCCGCAAAAAAGGTGCTAATCAAGATCTATTAATGGCAGGGAAATTAGCAGATTGTCAAGAAAAGGATCCTAAAAAACGAGAGCTATTTTTAGTTGAGGGAGATTCTGCAGGAGGTAGTGCTAAGCAAGGAAGAGATAGAAGATTCCAAGCAATATTGCCACTTCGTGGTAAGATTATGAATGTAGAGAAGGCTAGATTTGATAAGATGTTAGCTTCAGAAGAGATTCGAAACCTTATAGCTGCAATTGGTACAGGAATTGGCCCAGATGATTTTGATGTAGAAAAGGCTAGATATCATAAGATTATTATTATGACAGATGCTGATGTTGATGGTGCACATATCAGAACCCTTTTATTGACATTTTTCTATAGACAAATGATGCCTTTAATTGAAAAGGGATTGTTATATATAGCTCAGCCTCCTCTCTATAGAATAGCTTTAGGTAAAAAGAAAGAGATTTTTTTATCGGATGATAATGCACTTGATGAGTTTTTATTTAATAGAGCAATAAAGAATATCTCTATACGTCCACAAGGATTTGATTATGAAATCAAAGGGGAGAAGTTAAAGGATATATTAAGAAAGTTAGCTGATTATGATGAAATATTAAATAATATAGCTAGAAAAGGCTATTGGAGAGAACTTTGTGAGGATTTATTGCTATTTAATCTATTTGAATTAGAACAGCTTAGAAATATAGAATTTATGTCTTTTGTAAGAGATAAACTAAGAGAGAAAAAATATATTGTTTCTGATCTTATTAAAGATAATGAAGGTTATTATAGTCTTGATGTAAGTATTCAAAATTATACATATAAACAAGCAAAAGTTGATAAAGAATTGATAAATTTAACTGAATATAAAATGGCTATAAAAAAATATCTAAAAGTAAAAGACTTTGTAAGTAAAGATATAGAAATCATATTATCAAACAATGAAACAAAAAAGATATCTAATGTTTCTGAATTACTTGAATTTATAAGACAAGAGAGTAGAAAAGGAATCACTATCCAAAGATATAAAGGTCTTGGAGAGATGAATCCTGATCAATTATGGGAAACTACAATGAATCCTACAAAAAGAACCCTCTTAAAAGTTACTATAAAAGATGCAGATGAAGCTGAGAGTTTATTCACTACTTTAATGGGTGATAAAGTAGAACCAAGAAGAGACTTTATACAAACACATGCTTTAGAGGTTCAAGAGTTAGATATTTAAGATGTATGGAGGTATAAAAATGGAGTGTCAAAAAGACAAAAATTTAAAAACTTGTAATTGTACTTATGAACCTTGTCCTAGAAAAGGAATATGTTGTGAGTGCATTAGATATCATTTAAAAATGAGGCAATTACCTGCATGTTGTTTTCCTAAAGATGCAGAGAGAACTTATGATAGAAGTTTTGAACACTTTGCTAGATTAGTTAATGAAGGAAAGATATAAGATAAAAAGATTATATATTTTTCTAATCTTAAATTTAGTACTATTGGTAAGTTGTACCAATATTAAAAGATTTAATAATAAATATATTATAAAACAGATATCAGTATCAAATGAAAAATTATGTGATAATGGTAATTCTACTAAACTGTTAATAGCTCTAAATGAATCTATAGATTATTTATCAGCCCATCCGAATAAAGTTTTTATTTTTAATTATAAACCAATTAAAGCTATAAAATTAAAACACTCACTTATTAAATTAAAATTATTAGTAAAACAACATAAAAAATTATGTCTTAGTGATTTAAAAAAATATTTTTATATATATACAATATCAAAAAATGAAGGTTGGTTAGAATCTATTATAGATTTTTTATTAAACAGAAACAAAAATAAAAATAAAGTATTAATTACAGGATATTTTGAACCAATATTACAGGCTAGTTATAGAAAGACTGAAGAATTTAAAGTTCCAATATATGCTCCTCCATCAGATTTAGTACAGGTTTATCTTCCATTATTTGACAAAACACTTCCAAATAAAAGTTTATGGGGGAGAATTTATAACGGAAGGCTTATTCCATATTTTACAAGAGAAGAGATAGAAAAAAGGATAAAAGAGAAAAAACTTAATGCCAAAGCAATAGCATGGTTAAAATCTCCAATAGATCTTTTAGTATTACAGATACAAGGTTCTGCAATATTAGATATAGATGGAACAAAAAGATTTATCCATTATGCAGCCTCAAATGGAAGACCTTACGTAAGTATTGGTAGGATATTATTAGATAAGGGTATACTTTCCTTTAATAAGCTTAGCTGGCAATCTATAAGAGAATGGGCAAAAGAAAATCCTGAAAGATTTTCTAAGATCTTAAAAAAAAATCCAAGATACATATTTTTTAAATGGGAAAAAAATGGCCCTTTGGGCTCTTTAGGTTTACCACTTGTTCCAATGAGAACTATAGCAATGGATCATACTATTTATCCATCATTTTTAATAGTGTTTGTGACAATTAAGACCAAAACAAAAAGAATGAATCTTATTACCATAAACTTCGACCAAGGTGCTGCTATAAAAGGTTATAGAAGAATAGACCTTTACTGTGGATCAGGTAAAGCTGCAGGTGCTTTAGCTGGTAGTTTAA
>CAZODM010000021.1:0-27596 GCA_964578585.1 uncultured Desulfobacterales bacterium | reverse complement strand
AGTACATAGGTAACCCCTGCTCCACCATCCCAATAAGGTGCACTACTAAAGGCTAATATCCTTTTTCTAAAAGGCCCTTTCTTTAACCATTCACAAACTGCAGTTTTAAGAATTGGTTTATCCTTTGAACAAAGTCCTCTTCCATGAATGATTGCAATACAACGTTTTGATTCTAATATAGCTTCCTTAAAAAATTCCTCACATTCTACCAAAGCAGATATTCTATCTAGTCCATGTAGATCGAGGTAGGCTTGAATAGTAAAAAAACCCTGTGACAGAGCCCTTGCAAGGCAGTCTTGTCCACCACTTATATACTCTGGAGTAGAAGACACATCTATAGGAACCTTACCCTCAACAAGGGCACAGAGCTCATCAAAACCTATTTTTTCATCTAATTCAATGGGCTGAGGCCTTGAAACACTGGGTGGAGACATACTAAAAACAGCATTTATCCCTCTACCCTTTTTAGTTTGTAAGGGACTAACTCCTTGCATTGCTTTTAAAAAGAGCCCTTTTTCATCTTCAATAGATAGGAGATTATTATGAGCCCTTTTACTTCTCTTAACAATCTTAAGTAATTCCTGCTTTCTCTTTTGATTAATTCTCTTTTGTAGATCCTTAAATGGCCTTAGCGTAAAATCTTCTCTATAATATTTTTTGTGCCTATTGATATCTCTACTCATTCTTTTTTATAAGCCTTAAAAGATAATTAATCCACTCATCCATACCTTCTCCTGTTACAGAAGAAAGGCATATTATATCAAGCCTTGGATTTAATTTTAATGCCTCTTCTTTGGCTTCATCAATAGAAAAATCAAAATAATCCAACAAATCAATCTTGCTTATTATAAAAAGATCTGCATCCATAAAGGCTTTTGGATATTTTGCAGGCTTATCAGAGCCCTCTGGTACAGATACAAGAACTACCCTTTTGTGTTCTCCTAAATAAAATGAAGCTGGACAGACTAGATTGCCTACATTTTCAATAAATAAAAAGTCTAAGACTTTGTCATCTAGCTCATGTTCAAGCTGATGAATCCCTTTGTGTACTAAGCGTGCATCTAAATGACAAGCACCTCCTGTAGTAAGTTGTACTACAGGCACTTTTTGTTCCCTTATCCTTTGCGCATCCCTTTGTGTTTCAATATCCCCTTCTATAACTCCAACTTTAATCCTTGGTTTTAGACGCTTTATTGTTTCTTGAAGCAATGTTGTCTTTCCTGAGCCAGGAGAACTTATAAAGTTTATACCAACTGCCCCCAATGACTCTATATGCTCCTTATTTTTAAGCGCAATCCTATTATTTTCCTCAAGAATGCTCTTATTTAGTTCAACAATCTTACTTGTATCACTATGGTTATGTTCATGGCTATGTTCATGATAACTATCATTTGGTTGTCCGCATCCACACCATTCACACATAGTTTATCTCCTTTCTAATAGGCTAAATAAGTCTGTATTTTACTCCATCTCTACTTCTTTTAGTAAGATATCACTATCTCCTAATGGAGTTAAAAAAGACTCTTTACAAAAAGGACACCTTTTATCCTTTGGAACTTCATCTTCTTTAAATTTTCGGCCGCAAAATACACACTGATAAAAGGCAGGGGGCATTATAATCTCTAATTTAGAATCAGAAAATGATGGCTCTTCCTTTATAAGAGCATAAAAACCAAACTCAAAGGAATCCACTACTATACCAGAAAAAGGACCAATCTCTACACTTATCCTTAAAACCCTTTTGGCATTATGCTCTTTTAACAAATACTTTACTTGATCAATTAAAGCCTGTGCAAGTGAAAGTTCGTGCAATTTATAACCTCAAATCTTTTTCTTTGATATTACTTCAACATTAAACTCCTTAAGAAGCTCTAAGACAAGTCTACAGACCTTTGGAAGAACATTTTGTAAGGTTTCAGAAAGCTCTAAACTAGGAGAAAAATTCTTGCCTACAACTCCAATAAATTTTATTTCTAATGGAGCTTTATCTCTCATGGCTAAAAGATCAAGGACATCTAAGAATCCTATCTGATGGGGAGAAAAACGAATCCCTGGTGCATTTGCTATATCTTTTTTATCAAATACAAATATTGAACCACATGGTTTATCAATATCAATACAATCTACAACTATCAATCTTTTTATTCCATCAATTAAATTTATTAGTGATGTACCTGCTGTACCACCATCTATTAGTTTTATGGGTGGATCAAACTTATAGTTATTTAAAGCCCTTATTACATGAATTCCAAAACCTTCATCAGATAATATAAGATTTCCTATACCTAATACTGCAATATCATCTTGTTTTTGACTGAATAATTTCATCCTAATACCTAAGGAGTCAAAAAAATTGTGGAAAACTTCTCATAAATTATATTGGAGGAGCACCTGGAATCTCAAATCTAACAGGTATATCAAAACGAACCTCTGTACCACCATCTTCTCCTTTTTTTATAGAAATCTCCCCACCATGATCCCAAATTATCTTTCGGCAAAGAGAGAGTCCAAGTCCAGCACTGCCTGGTTTTGTGGTATAAAAAGGCCTAAAAACTTGATCTCTTAAATGATTTTCAATACCAGGCCCTGTATCTTTAATAATTATCAAAAGATCATCCCAACAAAGCTCAGCAGTAATAGTAAGTCTTCCACCAATATTTTCCATAGCTTCTATAGCATTTTTGACAACATGCCATACCGCCTGTCTAAACAAATCTGGATCTACTACCATTGTAGGAAGGTCGTCTCCTATATTACACTCTACTAATATACCCTTTGTCTCTGCCTCAAGTCTTATGCCCTTACAAAGTTCTCTCATTATAGCCTTCATATCACATAGACAAAAACGGGGCTGAAGAGGTTTTGCTACATCACATACATGAGATACTGCCCTTTCCATCTGCTCTACATGTTGAATAATAAGTTGAAGTCTGTGACGCATTCCTTCTGGTACATGCGGATAGTGAAGAACTCTTCTTGCAAGTCCACCTATACACATAAGCGGATTTCTTAATTCATGAGCAAGGTGATATGCCATCTCTCCCATTACTATCATCTTTTCAGAGGCTGCAAGACGCTCCTCTAATACAAGCTTTTCCTCTTGGATCTCTATAATCTCCCACAAAAATCTTGCACCAACATGATCTAATACCTTTACTTTTTTAGGCTTTATCTCATATATTTCATCTAATACCTCGTCTTTACCTGTAAGTTCTATTATGAGATCTAAGTCTTCGTGTTTAAAGAATTCCTTGTAGTTCTCTGTAGTCCATATACCCATTTTTTCAGCGAATTTTCTACCTGGAGCATCCTTATGAAAATCAGCAACACCTATAATCTTTAACTTAAACGTACGTGGGCGATAGGTATGTAAGAGCTCTAGTATCTCTTTACAGCCCTTGCCTCCTCCCACAAATGCTATACTAAGTGAGGATATTTCCTTTTTATTCTTATTATCTTCTATTTTTTTGTCCTTTTTAGACAAACTTACCTCCTTAAATATTCTGGATTATCTTAAGATTATCTTAATTGTTTATCTCCCTTTATTAACAGCTTACTAAAATACAAAAAAAATTACAAAATTTTTTGCTCATAAATACCTCTAGTTTTTAAATATCTTTTATCTATTTTATCTAACTATAAAATTTATTATATAAAAATTTATCCTAAGATATTATGAGTAACCAAAATAAGATCTCCTATCTCTATGAACTTCATACAATCTTTTGTCTGACATTTATGATAATCGTTGCATGGAGCACAACTTTTTTTAGACACTATTGTCTTTATCCAACTAAAAGGCGGTGCCCATATCTTAGGATCAGTAGGACCAAAGCATAAAATAGATTTTGTGCCACAAAAGGCTGCTAGGTGGCTTATACCAGAATCATTCCCTATAAATAATGAAGAAGACTTAATATAATTAGCTACAGACAACAATGGATAGCTATCTAAATGAAAAGCCCTATCTTTTAACTTAAACACAAGATCCTCTACAAATAATTTTCTTTGTGGAGCTTCTGCAGGTCCTGTAATAAATAACCACCTAGGATTGTATAATCTATTAATTTCTTTTATATATTTTAATATTGTAAAAAGCGGTAAGTTTTTTACCTCACTTCCACTTCCTAAATGAACTGAAATAGTTATATCCTTCTCTAGAATATCTGAAGATAAATTAAAAGGCTTAAAATAAGTACTCAGATCATCTATCTTATCCAAGTTAATAGATAAGGCTTCTATAAGCTGAGTTAATTGATATTTATAATTTGATACCCTTTTAAATGGATAGGTATGAATAAGCCTAACAACTATGTTATTGGCTTTTAAAATCTTAAAAAGTTCTGGCTCAAAGGATTTAGAGAATATAAATACTTCTGAATAGCTGCTTAAAATGTCACTTTTTTTAGGATTAACATAAATATCTGATAGAACACTACTAGAGGCATTAATAACATCATCTACTTCATCTAATTCTTTTAATAAAAGAGCCTGCGGAAAAGAAGCAACTAAAGTAACACTATATCCTATAGCCTTAAGAAACCTTATACATGGAAGCGAGATTAATACATCTCCTAGTGCACCAAAATGAAATAAAATGGCCCTATCATGCATACACCAAATCTAATTCTAATTATTAGGCCGTGGAGCAAGCCTTATCCAAACACGCCTAAATCTATTTTCTCTATATATACCTAATAAGACCTTATCCCCCGGCTTTTTAAATTTTAGCATATCAATAAGACTAGAGGCACTGTCGACTGTTCTTCCATTAAAACTAACTATTATATCTCCTCCCATTGGATAACTTGTATTACCTAAATTGATTGTACTACTACAACCCCTAAGACCTGCCCTTGCAGCAGGACTGCCCGGGATTACAGAACATACCAATGCTCCGTGAGTCACAGAAATATTCATTACGTTTGCAAGAGAAGGTGTAATTGTAATAAGAGATGCCCCAAGCCATACATGCCTTATGTATCCATTTTTTATAAGTTGTTTTGCAATCCAAGCTACTATTTTACTTGGAATAGCAAATCCTATCCCTGGTGTCTTTGAGTACTCATCAGTTGCTACTCCTAATACCTTACCAGATGTATCTATCACAGGACCTCCTGAATTTTGAGCATTAACCAAGGCATTTATTTGAATAAGTTCTAAAAGTCCTGTAGAATCATAGCTAGTGACAATCCTTCTTGATAAGCTAACACTTCCTTGTACAAGGCTTGGCTGTTGTGAAAATGCATTTCCTAAGACAAACACACTCTGTCCAGGTGAAGGAAGCGAAGAAGAAAAGATTAAATACTTTAAGTGTGCTAAAACCTTATCTGGAGCCCCTATCTTTATGACAGCGATATCTGTAGATTTATCACATCCTACCAATGTAGCAGGCCAACTATCACCATTTGGAAGTGTTATCTCTAAGCGATGAGGATCCACAATCAAATGAGATAATGTAACAACATCTCCTTTATTGTCTATAATAAAGCCTGTACAACTTCCTTTTGGAACAGTTAGTGAAAATCTAAAATTTAGAGGAAGGCTATTGCTTGTAATATTTACAACACATGGGGCACACTTTCTATATAGCCTCATAGTGATCCTTTCTGCGCTAGTATATCCCCACGCTGGACTTACATGTGTTGCAAGTAAAAAGGCTGCAACAACCCCTGCTAAAAGTATCCTATAGTAAGCAAAGGGTTTAAATGTATGAGTAGTTAAAAAACGCATTAAAAACGCTATTACTAAATAACCAGATATTGCTGCAGCTAAAAAACCAACTAAATATTCAGTAGCTAATCCACCAACCCCACCATGTTTTAATATTTTTATCCCCTCATAGAGCCCTGCCCCAGCAATAATTGGAGCAGATAGTAAAAACGAAAACTTTGCTGATGCCTGTCTATCAAGGTCTAAAAATAGGGCTGTTGTCATTGTAATACCACTTCTTGATACCCCAGGGACTATGGCACATGCCTGTGAGAGTCCTATAAGGATAGCATCCTTTAGATTTAAGTCCTTAAAATTTCTAGTATGCTTTGCAACCTTTTCTGCTAAAAGCAGTAAAAGGGCTACTCCTGCAAGTGTAGTTACAATAACCCATGGATTTCTAAAAACAGTCTCTGCCTTATGCGCAAGTAGTACGCCAAAAACCGCCCCCGGTATTGTACCTATGATAACATAAAATAGAAGTTTTCTCTGATACTTAAACTGAGGCAAAACTCCCTTTGCCATATCAAACCAATCATTAGCAAAATAGATCAATACTGCTATTAAGGTACCCATGTGTAACATAACATCAAATGTAAGATCTGCCCCTTTTAGATGAAAGAAATATTCGGCAAGGATTAAATGTCCTGAGCTTGAAATTGGCAAAAATTCAGTAATTCCCTGCAGTATTCCAAGTAAGGCAGCATCAACCATATTCATAATTTGCTCCTAAAAAGGATTTAAAAGATCTTCTTTAAAGATGGAGGGATATCTTAATACTAAACAATTAAAAAATCCACAGACAATAAATAAATTTTTTTTAATTTATTAAGTTAAATATTTTTTCTAATATCAGATAAAAATGTTTAAAAAGTTTCCTATATTACTGTTAGAATTAGATGAATAGCTAGAAGTAGAAGATGGACTGTTTTGTACAAAAACTTGACTACCTTCATTATTTTTTATACTCGATGCATGGGACAAACTATTTTGATGAGAGCGCTGCTGCATTTCTATTATCTCCATTTCTGCCTTTGAAGCCTCTTGAGCAGCCTTCGCAGCAACAGCTCTATCTTGTGCAGATGGATTTGCCGGAGCAAGAGCAGCTCTTTCTACCGTAAGCATCTTTCTAAGAGTGGCACGAGGATCTCTTTCTGGAGAGGTATCTATTGAGACATCTCCACCAACAGCATAGCGTCTACCATCAGGACCAACTTCATATACATAGTTAGGTCCACCTCGTACATATTGCCCACCAGCAATCAAATGAGCCATTTCATGCTGACGTACTTGTTGGTCCCTCTTTTTAAGCTCAAGTAAGATTGCAAGTTGTTTTCTTGTAAGACGCCTTCCATTTATCTCTACAGTGTCTTTATTATTTTGAGCGCCCGATGAATTTTGAACACTATCACTTGCTTGTTTCTTATTTTGAGAGTTATTTTGAACAGCAGGAGCCTGGCCTTTATTAAACTTTAAGGCATTATTAAATGAACTATATATGCTTTTGTTAATTGTTGTCATAATTACCTCCTAAAAAGGAGGAATCAACCTGCACATGTAACTCTTAATACTTCATCAAGGCTTGTAAGCCCTGCTATAAGTTTTCTACAAGCATCTTGTCTTAAAGTAGTCATACCTAGTTTTTTAGCTGTCTTTTTTATCGACATCTCAGGGGCACCCTCATAAATCATGGACCTTATAGTGTCATCAACAGTTAATATCTCATAGATACCAATTCTGCCATAAAAACCTGTCTGACGACAAAAATCACATCCCCTACCCTTATGAAGCAATACATAGTCCTTTTCACTCTTTACTCTACAGTCAAGTACAGAAAGACTGTTTTTGTCTACCTTAACCCTTTCTTTACACCTTGGGCATATAGTCCTTACAAGTCTTTGAGCAACTACTCCTATAAGAGTGGAAGATATAAGGTATGGCTCAATTCCTATATCTAAAAGTCTTGTAATTGCGCTTACTGCGTCATTTGTATGTAGCGTAGAAAAGACTAGATGCCCTGTAAGTGCAGCTTGTATAGCATAACGTGCGGTTTCTAGGTCTCTTATTTCCCCAATCATAATTACATCTGGATCTTGACGGAGTATATTTCTAAGAATAGTCGCAAAAGTGATTCCTATGGAAGGTTGTACAGCAATCTGATTAAAATCTTCATGCACCATCTCTATAGGATCTTCTACTGTGACAATGTTAATAGCAGGACTAGATAACCTTCTAAGTGTAGAATAAAGGGTTGTGGACTTACCACTTCCTGTAGGACCTGTTACTAAAACAATGCCATAACTCTTTTCTAAAAAGGCTTCATATTTTTTAAGATCTGTTTGGTGAAAACCAAGCTCTGAAAGGTCTTTAAATATAATCTGTGCACTTTGAAGCCTTAATACAAGCTTTTCTCCAAATGCAACAGGTACACTAGAGACCCTTACTTCTGCCTCTTCATTGTTCCAAGATATTTTCATGCGGCCATCTTGAGGCCTTCTCTTTTCTGCTATATCTAGCCTAGAAAGCGCCTTTATCCTAGAACATATTGCCTCGTGAACAACCCTTGGAATTCGATGTATCTGATGTAACTGCCCATCTATCCTAAATCTAACAATAGAACAATTCCGTTTTGGCTCTATGTGAATATCACTTGCTCTTTGCTCAAGGGCATATTGTAACAGATGATCTACTGCTTGCTGAATATATTTATCAGAATAAATAGAGTCGGTAGTGGTGGCTAGCTTCACCATCTGCTCAAGATTACCTAGATCAAAGCTAGGTCCTTTTAAAAGATCTTCTGCAGCAGCAATAGATTTTTTAAAACCAAAAAATTCTGAAATAATTCTAGTTATATCCTTTTTTGGAGATACATAAAACTTGACCTGTTTTTTAGTAGCACGTTCTATATCTTCGAATAGATCTGGAATAAGTGGATCATAACAAGATACCTCAACAATATCATCTCCTCTTTTTATTGGTACAACTAGAGATCTCTTTGCAAATGAAGCTGGTATAGTATTTGTGACAACATCCATATCTAACTCAAGCGGATCTAAGCGTCTAAATGGCCAGCCCTGATCTATAGCTATGAGCTTTAAGATATCCGCCTCTTCTAAAACCCTGTTCTTCTTATCTGCTCTTTGAAGTTTAATTGAGACTAAATACTGAACAAAATCCTCAAAAGAATCTCCTCTTGCCTTTAGAGCAATCTCAATGTCTCTTTTTTGTTCATTTGTTATAAGCTTATTCTCAATCAATAGTGATAATATGTAGTCTTTATCTTTATATGGATGTTCTTTATCCGGCATCTTACCAAGACGATTCCTTAGTCTTTAATCTCTAAACATAAAAAATAGAAAAATTAAACATTGTATGCTAAAGTTATTAAAATATCTTTTTATCTCTTAACCTTTTATCGGTCACAAAAGATAAAAACCCAAGGGAAAGGAGATAAACATAATCAAATGATAGAACCAAAGAGGCAAGTTAGTAAATGGACTGAGCTCACCTTTAAAGTACCTGCAAGATATGTAGATATAGTGTCTCATTTTTTAGTTGAGTCGTTAGGTAGAGGAGTTGTTATAGAAGAGCCTAAGTATTTAAAAAAAGTTGGAAGAATAGAAAACCCTTTAACAAAAGACAGTCAAACAATAAATAATTTTAAAAATAATGACACGATAAAGGTAAAGGCATATCTTACCTCTTCTGAATTAAAAAATGGGATACTAGATGAACTTGAATCTCTTCTAAAGAACATATTTAAACTACATGGACAGTGTCTTCCACCTTGTGATATAAAAGAAATAAAAGAAGAGGACTGGGCAGAGAACTGGAAACAACACTTTAAGCCAGTACAAATAGGTTCTAAGATTATTGTAAAGCCATCATGGGAACCTGTCTCAGTAAAAAATGGACAGATCGTTATAGAAATAGATCCCTCTATGGCATTTGGTACAGGGGATCATCCAACTACAAGAATGATAATAGAAACTATGGAATCAATGTGGGATGAGCTTCTTCATAGGAACCCATCACCTATAGTTCTAGACCTAGGTACTGGAACAGGAATACTTGCTATTGTTGCAGCAAAACTTGGCGTAAAAAGGGTATTAGCTATAGATATTGATGAAGATGCTATAAGATGTGCTAAAGAAAATATTGAGGCTAACAATGTAGCTAGATTTATAACAGTAAGTAATACAAAAGACTGGGATGCAAAAGATACTTATGATGTCATAGTTGCTAATCTTGATCTAAATACGTTAACAAGCCTTTCTAATAAGATAGTTTATAGTCTTAAAAGAGGTGGTTTTTTATTGTTATCAGGCATATTAAATGAGCAAATAGAAAAGATATTGGATGCTTATCAACAACTTGGGCTTGAGTGTCTATGTGTAAAGATTGATCCTTTTGAAAAGGAATGGGCTGAAATAGTCTTTGAATTACCAGAATAACCTAAGAAATGTTGAAAAATTATATTAAAAATTTATCTTTACAATCATAAAAAGATAAACAAAAAGGTGGTCAAGATGCCAGAGGAAAAACTTGGAGTAGCTCAAAAGAAATTTTTACTAAAACTTGCACGTAAAGCTATACTTTCTGAACTTGAAGGAAAGGCATTAGAGCTTCCAAAAGTAAGTGATCCTTTGTTACTTGAACACAGAGGGGCATTTGTAACATTGCATGAAAATGGTGCTCTAAGAGGTTGTATTGGTACTTTTGAATCAAACAGAGCTCTATATCTAGTAGTAGCAGATATGGCAGTGTCTGCTGCATTTCAAGACCCAAGATTCCCACCCCTTAGCCCTTCTGAGTTTGAACTAATAGATATTGAAATCTCTGCTCTTACTCCATTAAGACCTATAAACAACATAGATGAAATCCAGGTAGGGAAACACGGTATATATATTATAAAAGGTCCTATGAGGGGTGTACTTTTACCCCAAGTTGCTACAGAATATGGGTGGGATAAATATACATTTTTAGATCAAACTTGTATTAAAGCTGGTCTTTATCCTGGCTGCTGGAAAGAACCAGATACGCAAATCCTAATATTTAGTGCCGAGGTATTTAATGAAAAAGAATTAGGCCTAATCTAGTTTTTTCTTAAATTCAATGGCTTCTCCCCTGCTTTCGATAAAGAAGGTGTAAACTCATTTAATACATTTAATAAAGGGGAGAAGTCTGTTGAGAATCATATCTGAACTACTTAATGAGATATTAAACACAAAATTTGAAGTAGCTTTAAAAACTGATAAAGAAGAACTTTTAAAGGGGCTTTTCCCCGGAGATAAGCTCACAGGTATTGTTGTTGGGAAAAATGGTCCTGTAGATCTAATAGAAATAAATGGGCAAGTTGTTAAGGCTAAAAGTAACGTCTTTTTAAAAACAGGTACAAAGGTAAAACTTCAAGTGGTTGATTTGGGATCTCCTATACGACTTAAGCTATTAGATGAATCTAGTACCCATGAATACCTACTAAAAGATATCCAAAAAAATTATCTAGGTCTAAAGGCATCGGAGTTAAAGTCTAATTCTTCTTTAAATAATCTAGAACAAGCTCTTGATTTGTTAAAAAATATACATTTAGATAAGGAGTTAACTCACACATTTAAAGAGTTACATTTTGTTAAATCCATTTTAGATTTATTTAATATAGAAGATATAAAAGAGTTTGGTTCTGAGTTAGAAATTCCTGGTTTAAAAAATCAAATAAAAGCCTTATTTAGTTTGGATATTACTAGACTAAATCAGTTATTTGAAAAATTAAAGCAAGATATCAATTCTAATTCTTACACTAAATTAGCTAATATAAAGAGACTAAAGATTAATAAAAACGTAGCAGATGATATTATAAATAATATCGAGCCTAAAACTTCTAAGACTAGAATTTTAATTAATACTAAAAAAGATAATAGCAATTATCTAGTTAACTTAAAGGATTTAGATAAATTAGCAAATAAACTTGATAAGTCAACATTTATTGAAACTTCTAAGGATAAACAACCTACATCTAAACATAGAATTATTAATTCAGAAAAATATATAGATAAACTTAATAAAGAAAATAACAATAATAAGAGCTCAACTAAACTTCTAAACAATCAAAAAAATTCTATAAAAAATACAAATATTGCTGATAGAAATATATATTTACATTCTAAAAATACTAGAAAAACAAATAAAAACTTAATAAATAATAAATTACTAAAAAATAATTATGAAAAAAATTATACAGAAAATATTGACAATAAAATTAATAATACAAATTCTTCAATTAAAAATATAATAAATGATGCAAGCAAAGAGCAAAATAACATAACAATCTACAAAGATATTCAAAATTTAAGAGAAAACATAAAAGAAAATTATACGATTGATATAAAAAAGACTGAAAATAAAAATATTAAATTTAATAAATTACAAAATAATAAAGAGATAAAGAATCTTAAATTTAAATCAGACAAATCATATAGCACAACAAAGAAACCTAATATCTCTAAAAATTATTTAGAATCATCTAAACATAATAATATAGATCCCCAAAATACTATAACTAATGAATATTTTATAGATACACAAAATATAAAGGATATAAATCAGGAATCACATTTAAGTATTTCTCAAAATATTGAGACACTATCAAACCATTTTAAAATATTAACAAACCTCCTTATACAATTAAATCAAACAGGGATTCCTTTTTTGTTAATCCCTCTATGGTTTAATAAATCAGAAGGATTTGGACACCTAGCTTATTGGAAGGATGATGAAAGCAATACAGAAAAAACAGAAGATATACAGCATCTATTTTTTGATCTAACTTTAAAAAAATTAGGCAATATAAAAATACATGTATTTATAAAATCCAACACAAATTTAGAATTGATTATGTGGGCACCAAAGCCAACTTTAGATATCTTTAGAAAAGAAGGACTGAGTCTTCAAAGATCATTAAATAATCAGGGATTTAACATTATGGGATTTGAACTCTGGGACATAAAGGACATAGAAGGAACTGGCGCCCCTTTTATAGAAGATTTAAACAATAAAGAATCAGGATTTCATAAGGTAACTTAAGATTATGCAAGGGAAAAATAAAAGAAAAAAGGCTGTTGCCTTAAGATACGATAAAGAAAAAGACAATGCTCCTAAAATTACTGCTAAAGGTGAAGGTATAGTTGCTGAGCATATAATAGAAATTGCTAAAAAGGCTGGAGTGCCCATTAAAGAGGATCAAGACCTAGTAGAAATTTTAAATAAACTTGAAATAAATCAAGAGATCCCTCCAGAGACCTATATAGTTGTTGCCCAAATATTGGCATGGGTCTATCAGTTGAACTCTAATATAAAATAAGGAAAGCGCTTCCTAGTCAAATAGGAATTTGATTCCCTAAAGAGCTCCTTTCTACTTTTTTAATCATTATAACTACTTAATTTTTTGTATAAATTTAAATATTACAGATTCTTATTTATAAAGGAACAAGCCTTGCTTAATCCTTTATAGCAGATCAAGGAGGATTGTTTATGATAAGAGCTCTAGGACTTCATCCATATTCTAGACTTGGTGCTATGGAAGCACTTGAAGGGGCGCGTATACTTGAAAGACGTCTTAATGTTGTAGCAAATGATATGGCAAATGTAGATACTATTGGATTTAAAAGCCAACATGTAACCTTCCATGAATATTTCTTATCACAAGTAGATAAAACCAAAAGGACAGCAAAAGGTGAATTTGAATGGACAGACTTTAGCCAAGGCTCCCTTGAACATACAGGGAATCCCCTTGACTTTGCAATTACAGGAAAGGGCTTTTTTGCAGTAAAAACCCCTGCTGGTATTTGTTATACACGAGCAGGAAACTTTACTCTAAACGCACAGGATCAACTTGTTACACAGCAAGGCTATCCTGTATTAGGACGAGGAGGAGTACCAATTGTTTTAAGAGATACTACTGGTAAAGGGATATGGCTTTCAGGAGATGGACGACTATATGTAGATGGAGAACCTGTTGATAGTTTTAAGATTGTAACTTTTAACAATCCAAATGGGCTTAGTAGAATTGGAGACAATCTTTTTATGCAAACTCCAAGCTCTGGACCACCTAAAGAAGCTAGCAAAGCAGGAGTAAGACAGGGCTACATAGAAGACTCTAATGTAAATCCTGTTACAACTATGGTGAATCTAATTGAGATATACAGAGGATATGAGGCAGAACAAAAAACTCTAAGGACAGTAGATCAGCTAAATACTCAGGCTGCAAGGGATATTGGAAGATTAAGAGGATAAAAATAATAAAAGGAGAATACGGATATGCTTAGAGCACTTTGGGCTGCTGCAACAGGTATGAACAGCCAACAGCTCAATCTAGATGTAATAGCAAATAACTTAGCAAACGTAAACACAACTGCATTTAAAAGAAGCAGGGCAGATTTTGAAGACCTGCTTTATCAAACAATACGTATGCCTGGTACAGAAAATGCTGATGGCACTCAAGTTCCAACTGGTATGCAGGTAGGTATGGGTTCAAGACCTGCAGCAGTACAAAAGATATTTACACAAGGAGATTTTGAAAACACAGGTAATGACCTTGATTGGGCCATTGAAGGAAGAGGATTCTTTAAGGTCATAAGCAACGGCCAAGAATATTACACAAGAGATGGTGCTTTTAAGCTAGACAAAGATGGCTATATTGTCACCTCAAATGGAGCAAGATTACAACCTGAATTTGCTGTTCCTATGGGTACAGCAAAGATTACAATAGACCCTTATGGGATGCTTGTTGCAACAGATAAAGAAGGGCATCCCCTAGCCTCTGTGCAACTTACTATCTATGACTTTCCTAATCCTGCAGGCTTATATAGTGTTGGTAGAAATCTATATCTACCTACTCAAGCCTCTGGTGATCCAGTAGAAGGGACTCCTGGCACAGACAACTTTGGTACTATTGCTCAAGGATTTTTAGAACAATCAAATGTAGATGTAGTACGTGAAATGGTAGATATGATTGTAACACAAAGGGCTTATGAACTTAATTCAAAAACCGTACAAACAGCAGATCAGATGATGGGACTTGCAAATAATCTGAAGCGTTAATTTAAAAAAATAATATAGATGGAGGTATGCCATGGAACGGCATATTTACCTAAGAAAATGGAATTTTTTAATACTAACTCTCTCTATTATCATATTGGGCTTTACTCCTATATGTCTAGGAAAGACCACTAAAAAACACTGCATAACAATCAGTATCAAAAAATTAAAACCTCTTTTTGTTCATTATATCATTTCAAACACTCCATGGCCTAAAAATTCTATAGTCATAAGAGATGTAAGAGCATATCCAGGCAAGATAACTGTACCAAGTGGTAGGATAGAGATAATAAGACAACCTAATTTTGGACAGCCTCTTGGTATGGTCTCACTTCTATATGTCATAAAGGTCAACAATAAAATAGAAAGGACTGTAAGAGTAATTGGACGTGTTCAAGTATATCAAAAGGTAATATGTGCTGCTCGTACTTTATGCAGAGGACACCGTATAGATAAAAACGACATAAAAGTTATAAAAATGCCGCTTACTAGAATACAGGGCACTGCTATCTTAAACAAAAGGCAAGTACTGGGTATGGTGCTTAAACAATATGTAATGGCTGGGCAGGTTATTACCAAAAATATGATCAGAGCACCTGTCATAATTCATAAAGGAGACAAGGTTACAATAGTTGCACAAAATCCCTATATCACAATTAGGGCTACAGGGCTTGCATGTCAAGATGGGAGTAAGGGGCAGCTTGTGTGGGTTAAAAACCTAAGTAGTAAACGGCAAGTTCTAGCAAAGGTTGTGGATTCAGATACTGTTGTTGTCACATTTTAAAAATAGTTAGATTAAGGAGCATCAAGATGAACAACAATATAAACAATATAAAGGGATTAATACTTATAATACTGGGTATTTTTTTCCTATCAGCATGTGCAACAACTACTCCACCTGCTCCAATGAAGGCAGATCTTGCTCCATGTGATGTAGCACCTCTTGTGATCCCTACTCCAAAGCCAAAAGAAGGCTCACTTTTTAGACCTGGAATGGGAGCAAGTCTTGTATCAGACTTTAGAGCTAGAAGAATTGGAGATGTAGTTACAATTAAGATTGTAGAAAATTTAAAAGGCTCAAAGGATGTTAAGACTCAAAGACAAAGACAATCCCAATTTAATATAGGACTTTCAGGACTTCTTGGATTAAATCTAAAAAAGGGTGTCAGTTCTTTGACTGGATTCGATCCAAGTCAAGTAATAGGTGGAACCACAAATGATAAGTTTAATGGAAATGGACAGACATCTAGAAATACTTCTTTAGTTGGGACAATATCTGCAAGGGTAATTAAGGTACTTCCTGGCGGTAATCTTGTAATTAGAGGAGTAAGACAGCTAAGGATTAATGATGAAACACAATATCTAGTTATTACAGGTATTGCTAGACCTCAGGATATTGCACCAGATAATACCATACTTTCAACACGACTTGCTGATGCCAGGATAGAATACACTGGTGGGGGAGTACTTAGTGAGGCCCAAAAGCCTGGATGGCTAGCAAGAATATTAGGAGTATTGAGTCCTTTTTAATTATATAATTTGGTCTTTTATTTGCATTTTAAATAGCAAGGAAAGGATAAAAAGGTATATTAAATTATTAAAAATACATAAAAAAATAGACAGTTACATAAAAGTTCTAATTATTGAGGTTAACAAAAATGGCAAAGATATCCTATAAGATAAAACCTGATAGGAAACATATTCCTAGTCTGATAGCAGTTATAATATTTGTCTTTGCCATATCTCAAGTGGCCTTTTGTGCAAGGCTTAAAGATATAGCCTCAATTGAAGGTGTAAGAAGCAATCAGCTTGTAGGTTATGGACTTGTTGTAGGCCTTGATGGAACAGGAGATGGTACACAGGCACAGTTTACTACTCAAGCAATAGTAAACATGATGGAGAGGATGGGTATAAATGTTGATCCTAATAAGGTCAAGGTAAAAAATGTTGCAAGTGTTATGGTAACTGCGCAACTACCTCCTTTTGCAAAAGTTGGTCAAAAGATTGACGTACTTGTCTCTTCTATAGGAGATGCTAAGAGCCTACAAGGTGGAACACTTTTATTAACTCCTCTTAGAGGAGTAGATGGAAAGATATATGCCCTTGCTCAAGGTCCCATTAGCATTGGTGGATTTGCAGCCTCTGGAGCTGGTGCAAGTGTACAAAAGAATCATCCTACAGTAGGACGTATACCAAATGGTGCCACAGTGGAGGCAACAGTACCAGTAGATATAGATGATAAAAAAGACCTTAAAATTAGTCTTAATCAACCAGACTTTACTACAGTAGTTAGAGCAGCTCGTGCAATAAACAGATCAATTGGAATGCCAATAGCAAAACCAATAGATGCTGAGACCATATCAGTAAAAATCCCACCCAAGTATTGGGGTAATGCTGTTGATCTTATAGCTAGGATAGAAAATGTTCGAGTAACACCCGATGTACAGGCAAAGGTAGTTGTAGATGAAAGGACTGGAACAGTTGTTATGGGAGAACAAGTTAGGATCTCAGAAGTTGCAATTGCCCATGGTAACCTAAGTATCCAGATAAAGGAAAATCCCATGGTATCTCAACCAGCTCCATTCTCAAATGGACAGACAGTTGTAACTCCAAACACCCAAATTAAGGCAAAAGAAGGCGGCGGCAAACTCATATTACTAAAACCTGGTGCTACAATTGGACAACTTGTGCGGGCACTTAATGCAGTAGGTGTAACTCCTAGAGATCTTATAGCAATACTCCAAGCAATAAAGGCAGCAGGAGCACTTCAGGCTGATTTAGTAGTTATCTAAAAAGGAGGTAAAATTGTGCAAGGGATTGTACCAACTGTAATGCCACCAATAGCGGCATTTCCATCAAGTATAGAAGAACAATTAAAACTGACGAATATACAAACTCATGCAGGCAAAATAAATCCTAAACAACTTAAGCAGGTATGTGAGGACTTTGAAGCCATATTTATTAAACAGCTTTTTGAAGAGATGCGAAAGACTCTTTCAGATGGAGGGCTTATGGGCAAAAGTATTCGAGCACAGATATACCAAGATATTATAGATGAAAAGCTTTCTCTAAAGATGGCACATGCTGGTGGTATTGGGATAGCAGACAAGCTCTACAGAGCACTTGCTATGAGATTTAGAGATGAACTTGAAAAAAGTGGGAAGGATAATAACTACACAAAAGACATAAAGGATCACGTAAATAAAGAGCTTAACTATTTAAAAAATCATAAAAAATGAGGGCGCAAGATATGCCTAACAACCAAAATGTACAACACATACCTCCTCTACCAGAAAACTTTTGGAGGCTTTCAAATCAGATAATAAGGGCGTGGCAAGACCTTGATGCCTTAATGCATGAGGAGTGGAAAGCACTTTCTACCAGAGATCTAAATATGATCTGGAAACTTTCAGAAAAAAAGGTTGCCCAAACCCAAAAGATTCAAAGACTTGAAGGCATATTCTTAAAAGCTATAGAGAGCATTTTAAATAGAACCTCTACTCCATATGAAAAAGACGAAATAATTAAATCATTTAAACAAGTAATAGACTTTAATGATTTGTTTAGACTGGAAAAATGGCAAGCTCAAAGAGAACAGTTAAGGATAAAAGTACAAACACAAAATCAAAAACATATAAGCTGGATGGAAGCACAGGCACAACTTGCTCGTGAATTAATGAATATTATTACCCAAGGAATCAGAAAAAGTAAAAAGACATATAGCCCTCCAAGCAAAAAGACACATAAAGAACAAGGTACAAGGGTATCGGATTGTGCTCTTCTTTCTCCTTAAAGTATGGAGGTAAGTATGGCTGGACTTACTGGACTTTTAAATGTCGCCAAAAATAGTTTACTTACGGAACAACTAGCCCTTCAAACTACGGGACATAATGTATCTAATGTAAACACTCCTGGATATTGTAGACAACAAGTCCAGCTAACTGCTAGGATACCTACTCCAAGTGAGATAGGCCCTATTGGAAACGGGGTTGAAGCAACCCAAATAACAAGGGCCTATGATAGATTTATTACCACTACCCTTTTTAATAAGACATCTATAGAGGCAGGGCTTGATACTAGAGTCTCTGGCATGAAGATGATAGAAGATCAATTTAATGAAGTAAACAGCAATGGTCTAGCTCAGCTTTTAAACCAATTTTGGTCTAGTTGGGATGATCTAGCAAACAATGCAGAAGGCCTTCCAGAAAGAACAACCCTTTTACAAAGGGCAACTCTTTTAGCAAAGACTCTAAAGGATAAGTATAACAGCCTTGTAAAACTCTCTCATGATGTAGATTTAAATATAGAAACAAATATAAAAGATATAAACCAGCTAGCAGATCAAATAGCTCAGCTAAATGTACAAATTGTTGCTGAAGAATCTAGTCACCATAAGGCAAATGACCTTAGAGACCAAAGGGATGAACTTGTAAAAAAACTATCTAAGCTTGCCAACATACATTATTTTGAAACTCAGAGAGGGTCATATACAGTACTTATTGGTCAAGGAAGTCCTTTGGTTGAAGACGATAAATCCTGGCATCTAGAGCTTGCAAACAATCAGGTCAATTGGGTGGCAAATGATGGAACCCTAGTTCCACTAAGTAATGAGGATATCTCTGCAGGAGAGCTTGGTGCATGGATGGACATTAAAAGTAGAGTTAGCCCCCCAGATACAACAAAACTCATAAGTACTCAGCCTAATACCTGTGGTGGTGCACCTATAAAGGCGGCTACAAGGTGGGATCAAATAGATGGAGTAACTGTAAGTGGTAGTTTTACAATAAATTTTTCAGGTACAGATGAAGATGGGAAACCAATAGAAGGTTCTTTTACATATACTCCAACTAGTACAAATGCAACTGTTGGAGACTTTTTAAATGCCATTGAGACTGCATATGAAGACACTAGTGCCTCACCACCTATACAAAGGGTTAAGGCTGGGATAACAGATGATGGTCGCATATATATCCAGGACTTACACCCTGGCAACTATCCAATTACCTTTCAAATAGACAGCATCCAAGGGAATGTTACAGGACTCAATCTAGGCAAGTTTGATGGCTCATATCCCCCTAATTATTTAGTACAATTAAACAATATAGGAAAAGAATTAATAAAGGCTGTAAATGCACAACATGCTCAAGGAGTAGGACTTGATCCACTAAAAGAGGTAACAGGTATATACAGTGCCTTAAATACAACGAGTCCAATTGGACACCTTTCTTCAGGTTTAAAGTTTTCATCTGAGGTAAAGGATGGATCATTCCAAATCTGGCTATATGATAAAAATGGAAATGTTATAGATTTTGATCCAAGTACTCCAGAGGTCAATGATCCATTAGTGATCCATGTTTTAAAAGATCATACAAGCTTAGAAGATATAAAAAATGCTATAAATAATGCCTACTTTGCAGGTACTTCGCCACCTCAAAAGGTAGGACTTAGGGCAACCATTGTAAATGGAAAACTTGTTATCCAACCTGATGGAACTACAGATGTAGCGGGTTTTGCCTTTGGAAAAGATACATCTGGTGCCCTTTTAGCACTTGGATTAAATGCATTTTTTACAGGTTATGACGCAGCAACTATAGGAATAAATCCTGAAATATCGCAAAATCAACGCTTAATAGCTGCTGCAAAAGTAAGTAAAAGAGGAAGTAATCAAGCAACAAGTGGCATAGCACTCTCCGATAAAGATAGGCCTGTTGGAACAAAAATCCAATCTGGAAGCTTTTCTATTTGGGTATATAATCAAAACAATCAAAGAATTGATATGGATCCCTCCACATCAGAGATTGATCCTATTCAGATAAGCATTGATCCACAACATACTACAATTCAAGACATAATAGACAAGATAAATGATGTAGATGGACTATCTGCTGATGTAGAAGGTGGGAAGATACGCATAAAGGTTACAAATCCAGACTGGAAAGGTATAAGCTTTGGGCCTGATTCAAGTGGCATTTTAAAATATCTAGGGATAGACTCATTTGAGATTGATCCAATAGATGGACCAGAGATAGTATCAAGAAATGCTGTAACTGATCCTAATATACCACTAAACTCACCTGATTCTGGACTTACAAGTTCAGGACTTGTTCATGCAGGCTCTTTTCAGCTACTCCTTTATGATCCAAATGGAAAGCTAGTAAGTGGTTTTCCTCAAACTGTAACTGTTGATTCTGATCCAACACTGAATGAAATTGCTTCTCAAATAGGTACTGCAACCACAGGCATACCAGATGTTACAGCAGAGATAACTTCAGACAATAGACTCGCCCTTAAAGTACCATCAGGATACTCACTTGTACTTAAATCTGACTCAAGTGGTGTACTTACAGCACTTGGGCTAGCACAGATGGGCACTGATTTTAAGGGATTATATCAACTAGATCCTGTTTCAAAACCTGTAGGAGAATTTGTGAAGGATGTAAAAGATGGGCAATTTTATATATATAACTATGATGACAAAGGACGTGCCCTTGCTTCAGATATATTGGGTTCTAAGGTAAATACATCATCTGGAACACCAATAACCTCTTCTACCCTATTCTCTGATATAGATGGAGTTAGCCTAACAGGTAATTTTCATATACACTTTTCAGGTGTTAAACAAGACGGTACAGAGGTTTCTGGAGTATTTGATGGTGATCCTACTTCATCTACAGTGGGAGACTTTTTAACTGCTGTTGAAAATGCCTTTGGTGGACCATCTAATGTACATGCATTTATAACAGATAGTGGCAAACTATGTGTAAGCTCATTAACAGGTGAGCCTATTTCATTTCAGGTAGATGATATTACTTATGACAATCAAGGAGATGGTGGAATTGATTTTGGTACAACAAATGCTGCCCCCTCTCTTACAGGTTCAAAGGCAAACACGAGTGCTGGACTACCAATTACAGAGTCTACTACATGGGGGAATATAGATGGTGTAAGTGTTACAGGCACATTTCAAATAGAATATGAGGCAATAGACTCAAATGGTAATAAAGTAGATGCTACATATACAGGGACATCTACTGATACGGTTGGATCCTTTTTGTCTGATATAGAATCAAGCTTTGGAGGAAGTAATATAGTCGATGCTAAAGTAGATCCAACAGGACGAATCACACTTATAAGCCAAAATGGACTTCCAATTACATTTCACATAAAGGGTATAACAGGAAGTATATCTGGGCTTGATCTTGGAAAGTTTAGTGGACTCTATACTGTAGAGGTTAACTCCCAACATGATGGATTAGCTGAAATTGCATCAAAGATAGACAACATGCCAGGGCTTAGTGCCCAAGTGCAAAACGGACGCATAGAGATAAGTGCAAAAAATAGAGTTTCAAACTTTGTACTCGCTGGAGACAGCTCAGGGCTATTAAATGCAATAGATCTTTTTACCCCAAAAGGCGGTGATATTGCCCCTGCTAATAATGAAAATGCCCTTTCTATAAGAGACATATCTAGAATGCCGATACAAGATCTAGATGGATCAAGCATAAATGAGGCTTATCAAGGGCTGGTAGGAACAGTGGGAATACAATCTAAAGGATTTCAACTTGATTATGATTTTGCAAAACAAAGTCTAGATCAACTTCAACAAAGAAGAGATGCGGTATCTGCTGTATCTCTAGATGAAGAGATGACAAATCTCATAAAATATCAACATGCTTATGTTGCTGCTGCTAAGCTTATCAAATCAGCAGATGAAATGTTTGATTCACTTCTTAGTGTAAAATAGTCCTTTTTAAAGGAGTCTAATTATGCGTATTACAGCTCACACTATGTATGACCAGATACGAACAGATATTAATAGAATCACTGATGAGATGGCTAAAACAGAATTTTCTATCTCATCTGGTAAGATATATTCTACTCCTTCTGATGCACCTGTTGCACTTACACATGCCCTATCTATTAAAGAAGAGATGTCAGATACAAAGCAATATCAAAGAAATATAACCTATGCCAAGGGATGGATAGCTGCTACTAGCTCAGCACTAAGTCAAATACAAGATAGACTCCTTAGAGCAAAAACATTAGCTGTAGAAGGTGCCAATGATAGTCAAAACGCAGACAGCCGTAAGGCTATGGCTGAAGAGGTAAAAACCATCTTAAATGAAGTAGTAGCACTTGGTAATACAAGGATGGGAGATAGGTATATATTTGGTGGAACAAAAACTAGGGGTTATAGACCTGGAGAAGCTCCATTTGTTATGCAACCAGATGGTAGTGTTAAGTATTTAGGTAATAGACAGAACCTGGCTATAAATGTTGCTGAAGGTCAAAGCATGACTATAAATGTAAATGGACATGATGCACTTATACAATCAGGAGTCTTTAGTGCATTAAAGGACTTAGAAGATGCATTAAACTCAAATAGCCAAACTGATATAGAAAGAGCAATGTCTGAAATAAATACATCTCTTAATTATATGAATCAACAGATCTCTGCTATGGGTGCAAAAGACAATGCCCTTAGTGTCCATAATGATATGGAAGATCAACTTCTTACCACAAGTAAAAAACGCTTATCTGATATACAAGATACAGATATTGTAAAGGCAATTACAGATCTAAAAACTGAGGAACTAAGTTATCAGGCTGCCTTATCTGCTGCCTCTAAGGTGATGAAGCTCTCCTTAGTTAACTATTTATAAGTATTTAAGTTTTCTATTAATTGTGTCGAATATACTCCTAAAAGCTTAGCCATGGAGGGCTTGCTTAATGTTGATATTAACCAGGAAGGTTGGGGAAAAGATAACCATAGGAGATGACATAGAAATCACAGTTGTAGAGATAAAAGGCAAACAGGTACGTTTAGGGATTAATGCACCAAGTGAGCTACCTGTCCATAGAGAAGAGGTTTACAGGCGTATTCTAGAAGAGAATTTAAAGGCTGCCTCTTATGTACAAGAACCCAATGCCATAGAAGAGCTAGAAGGCTTTATAAAAAAGAAGGAGTGAGTCTAAATATGGAAATAAAGACTACACGATTTGGTACTATTGAGATTGAAGAAGATAAAATTATACATTTTACCCAAGGGATACTAGGTTTTCCTAAAGAAAGATCTTATGTTTTATTCCCTCATAAAGATAGTAAGATATTTTTTTGGTTACAAAGTATTGAAAGACCTGAGCTTGCCTTTGTTTGTATTGATCCTTTTTTGATAAGGCCTGATTATGAATTTGTGATACCTGATAGAGTAGAAAAGGAATTAGATATTAAAGAGCCTTCTGATGTAAATATTATAACACTTGTTACTATTCCCAATAGGAGTGATAAAGAAGAGATCATTACAGTAAATCTTTTAGGACCTATTGTAGTAAATGCAAGGACCCGCCTTGCAAGACAAATTGTATTAGACCCAAACAAGTACCAAGTAAATTATCCTATAGGCATACTTCCCCCTCTTAAACAATCTCAAAAACATAATCTTGAAAAACAGGCGGCCCAATGCCCTTAATAAGGCTTCTTAATCAATTCTTTAATCAAAATAAAATTTATTTTTGATTAATCTTTTTTCTAAGAACACCCGAAGGCTTAAAAGTAACAACTCTACGCGCCTCTAAGATAATTGTCTCTCCTGTGCGAGGATTTCTGCCACGTCTAGGATCTTTATCTTTTACAACAAATTTGCCAAAGCCACTAATCATTACAGATTCGCCTTCTGCTAATTGTTCTTTAATGATCTCTAATAAAAGATCAACTGCCTTTGAAGCCTGCGTCTTGTTTATAAAATCGACTTTATAAACTCTACGAACTAGATCTGCTTTTGTTAAAGTCATAAAACTACCTAAAAACCTCTCAACTTATTTTGGTAATAAGACCTATAGATAATTTTGATACAAAATACTAAAAAATGCAATAGCAATTATAAAAGAAAAAAGAAAATAACTAATTATAAAAATAGTTAAAATTGATTAGTTTTATCATCAAAAAGCTAATCATTTCAAAATATTAATATAACCTTTTTGAAAAATTTTTTCAAAAAAACAAAAATATTAATCTCTAAAAAATTTTAGTATCTCTTCTGCTTTATCAAAACTAAGTTGTCCTGGAGCAGTCTCCTTACCAATCTGAGGACTTACATACATCCAAGGAGCACCAACAGCAAGGGAGGCAACTCTGGTGGGTTTACCTACTTGCCCCATACAAAAGGCAAGAAGTTTAAAATCTAATTGATGAGAAAGGCTATAAAGAGAAAGTATATCTGCACAATCCTCTATATTATTAGCAATAGTAACAATCTTTCCTATATGTGCACCTTCTCTTCTTTGCCACAAAAGGATTTGTCTTAGTTTTCCTATGGAAGGAGTATGTGAAAAGTCATGAAAAGAAAGTATTACTTTAGTATTAGAACGCCGAGAAGTATTTAAGACCCTATTTCTTAAATTAGGATGGGTCTTAATCTCAACATCAACAAAACTAGCTCCTAATTCTATAGATGCGCATAAAAATTCTATACGCTTATCCTCTGAATCCTTAAAATAACCACCTTCCCATTCTGCTCTATTTGTAATTATTGTTCTAATCCCTGAACAACTTTCAATTAGTATCTTTAATGAAGAAAAATCAAGAGCATTTAGGGAATCAAGGCGAATCTCTATTAGATCCGCCTTGGTTTTATAAATTGAAATAGCCTTTAACAGGCTATCGACATCTTTTTGTAATAGACTTACACAAATCACAACTATCCTTTAAAATAGGAATCAGAAGAAGGATCTATCTTATTTAGATATTCACTGATTGCCTTATCATAATTACTTGTTGTAGCAAAGACCTTTTTTGCTAAATAAAATCTAGTCTCTAGAGTAGTCTCTCCATTGTTCTCTTTCATCTCTTTTAAAATGAGCTCATAGTCACTTGGATCTACAACTACAGTAACATACCTAAAGTTCTTTGCAGAAGACCTAAGAAGTGTTGGGCCACCAATATCAATATTTTCAATTGCCTCTGCAAGGCTTACCCCTTCTTTAGCAACAGTCTTTTCAAAAGCATATAAGTTTACTACAACAAGATCTATACGAGGGATACCATGTTCTTTCATTTGGGCTACATGGGTTTCATTATCTCTTATGGCAAGGATTCCACCATGTACCTTAGGATGTAAGGTCTTAACCCTTCCATCCATCATCTCTGGAAATCCAGTTATATCAGAGACATCTTTAACCTCAACTCCTGCCTCTCTTATTACCCTAGCTGTTCCCCCTGTAGAGATGATCTCTACCCCCATCTCACTGAGGGCCTTTGCAAATTCTTTTATACCACTTTTGTCTGTAACACTTATAATAGCTCTTTCTATCTTTGACATTTTATCCCCCACTAAAACAAAATATACATTTAGATGGTCGGGACGAGAGGATTTGAACCTCCGACCCCAGCGTCCCGAACGCTGTGCTCTACCAGACTGAGCCACGTCCCGACCTAGTTTACAGATGATGTATATCTAGCTTATTATGGCTTGTCAACCAAAGAACAATAAGTATTATGAATAATAAATAGAAAAAAGGAGATAATAACTATGAAACTTGAATTCTACCGTTTTGGACAAATGGTAATTGATGGTAAAAAATATACAAGTGATCTTAAGATAGTCAAGGGGAAGATTAAACCAAATTGGTGGCGTAAACAAGGACATTTACTCCAGCTTGAAGACCTAGAAGATATTATTGAGGCAAGGCCTCATACCCTTGTTGTGGGCACTGGAGCAAACGACCTAATGCGTCTTGCACCAGATTTGGCAGGGGCTTTAGGGAAATATGGGATAAGGCTTGAGGCAATATCAACTGCACTTGCAATGGAGAGATTTAATGAACTTGCTGAATTACAAGGACTTGAAAATATCGCAGGTGCATTTCACCTAACATGTTAGGTATTTTCTATGGATAAAAAACTAGAAAAAATTAGAAAAGTAAAGGACTGGTTTATAAAAAATTTTAGTCCGTGTACAATTTGTCCTAGGAAATGTAAGGTTGACAGAAAAGATAACGTTGGTTTTTGTAAGGTCACTAAAGAGCCATTTATATCTGGATATGGCCCTCATTTTGGAGAGGAATCCTGTCTGGTAGGCACAGGTGGTTCTGGTACAATCTTTTTTTCTGGATGTAACCTTAGGTGTGTATTTTGTCAAAATTTTGAAATAAGCCAACTGTTAGAAGGTGAGTATATAAGTGTTGAACAACTTGCTTATGCAATGCTTGACCTTCAAAAACGTGGTTGTCATAACATAAATTTAGTAACTCCTACTCATCAAATACTACCTATAATTGTCTCACTTGAAATTGCTATAGAAAAAGGGCTTAATATACCAATTGTCTACAATTCAAGTGGATACGATGACCTTATGTGCCTTAAACACCTAGAAGGCATTATTGATATATACATGCCTGACTTTAAGATCTGGAATAACGAACTTGCAAAAAAAATAGTTGGAGCAAAAGACTATTCGCTTATAGCTAAAGAGGCAATAAAAGAAATGCACCGTCAAGTAGGAGATCTTATTATAAAAAAAGGAGTTGCACAAAAAGGACTCATGATTAGACATCTTATTCTTCCTGGCAATCTAGAAGACACCCATAAGATACTCAGCTTTATAAAGAACGAAATATCAGAAAATACATATGTAAACCTTATGGGACATTATCATCCTTGTTGGAAGGCTTATGAATACCCACCCTTAGATAGAAAGCTTAAAAAAGAAGAACTAAAAGAGGCATTAAGATTAGCAGATGAGATTGGGCTAAAACGTCTAGATAAGACCCATTTAGCTCTATTAGCTATGATA